>JBKPDO010000196.1:0-8721 GCA_046727955.1 bacterium | reverse complement strand
GGCGGGAGGGCCGCCCCCGGGAACGGCGGGAGGGCGGCCTGCGCGACCGGCGGCGAGGCGCCCGGCGGGCAGGGCGGCACCGCCGCCGACGGCGTTGGCGCGGCCGTCGGTGACCAGCACCAGGAGGGCACGGCGGGTGGGGTCGCGCACCGCCTCGGCGGCCAGTAGGCCGCGAGCGCGTGCCAGCCCGGCGGCCAGTGGCGTCCGCCCTCCCGTCGGCAGCTCGGAGAGCCGCTGCGCGGCCAGCTCTACGCTGGAGGTCGGCGGCAGGCGCACCTCGGCACCGGCACCGCGGAAGCTCACCAGCCCGACCCGGTCGCGGCGCTGGTAGGCGTCGAGGAGCAGCGACAGCACCGCGCCCTTGGTCGCCACCATGCGCCGCCTGGCCGCCATCGACCCGCTGGCGTCGACCACGAACAGCACCAGGTTCCCCTCGCGCCCCTCCCGCACCTGCCAGCGGAGGTCCCCGGGGCGGACGACCACGGCCGGCCGGGCACCGCCGACCGCCGCCGCGTCGCCTGCCACCCGCACCGGCCGACTGACGGGTATCTCCCGACCACGGCACACGCGCTCTTGGGGATCAGGGTGAGGCCGGCACAGGCGCTCTTGGGGGGCCGTGGGGGGAGCGAGCTCCCCCCACATGGATAGATCTGCCCCGGCGCGCGGAGCGCGCGCCGTGGGGGGAGCGAACTCCCCCCACGTGGATAAACCTGCGCGAAGCGCCGCGGCGCGCAGAGTGGCAGCGACGGCGACGGCCGTGGGGTACGGCGAGCGCTCACTCCGGTCGCTCACCGGCTGGCCCGAGGCGGTCTCAGCCCGGCTCCGGCGCCCCAGCGCACCAGCGCCCAGGCCGGCCAGCTCGAGAAGGATCGGGGCGAACACCCGGCCGGGACCCTCCACCTCCCCGCGCCCTACCGCCGCGGTCGCGCCGGTCCGCTCCCCGGCGCGGTCCGGCGCGCCGGCTGCCCGCGCGGTCAGACCGGACGGCGCATTCGGGTCACCCGAGGACGCCGGCGCGCCGGACCGCCCCGGGCCCGCCGGTGAGGCAGCGCCCACCCCGGTGCCGGTCGGCTCGGGCACGCGGCCGTCGCCGTGCGGAGGGCCACCCGCCCGGTCGGCGTCCCACTGCGGCCCGGCCCCGCCGTCCGGGGAGCCACCGTCCGGCGGTCGCCCACCGCTGGGTGGGGGCGGCCCACCGCCGGGCGGGGGCTCCGGGTCGCTGCCCAGGATCCGGTCCAACTCCTCCTCGTCCAGACCGGGCGCGTCCATCGGGCCACGGCGGCGCCGGTGCGGCAGGGCCAGCAGCGCGGCGCGGCGCACGTCGGCAAGCTCCACCACGCCGCGTCCCGCCCAGGCGGCCAGAGCGACAGCCGTCTTGGCGGTGACGATGTCGCCGCGCAGCCCGTCAACGGCGAAGGCGGCGCAGACCGCCGCGACCCGCTCGAGCAGTTCGTCTGGCAGGCGGACGCCCGGCAGGCGGCGGCGCGCCTCGACGATCCGGCCAGTGAGCGCGGCGTCAGGGGCCGCCCACGCGGACGCGAAGCCATTGGGGTCAGCCTCATAGGCCAGGCGGCGGCGGATCACCTCGACCCGCTCCGCCGGATCGGCGTTCCCCCGCACCTCGACGGTGATGCCGAAGCGGTCGAGGAGCTGCGGCCGCAGCTCGCCCTCCTCGGGGTTCATCGTGCCGACCAGCAGGAACCGGGCCGGGTGGCGCACGCTCACGCCCTCGCGCTCGACGTAGTTGACCCCCAGCGCGGCCGCGTCCAGCAGCAGGTCGACCAGGTGGTCGCCGAGCAGGTTGACCTCGTCGACGTAGAGGAGCCCGCGGTGCGCGGCGGCCAGCAGGCCGGGCTCGAACGCGCGGCGGCCCTCGGTGAGGGCGTGCTCGAGGTCGAGGGAGCCCGCGACCCGGTCGGTGCTCGCCCCCACCGGCAGCTCGACCAGGGGCACGGGTCGGCGGCGGCGCGTCGCGCCCGCCGGGTGCGGGCCGGCCGGGCAGTCCAGAGCGGGCACCAATGGGTCGCAGTTGAAGGGGCAGCCGTCGACCACCTGAATCTCGGGCAGCAGCCGGGCCACGCCGCGGACAGCCGTCGACTTGGCTGTTCCCTTCTCGCCCCGTACCAGCACCCCGCCGATGGCCGGCGAGACGGCGTTGAGCAGCAGCGCGAGCGCCAGGTCCCCCTGCCCGACCAGGGCGGAGAACGGGTATGGATCCAGGCTCACGGCACACCCCTGGTGCGCGCGGCCCCGGCGGCCCCGGCCGCCCCGGCGTCCCCCACGTCCCCCACGTCCCCCACGTCCGCAAGACTTCGGTCATCCACGATGAGAGCCCCTCATTCCTCCCACTGTCGTTCCTCGAGCTCACCCTCCAGCTCGAGGTACACGGAGCGTAACTGCTCGAACAGACGTTCGCTCGGCGTTGTCCACAACCCCCTGTCGGCCGCCTCCAGCAGCCGCTCCGCGATCGCGCGGAGTGCCCACGGATTGGAGCGCCGCATGAACGTCGCGGTGGTCTCGTCGAGCACGTAGCGCTCGGCGACCGCCTGGTACATCCAGTCCTCGACCACGCCGGTGGTGGCGTCGTAGCCGAATAGGTAGTCCACGGTCGCGGCCAGCTCGAAGGCACCCTTGTAGCCGTGGCGGGCCATCGACGCGATCCAGCGGGGGTTGACCACCCGCGCACGCACCACCCTGCGGACCTCCTCGTCGAGCCCGCGTGTCCGCACCCGTGCGGGGTCGGCCGAATCGCCGAGGTAGGCGCGCGGGTCGCGCCCACCCGTCGCCCGCACCGCCGCGACCATGCCGCCGTGGTACTGGAAGTAGTCGTCGGAATCGAGCAGGTCGTGCTCGTAGGTGTCGACGTTCTTGACCACCGCCCGCACCCGGGCCAGGTTGGCGCGCATCGCCTCAACGGCCGCCATCCCGTCCAGGCCGCGGCCGTAGGCGTAGCCGCCCCACACCTCGTAGACCTCGACCAGGTCCGCCTGGCTGCGCCAGTTGCGAGCGTCGATCAGCGGCAGCAGCCCCGCGCCGTAAGCGCCGGGCTTGGAGCCGAAGACGCGGGTGGTGGCGCGGCGCCAGGCGGCACCGGCGTCGCGCTCGGCCCGGGCGTGCTTGGCGACGAAGTTCAGCTCGTCCGGCTCGTCCAGTCCGGCGACCATCGTCACCGCGTCGTCCAGCATCGCCACCAGGTTGGGGAAGGCGTCGCGGAAGAAGCCGCTGATCCGCACGGTCACGTCGACCCGGGGCCGGCCCAGCGCCTCGAGCGGGACGACCTCCAGGCCGGTCACGCGGCGCGACTCGGGGTTCCACACCGGGCGCACGCCGAGCAGCGCGAGGACCTCGCCAATGTCGTCTCCTCCGGTGCGCATGGCCGAGGTGCCCCACACGACGATGCCGATCGTCTCCGGGTAGGCGCCCTCGTCGTCCAGGTAGCGGCGCAGCAGGTCGTCGGCGAGGCGCTCGCCGGTGGCGTGGGAGAGCTCGGAAGGGAGCGCCTTGGGGTCGACAGAGTAGAAGTTCCGGCCGGTCGGCAGCACGTTGACCAGCCCGCGGGTGGGCGAGCCGGACGGACCCGCCGGCACGAAGCGGCCCTCGAGCGCCCGCAGCACGCTGGCGATCTCGTCGCTGGTGCGGGCCAGCCGCGGCACTACCTCGCGGGCCGCGAACTCGAGCGTGCGGACGACCGCGGCGCCGCGGCTGCCGAGCACGTCGGCGGCGACCGCTCCGACCGCGGCCACCTCCCAGCCCTTGTCCTCCATCGCCGCGAGCAGCGCCATGGCCGCCTCCTCGAGCCGGTCTACGACGTCTGCGGCCGTGACCCCTGGCCCCGGAAACCGCTGCAGCAGCTCATCAAGGGCGGGCGGGGCACAGGCGCTCTTGGGGGGTCGTGGGGGGAGCGAACTCCCCCCACATGGATCGGGGACGGCGGGATGACGGCCCGCAGCGGCACGGCCAGGGCACTCCAGGCCAGGGCACTCCAGGAGAGACAGCTCGTCCAGGCCGAACGCGGCGGCGACGGCGCGGCGCAGGCCCGGGACCTCGCGCCCGGAGCCGAGCCGCAGGATCGCGGCGAGCAGGCCGAGCCGCTGCTCACCGAGCGGCTCGGAGCCGAGCACGTGCAGGCCGTCGCGGATGCGCGCGTCCTTGATCTCGCAGAGATAGCCGTCCAGGTGCAGCACGAACTGGTCGAAGTCGCTGGGCGGGCCTTCCATACCGAGGTCGCGGTGCAGCTCGGCGGCGCGCACCAGCTCCCAGATGCGCGCCCGGATCGCCGGCAGCTTGGCGGGGTCGAGCGCCTGGGCCGCCGCGTGCTCGTCGAGAAGCTGCTCGAGGCGGGCGAGCTCGTCGTAGGTCTCGGCCCGCTGCATGGGCGGGACCAGGTGGTCGACGATCACCGCGTGGGCGCGCCGCTTCGCCTGGGTGCCTTCGCCCGGGTCGTTGACGATGAACGGGTAGACCAGCGGCACGGCGCCCAGCACGGCGTCCGGTGCGCACGCCGCCGACAGCGCCAGGCTCTTGCCCGGCAGCCACTCCAGCGTCCCGTGCTTGCCCAGGTGGACGATGGCGTCGGCGCGGAAGACCCGGTCGAGCCACCAGTAGGCGGCAAGGTAGTGGTGCGACGGCGGCAAGTCGGGATCGTGGTAGATGGCGGTGGGGTTCTCGCCGAAGCCGCGCGGCGGCTGGATCGCGAGGAACAGGTTGCCGAGACGCAGGCCAGCCAGCACGACCGCGTCCCCGTCGACATAGAGGTCGCCGGGCGGCTCGCCCCAGTGGCGCAGCACCGCCTCGCGCAAGCTGGAGGGCAGGGTGCGGAACCAGGCTGCATAGGTGGCGGCGTCCACGCGGGCGGCAGCGCCCGCGAGCTGCTCCGAGGTCAGGAACTCGGTGTCGTGGCCGCCGGCGGCGATCAGCGCGTGGACGAGCCGGTCCCCGGGGGGCAGGTCCCCAGCGCCCCCAGGGAGGTCTTTAGCGCTACCGGCGCCACCGGAACCACCAGCACCGCCGGGCAGGTCGCCGACCTGGTAGCCGGCGGCGCGCATGGCCTCGAGCAGGCGCACCGCGCTGGCCGGGGTGTCCAGGCCCACGGCGTTGCCGACCCTGGCCTGCTTGGTCGGGTAGTTCGACAGGACGATCGCCACGCGCTTGTCCCGGTTGGGCACGTGGCGCAGCCGCGCCAGCCGGCTGGCGATCGCGGCCAGCCGTGCCGCCCGCTCCGGGTCTGCCCGGTACACCATGGCCTGCCCGCCGGCCTCGGCAGGCTCCTTGAACGAGAACGGGACGCCGATGATGCGGCCGTCGAACTCGGGGATCGCTACCTGCATGGCGGCGTCGAGCGGCGAGAGCCCGCCGCCGGCGGCGAGCCACCCCGCCCGCGTCGAGGTCGCGCAGATCCCCTGCACGATCGGGACGTCAAGCGCCTCCAGCGCCGGCACCTGCCAGTCCAGCCAGTCGTCCGGCCGTTCGCTCCCCGCTCCCGCCAGCGCGTCCGCGGCGCCAGACCCTCCAGAGGCCAGCACCGTGACGATCAGCGCGTCCACGCCATGCTCCGCGAGCAGCTCGCAGGCGGGGATGCGCCCGGGATCCACCGGGGGACGAACGCTCGGCCCTGCTTGGCCGCCTGGTGCCCCGGCCTGGGCCTCGCTCTTGCGCCCCCCGGACCCCCCGGAGTCGGGCCGCAGCGAGTAGCAGAATACCGGCAGCGGGTTCGCACCGGCGGCCTCGAGCGCCTCGACCAGGGTGTCGACGAACGCGGTGTTCCCGCTCATCCAGTGCGCGCGGTAGAAGACCACGCCGACGGTCGGCCGCCCCAGGCGGCGCCGCCGCGCGAGCTCCGGGCGGTACAGCCCGACCTCGGGCTGCGCCGCCGGCGGCTCGAAGCCGAAGCCGGTGTAGAGCAGCGTGTCGGCCACGAAGCGTAGGAGGTGCTCCATGTTGGCGACACCGCCGTGGCGCAGGTACTCGAACGCCTGCGCGACCACCCCCGCCGGCGCCGTGGAGGCCGCCGCCAGCTCCGCGTCCGGCTCGACTTCGCCGCCGAAGGCGAGCAGAGGCACCCCGCTCACCTTGCAGGCCTCGGCCAGCCGGTCGGACCCGCCCTGCCAGGCCCGCCGCCCGCCGAGCAGGCGCACCAGCACGACCCGGGCCGCACCTGGGACCGGCGCGCCGTCCTCGAGCCGGGTCGGGTTGGCGGCTCGCACCTCCGGGAAACCGGCGGGCAGCCCGGCGGCCGCCCTGGACACGGCCAGGAGGTCGGTGTCGGCGGTGCTGAGGAAGAGGATCACGGAGGCGGACCTCCAGGCGGGACGAAGTCGAGGCCAGGCGGCGCGCCCGCCTCGATGAGGCGCTCGAGGGCGGCGGTGTCGGCGTGCTCGGCGATCAGGTCCCCGAGCAGGTCCAGCCGCTCCTCGCGGACCTCGGCGAAGGCACGGTCGCCCGGCACCCAGTCGAGCCCACGCCGCTCGGCCACCCAGCCGAGAACAGCGCGGCGGAAGGCGTCCCCCTCGAACACCCCGTGCCAGGTCAGGCCCAGCACCGCGCCGCTGCGGCAGCCCTCTTCGCCGTTCGAACTGCTCACTATCGGCTCGCCGCCGAAGCGGCGCACGCGGCCGTGGTGGATCTCGTAGCCCGCGATAGGCGCGCCGCCAAAGGCGACCGCATGGCCTGCGGGGTTGCCGAGCGCCTTATCCGGCGCGAACACCGTCTCGACCGGCAGCAGGCCGAGGCCCTCCACTTCGCCCGCAGCGCTCTCGACCGGATCGACCACGCGCTTGCCGAGCATCTGGTAGCCGCCGCAGATGCCCAGCGTGGGCTGGCGCCTGGCCGCGCGGGTGGCGAGCGCTCGGTCCAGGCCGCGCTCGCGCAGCCAGGCGAGGTCGGCCACGGTCGCCTTGGTGCCCGGCAGGACGGCCAGGTCGACGGCGAGCAGGTCGGCGGGCGACTGCGTGAAGCGCACCACCACGCCGGGCTCGGCCGCAAGCGCGTCGAAATCGGTGAAGTTCGAGATCCAGCGCAGCCGCACGACCGCGACGGTGAGCGGGTTGCGCCCCAGCGGCGGCAGCGCGCCCTCGCGCGGCGCCTCCAGCGCCAGCGAGTCCTCGACGTCCAGCCACAGCCCGCGCAGCCACGGCAGCACGCCGAGCACCGGCCGGCCGGTGAGGCCGCCGAGCTGCTCGAGGCCCGGCTCGAGCACAGCGCGGTCGCCGCGGAACTTGTTGATCAGGAAGCCGGCGACCAGCGCCTGGTCGGCCCGCTCCAGCAGCGCGAGCGTGCCGAACAGGCTGGCGAACACGCCACCGCGGTCGATGTCGCCGACCAGCACCACCGGCAGGCCGGCGGCCCGCGCCAGCCCCATGTTGACCAGGTCGCCGTCGCGCAGGTTGATCTCGGCGGGGCTGCCGGCGCCCTCGCACACCACCACGTCGAAGCGCCGCCGCAGGTCGGCGAGCGAGTCGAGCACCACCTCGCGGAGCGTGTGCCTGAGCTGCCGGTAGGAGCGCGCGTCCACGTCGGCGAGCGGCTTGCCGAGCACGACCACCTGGCTGTGGCGCTCGCCGCTCGGCTTGAGCAGGATCGGGTTCATCGCGGCCTCTGGGGCGATGCCCGCGGCCGCCGCCTGCGCCACCTGAGCACGGCCGATCTCCGCCCCGTCCGGGGTCACCGCCGAGTTGAGCGCCATGTTCTGCGCCTTGAACGGCGCCACCCGCACCCCGAGGTGCGCGAGCCAGCGGCAGATCCCGGCCACCACGACGCTCTTGCCGGCATCCGACGCGGTCCCGGCGACCAGCAGGCCCCCAACCCGGCTCACCGGCGAACCCTCCCGAGGGCTGTGCGCCGCCTCAACCAAAGTGCCCCGGCGAAGTACCCGATGGGGGGGTTCCGGGGCCGGAGGGGGCCGGGGAACCCCAAGGGCCGGAGGGGTCCGGGGAACCCCGAGGGGGTGCCCCGGTGGGTCGAGTCCCGCTGGATAGCACCGGCTCGGGCTCCCCCCCGAATGCGAAGAGCCCAGGCGGTGGCCACCGCGAGCGCAGTAGCAGCGGTCCCGACCAGGTTGGCAAGGCGGACGGCGCGGGCGACGTCGTCAGGGCCGGGCGCGGGGCCGTCGCCGAGGCGGGGACGCTGCTCCACGCGCTCGCCGTAGTGGTTCGTGCCCCCGAGGCGCACGCCGAGCGCGCCGGCGAAGGCGGCCTCCAGACGGCCAGAGTTGGGGCTGGGGTGCGCGGCGCCGTCGCGCCGCAGGGCGGCCCACGCCCGTGCCCGGTCCCCGCCGGCCAGCGGGGCAAGCAGGCAGGCGAGCGCGGCCGCCAGCCGGGCCGCCGGCCAGGTCAGCAGGTCATCGAGCCGGGCGGCGGCCCAGCCGAAGCGGCGGTGGCGCTGGCTCCGGTGCCCCACCATGGCGTCGAGGGTGTTGGCAGCGCGGTAGCCGGCGACGCCGGCCGGGCCCGCCAGCGCACCCCACAGCAGCGGCCCCACGACCGCGTCGGCGGTGTTCTCGGCCACCGATTCGACCGCCGCGCGGCACAGCTCCGGCCCGTCCAGGCCGCTGGGGTCTCTGCCGGCCAGCGCCAGCGCGAGCCGCCGCGCCGCCTCCAGGTCGCCGGCCCGCACCGCCGTGGCCAACTCGAGCGCGACCCGTCCAAGGGAGCGCCCGCCGAGCGCCGTCCAGGTCACCGCGCCGACCAGCAAGGCCCGCGCCGCCGGGCGGGCGCGCAGCCTGCC
>JBKPDO010000195.1:0-1601 GCA_046727955.1 bacterium | reverse complement strand
GTAGACGTTGCCGTGCACCATCCGTCGCTGCAGGGCGTACGGCGACATGTCCACCAGCTCCACCTGGTCGGCAAGGTCGAGCACCCAGTCCGGGACGGTTTCCTGCTGCCGGGTGCCGGTGATCCTGGCAACGAGATCGTTCAGGCTGGCCAGGTGCTGGATGTTGACCGTGGTGATGACGGCTATGCCCGCCGCCAGGACGTCCAGCACGTCCTCCCAGCGCTTGGCCCGCCGGCTCCCAGGGATGTTGGTGTGGGCGAGCTCGTCGATCAGCGCCCGCTCCGGGTGGCGCTTGATCAGCGCCTGGACATCCAGCTCCTCGAAGGTCACGCCCTGGTAGGTGAGGATACGGGGCGGGATGACCTCGAGGCCCTTCAGCATCTCGGTCGTCCGGGGACGCCCATAGGTCTGGACGACGCCGGCCACCACGTCGGTGCCCCTGGCCTTGGCACGCTGCCCCTCCCCGAGCATGGCGTAGGTCTTGCCCACGCCGGGGGCGGCCCCCAGGTAGACACTGAGCCGCGCCTGCTTGCAAGCCTTGGCGTCCGCTCGGGTCCAGACCGTGTCCACGACCGGCCGCGGGATCGTCCGGCCCGCCAGGGCTTCCACCGACTTGGAGGCAACCACGCCCCCGATCGGCCCCACCTCCTCCGACATGTGCCCATTGTGCTCCGCGGCGAGCGGGCGGCGCTCCCTGCGGAGCGCAGGATCCGGAACGCGGAGGCGTCTGCGACCGGAGGGACCGGAGCCGGCGTGATCAAGGCCCGGTGACCGCTAGTCCGTGCTGGATCCGCGCGGCATTGGCAGCCGACGGTCCTCGGCGGGCACGAGCAGTCATAACTAGTAATGAGGGAGCCGCAGGTCACCGCACCTGTAGGACCACGACCTCGACCGCTGGACCAGCGTGGACGCGGGTTCGAACCCCTCAGCCTCCGCCATGAAATCCGGCATCGACCTGCGGTCGGCACGAGACTCTTGCAGGATCAGGGCCGTACTGAGGGCCGGCTCAACAGCCACCAGGTGGCAAAGAAACACCAGCTCAGTTCATCGATCAGGGCCGGCTCAGAGCCGTTGAAGTTGGGAGGCGTTGAGCGCGGGGCACGCATCAGCGGGTCACGATCACGGGCAGGTCGAGCTGATCCGCGGGGCCGCCAACGTCGACATCCATGTGATCGTCCGGGCGGCCCGCTGACCCGCCCCGCCGGGGTCGAATCCAAACACTTCCCATAGACCCGGCGGCGGTTTCCTCACGAATCCCTTAGACCCCACCCCTACCTTGGCCGCTGGCTTTGTCTGGGCTGAAGGGAGCGGTCGGGCAGATCGTGCGTCGAACCCCCGTCATCAGCGAGCCGGCCCCCCGTCCCGCAGCGGAGGCGCCGCCTCCACGCCGTGACGGCTACGAGCCGGCCAGTGCGAGCTGGCCGCTGTACCGGCTCAAGCGGCTGGTGCTCGGCCCGCCACTGCAGACCAAACGGCTGGTCCACGAGCGGCTGCGCAAGGTGGTCGCGCTGGCGGTGCTGGCGTCCGACAACATCTCCTCCAGCGCCTACGGCACCGAGCAGGTCATGCTCCCCCTGCTGGTCGCCGGGTCGGCGGCGGTC
>JBKPDO010000194.1:0-6331 GCA_046727955.1 bacterium | reverse complement strand
GAGCTCTGTCTCACCTGCCCGGCGGGCCAGCCATCGCCAGCGGAGGGGTCGGCTGGGCGGGGTTGCCGGTGAGGTGGGCTGGTTGCAGACTGGCGCGGTGGGCTCTACCAGGGACGATCGGTGAACGAAGGGGTCCGGGGTAAGGTGATCCGGACGCCTGACCAGCGGCTACGGGTGTTCGTCAGCTCCACGCTTGGCGAGCTGGCCGAGGAGCGCCGCGCGGTCTCCCGGGCCATCTCGGCGCTGCGGCTGACGCCGGTGCTGTTCGAGGCGGGCGCGCGGCCGTACCCGCCGCGGGAGCTGTACCGGGCCTACCTGGCGCAAAGCGACGTGTTCATCGGGCTGTACTGGCAGCGCTACGGGCAGGTCGGCCCGGGCATGGCGGTCTCGGGATTGGAGGAGGAGCTCGAGCTGTCGGGGGGGTTGCCGCGGCTGCTGTATGTCAAGGCGCCGGCGCCCGACCGCGAGCCCCGCCTGGCCGACCTGCTCGCGCGCGTCAAGCAGCAGGCCGCGGTCTCCTACCGGAGCTTCCGCACGCCCGGGGAGCTGGGCCGGCTGGTGCGTGACGACCTGGCGGTGCTGCTGAGCGAGCGGTTCGCCACGGCCAGCCCCCAGGTGGCGGACCCTGGGTCGGTGCGGCCGCCGTCGTCGGCGCGCCCGCGCGGCCGTGGCCCGCGCCCGCTGCCCCCGCTGCCGGTGGGCACGACGTCGCTGGTGGGGCGGGAGCAGGCCATCGACGAGGTCGCCGGCCTCATCAGCCGCCCCGAGGGGCGGCTGGTGACCCTGACCGGGCCGGGTGGGGTCGGCAAGACCCGCCTGGCGCTGGCCGTGGCCGAGCGGCTGCGCGGCCGCTTTGGTGCGGGCACGGTGTTCGTCCCGCTGGCGGGGGTCACCCGGCCCGAGCTGGTCGTGGGCGGCATCGCCCGGGCGGTGGGCGCTGAGTTGGCGGGGACGGGCGCGCCGCTTGAGGCCCTGGTCGAGCAGCTCGGCGACGACCGCTGGCTGCTGGTCCTGGACAACCTGGAGCAGGTGCTGGAGGTCGCTGGCGACCTGGAGGAGCTGCTGGCCCGCTGCCCGGGCGTGGCGATCGTGGCGACCAGCCGCACGGTGCTGGGGCTGCGGGCCGAGCGGGAGTACCCGGTGCCCCCGCTGCCACTGCCGGCCGACCCCGCCACCATGTCGCTGGAGGGGCTGATGGCGGCGCCGGCGGTGGCGCTGTTTGTGGACCGGGCCCGCGCGGTGCGCCACGACTTCGCCCTCACCCAGGCCAACGCCGCGGCGGTGGTGGCGATCTGCCGGCGGCTGGAGGGCCTGCCGTTGGCCATCGAGCTGGCCGCCGCGCGTATCCGGCTGCTGGACCCCGACGCGATCCTGCGGCGGCTGGCCAGGTCCCTTGACGCGCTGGGCACCGGCATGGTGGACCTGCCCCAGCGCCAGCGGACCCTGCGGGCCACTGTCGAGTGGAGCGTTGGCCTGCTGGAGGCGGCCGAGCGGTCGCTGCTGGAGACCACGGCCATCTTCGTGGACGGCTGGACCGTCGAGGCCGCCGCCGATGTCGCCGGCCTGGAGGAGGACCGGGCGCTGGCGCTGTCGGAGGCGCTGGCCCGTCACAGCCTCATCTACCTGGACCGTACCGAGCTTGGCCCCCGCTTGCGGATGCTGGAGACCATCCGCGCGTTCGTCGCCGAGCGGCTGGCGGCGCGGCCCGACGCCGCCGAGGTCGGGCGTCGCCACGCCGACTACTACCGGGCGCTGGCCGAGCAGGCCGACCGGCCGCTGCGGGGCGTGGGCTGGAGGGAGTGGGTCGAGCGGCTGCAGCCCGAGGCGGGCAACCTGGCCGCCGCCGTGAGCTGGTACCTGGCCAACGACCGCGGGCCGCTGCCGCACCTGCTCCGGGTCCTGTGGCTGTTCTGGGAGCTGCGGGACCGCATGGGCGAGGTCCGGGCCTGGGTCGACCAGCTCCTGCCCACCGCCGACGCCCTCGACCCCCAGGCCCGGGTCGAGCTGCTGTGCACGGCGGCGATGACCGCCGTCGAGGTGGGCGACGACTCGGCGGCGCTTTCGGCCCGCCAGCGCCTGGCGCCGCTGCTTGAGGGGATCGAGGACCACTTCCTCCACGCTTTGTGCCAGCTGGCCATGGCGTGGACCTCGACCATCGTCGGCGACCTGGACGGCGCTCTCCGGGAGGCGTCGGTAAGCCTGGAGGAGCTCCGCGGCCAGGACGAGCTCCTCTGGACCGCTTCAGCCGGCCTCACCCTCGGCTCCGTGGAGACGACCGTGGGCCGCTACGACGACGCCCAGCGCCACCTGACCGAGATGCGCGACCTGGCGGCGCGGTTCGACAACGCCTGGCTGGCCGCCATCTCCCGGGTGTACCTGGGCACCCTGGCCCTGGCGCGGGGCCGGCCGGAGGAGGCCCAGGCGCCGCTGGACGAGGGGCTGGCGCTCAGCGTGGCGGCCCGCAGCACCCGCAGCGTGACCCTGTGCCTGGCCGCGTTCGCCCGGCTGGCGTTCGAGGCGGGCGACCCCGAGCGGGCGGCGCTGGTGGCGGGGGCGGCCGAGGGCCTGCGCCGGCGGGTCGGCCTGGGAGCGTGGCCGATGCTGCGGCAGGGGGAGGCCGAGCTGATGGCCCAGGTCCGCCAGGCGCTGGGCGCGGAGCGGTTCGAGGAGGTGTTCGCCGCCGGCTCGCGGCTGAACCAGCGGGAGGCGGTGGCCGCCGTCGGGGATCGGCGCGGCGCCGGCGCCTCGGCCTCCTGAGCCGTGGCCATGGGCCGGCACGCAGCGCGGAAGCCACCAAACCACGTCGGGCCAGACACGTCCGAGCGGCATGTGGCGGCCCGGCCTGTCACCTCAACTCGTGCGTCCAAGGACGAATCGGGCCGGTCTCAGCGAGCCGGGAGGACGGGTTGGTTGGAGAGGATCAGATTGCCGGGATCGACGGTGGCCTTGATGCGGCGCAGCCGGTGGTAGGCCTGCTCGGTCCAGAAGCTCGCCGGGTCGCGTCGCGTCTCGGCGAAGTTCAGGTACATGTGCGGGGCTGCCCAGGGCGCGAGCGCTTGCATGATGGCGTCGACCTGCCCCTGCTCCGGCGCCACCAGCTCGGGGACCGGTGTGAAGCCGCCGACGAACAGGATATATGGCGCCTCGATCGAGGCGAGCGCGCCGTTCTCGGGGCGTGCGCGGCCGAACTCTCCCTCGAGGTGTCGCAGCTCGATGTTCCCCAGTGGGACCCGCGCGCCCGCGCCGGTGACGTCGATGAACGCGTCGAGCGCCTCGGCTGGCATGGCGGCGAGCATGAGGCCGTCGCCGACCCCCGCGACGGGCTGCTCTGGGTCCATGTGCATGTGGCTGAGCGCCGGCATCGCGATGGTCTGGATCGTGTCGTTCACCGGCCCGAGGGCGCGCAGGGGCGCCAGCAGCTCGTCCGCGCGGGCGCGGTCGCCCAGAGATTGCAGGCCTCGACGACCACGAACGACTTGCCGCGCAGGGGCTCGGGGACCTCGGGGATCGGGGGCAGGTTCAGGAACCGTCCCATGGTCGTGAGCACGTCGGGCGGGCCGGCTTGGGTGAGCTCGCGCCACGCGGGCAGGACCTCGCCCTCGCGCTCAATCGGGTACCACAGCAGGCCGGCGTAGACCTCGGTGACCGGGAACAGCCGCAGCTCGATCGCGGTAACGACGCCGAAGCTGCCGCCGCCGCCGCGGAGCGCCCAGAACAGGTCGGGCTCGCTGTCGCGATCGGCGCGCACGAACCGGCCGTCGGCGGTGACCAGCTCGATCGCCTGCACGTTGTTGGTGGCCAGCCCGTACTTGCGGCCCAGGAAGCTCAGCCCCCCACCGAGCGTGTAGCCGACCACGCCCACGTTCGGCGAGGTGCCGGCCAGTACTGCCAGTCCGTGCCGCGCCACGGCCTCCACGACCTCGAGCCAGACGGCACCCGCCTGGACGCGGGCGATCCGCGCCTGCGCGTCGATCGTCACGCCGCGCATCCGGTCGGTCCTGAGCAGGATCGCGTTCTCGAGCGAACCGAGCGGGCCCGCGTTGTGACCGGTCGCCTGCGCCGCGATCTGCTGACCCCGCTCGGCCGCCACCAGGCCATCGAACTCGGCCCGCATCGCATCCACCCGCCGCTTGCCCTCCGCGGGGGCGCCGCCGCGATGGCGCGGGGGCGGCGCGCCTGCCGGGCCTTCGCGCCCCGCCGGCGCTACGCGTTCGGGGCCTCGTGCCAGACGCCCTCGTCGATGCTGGCCCGCCGCTGGTTGCGCCGGACGAGGTAGAAGGCGCCGCCGGCAACGGCGAGCAGCACTGCTAGCTTCCGCACCCTACGCGGCCTGCGCTCCGACTCGTGGGTGTTGCCAGACGCCGCATCGGCTGCGGCTTCGGTACGCTTGCGCCCCATGTGGTCCTCCTCCGGAAAGTTCGACAGCCTCAAACGCGAGAGCCGGATCTTAGCCTTGCGGGAGATTGCTTGCGTTACCCCACCTCTTCCGCGTTACAGGCGGATCGTCATGCCTGAAGCTCCCATCTACCCGGTCGTGTCGCGGCGGTGGCCGGGCGTATGGCGGTTGTGCGTATGGGCCAGCCGTCCCGCCGGTGTCGAGGATCGGTCGGCGGCCCCGACTCTTCTATGAAGGGGCGTCCACACCGGGCGCCGAAGCGGCGATCGAAAGGAAGGCCCCGTGCGAAAGATCCTCGCGTTCCTGGTGACCACCCTCGACGGCTACTACGAGGGCCCGAACCAGGAGTTCGACTGGCCGGTCGTCGACGACGAGTTCAACGACTTCGCCATCCAGCAGCTCGACGACATCGACACGCTCCTGTTCGGGCGAGTCACCTACCAGGGAATGGCGGGATACTGGCCGACGCCCGCGGCGCAGGAGGACGATCCGAAGGTCGCTGAGAGGATGAACAGCATCTCCAAGATCGTCGTATCGCGAACGCTCGACACGGCCGAGTGGGCCAACACACGGCTCATCAAGGACCACGTCGTCGAGGAGCTGACCAGGCTCAAGCAGCAGCCTGGCAAGGACATCGCGATCTTTGGCAGCTCCGCACTGACGGTGAGCCTGCTGCGAGCGGGGCTGGTCGACGAGCTGCGGATCATGGTGAACCCGGTCGTCCTCGGCGACGGCAAGTCCCTGTTCAGGACCGCCGACGAGCGCATCAGCCTGCAGTTGCTGAAGACCAGGCCCTTCAAGTCCGGCAACGTCCTGCTCTACTACCAGCCAGCTCCTCGACTCGCCTGAGTGGCTCCGGGCAATGACGTTGGCCAGCAAGCCGGGGGAGGGGACTCCTCCCCCGGCACCCCTCCTCTGTTGCCGTCGCGAGGAACCTCAGCAGTACACCGATGCCGGGCGCCGCCCCTACCTGGCCAGGACCACCGAGCCCACGACCTTGTCGGCCCAGGTCTGGCGGCGGGGGTCCCACAGCGGCCACAGGTAGTTCAGCAGCTGCAGGATCCCGATCACGCCGAGGACGCTGTCCACAAACCAGCGTAGGAGGCCCATGGGGCCGCCGATTGGGCGCATGCTCTCGGTGCTGACCGTCCGCAGGCCCGTGATCGACTTACCCCAGGACTGGCCACGGGCGCCTTGGCGCCACCCGGACTGCCAGATCTGCACGATCGCCCCGATGATCAGCAGCACCGAGCCGACCGCGATCAGCGCGACACGGACTCCGCCATGCGTCGCCGCCGCGCCAACGCCGATCAAGGCGCCGCCAGGAGCGTTCAACAGGAGCCCGAAGAGCCAGTCGATGATGTAGGAGACCGCTCGGCTGCCCCAGGAGGCCAGGGGTCGGCCCTGGTACAGCGGGACTGGCGGCCCGCCCTCCATCGGTGCTGCTCGGGGCACCTGTCCGGCGGTTTGCCGCGCCTCAGCGTTCGAGTCAGGCCCCTGATCCATGGTCGACACCCCCCACCAGCGATGAGCTGCTCTCTGTCTGTTTCGGCGGAACCATCATCGCCTGGACAGGGCCGTTCCGAAAGGTTTGCCGGGGTGCCCGGGGTTCGGCCGGGCCGGACCCATCACTCGCTGGCGCCAGTCGCCACGAAGGCCTGGGGCACCTTCTGCTGGTTCACGTAGTCTCTCGATCCTCGCCAAGCTCGGCGTCGCTGGCTGAGGCGAGGCGGCCGCGATCGCCACCGCCTCGGACTCGACAGGCGATGATCCCTCGTCGGCCTTGGCGGGTCTTCAGGGCCTCGGCAAAGTGCCGGAGTGTCTGGTTCATGGGCTGGTGATGCCGAGCAGGGGCAGGACTCGGGTGGCGTCGCGGCCGTTGCGGCGTAGCGCGGCGGCGATGTTGCGATGGCCGCGGGCGTGCAGGATGGCGAT
>JBKPDO010000193.1:0-17984 GCA_046727955.1 bacterium | reverse complement strand
GCCCGAGCCATTGGCCACAGACCGCGCGCGGCCTCCAGGTCGCGGCCTTGTGCGGTGGCCAGCCAGGCCGCCCACGGGACCCAGCCGGTGGCGTCGAGCTGCGCCGCCCGGCCGTCATCGACCGGCCTGCCGTCCGGGTGCGAGCGCGCCGGCCAGGTGCCGTCGGGCCGCTGTGTGCGGGCGAGGAAGCTCAGGATCTCGAGCGCCTCGCGGCGGTGCCCGGTGCTGGCGAAGGCGGCCACCGTGAAGCTCGCGTCGCGCGGCCAGACGTAGGCCCAGTAGGGAGTCTGGGCCGCGATCGCGGCACCGCCGGGCCGTAGCAGCAGGCGAAGGTCGAGCAGGGAGCGGCCGGCCGCGTCGCGCTCGGCCGCGGTTGCCCCAGGGACGGTGCCCTCGGCCAGCCAGGCCCGGTCCGCCGCGATCGCCGCCGCCGCGCCCGGGTCGTCCGGCGCCACGGTCACCGGCTCGCCAGCGCCCGGCGGCAGGTACCGGTAGCGCCCGTCGGCCAGGCGCAGGACGTTGCTGCCGTCCACGTACCTCGAGCCGGCGACCTCGTCCGGCGCGACCGGCACGAGCGCCCACTCGTTGCCGAGCAGGCCCGCGCTCACCAGCGGCGCCGGCGTGCCGGGCCGGGACGCGGCGAGCAGCGGCGCGACCAGCGCGCCGGCCAGGCCGGCGAGGAACAGATGACGAACCGACCCCCGCACGCTCCCCTCCCCATTCCGATACGTGACAGATCGTCCTGAGTGCCTTGTCCAAGAAGTCCTCGTTCCATGTGGGGGGAGCGAGCTCCCCCCTTCCCACCGGGACCCGATCCTCCGGGGCACCCCCTCGGGGTGCCCCGGACCCCTCCGGCGGCCCCAAGAGCACCTGTGCCGTGCTGCCCCGCAGTCTGAATGCTCGGTGGAATCAGGCTACGGTGTGCCCAGGCCGCGCACCATCCGGTCGAGGGTGGGTCGGTCCGGTGCGGACAGCCAGGCGACGTGGGTGCCCTGGCAGGCCAGCGCTGCCTCCTGAAGCGGCGCCGACCAGCGATCAGCGACGACCCCTCGGCCGAACCGGGCGGTGGCCCAGCGCGACATCGCGGTGCAGCTCTCGCTGGCTTCGCCGGGCGAGTCCCAGACCGTGCGCAGCACCAGGGCCGTGCGGCTGCCCCGCTCGAAGGTGCGCAGCTCGCCGCCATCCCAGCCGGCGGCGACGCGCTCGGCCGTAGCCACGGGGAACGCGCCCTCGAGCAGCAGGCGGGTGTCGAGCTCGCCCCATTCCGAGCGCACCGCCCGCCGCCAGCCCGAGCCGAGGGCGCCGCGCAGGTCCGGCACGCGCACCGTCTGCGGCTGGTCGCGCTGGCCCAGGTACCGCTCCGGGTGCAGGAGCTGCTCGGTGGAGACCGGCGGATCGCGGTAGGCGCGGTTGATCGCCTCCCAGCCACCGTGCCGGTAGAGCGCCACCACGAAGGCCGCGCCGGCCGAATACGGGAACAGCAGCGACTCGCGCACCGTCGGCGGCGCCGCGTCGAGCTTGGGCGTGCGCTGGGCGGCGCCGACCCGGTCGGCTTCCGCCTGCTCCGCCCGCGACAGGACCTTGTCGTGGTAGAGCTGCATGGTCACGGTGGCGTCGCCCTCGACCAGCCCGGTGTAGGCGTCGAGGCGGTCGGTGGCGTCGCCGGCCGCGAGCCGGTCGGCCAGGGTCAGGTCGTAGTGCTGGTCGGTGACCGCGTGAGTCAGCTCGTGGGCGAGCACGAAGCGCGCATAGGGGTCGAGGCCCTGGTCGGAGCGAACGTAGAGCCTGCCCCGGTCCGGCGGCTTGCCCGGGACGTAGAAGCCGAGCACGCTCTCGGCGGCCACCGCGCGGAGCAGCCCGTAGTAGTCGGTGCTCTGCGGCAGCTCGCCGAGCAGCTGCAGCGCCCGCCCCTGGCGCTGAACGTCGGCCTTGCTGTTTTCCTGGTCGAACTGGCGGCGGAACTGGTCGGCGACCTTGGCGGGCGACTCCACGGTGACCGGCACCGGACGCTGGAAGCGCAGGCCGCGCAGCCGCTCGACCTCCGACTCGACGGCGCGGACGCCGGCGGGGGTGCTCGGTCCGGGCGGCGCCGGCGTGGCCCCGCCCGCGCTGGACGCTGGCCCCGCGCTGGACGCTGGGCCCGGGCTCGGCACCGCCGGGCTGCTCTGGCGCCCGTCCCCCCAGGCGGAGATCGCACCGCCGACCAGCGCGAGCACCACCACTACGGCCGCGGTGACAAGGAGCGGCCGCCGGCCGGGCCGGCGCGGGGGCCTCGGCCTCGGCGGCTCGGAGGGCTCAGGCGGGACCGGCGGGGGCAGCCAGCTCGGCCGCCCTGGGTGGTCGCTCGAGGGTGGCGGCGCCGGCTCCCGCTGGGTCACGTCAGCCGCCGGACGTGCTGGTCCCGCTCGAGCCGGGCGAGGCGCCGGCGGCGGCGCCATCGGCGGGCGCGCCCTCGCCGGACGAGGCGCCGTCGGCGGGCGCGCTCTCGCCGGACGAGGTGGCGGCGGCCACCTGCTCGTCGGTGAGCCGCCGGAAGGCGCGCCTGGGCCGGCTGCGCTCGAGCACCGCGACCTCCAGGCGCGAGGTGCTCTCGGCGCCTGGCGACGCGGGCGGGCGCAGCGACCGTACGGCCAGGCGGATCGCCTCCTCGAGGCTCATGCCGTCGCGATAGCCGCGCTGCAGCGCGGCGGTGAGCTGCTCGGCCTCACCGCCCATCGCCAGGAAGCCCTTGCGGTCGACCACCGTGCCGTCGTAGATGATGTGGTAGAGCGCGTTCGGCGCCCCGTCCGTGCCGACCTCGGCCACGCACAGCTCGACCTCGTAGGGCTTGGGCTCCTGCATGAAGACCTGGCCGAGCGCCTGCGAGTAGGAGTTGGCGATCGAGCTCGAGATCACGTCCTCGCGGCCGTAGGAGTAGCCGCGGATGTCCGCGATCCGCACGCCCGCCTGCCGCAGGTTCTCGAACTCCGAGAACCGGCCGACTGCCGCGAAGGCGATGCGGTCGTACAGCTCGGAGACCTTGTGCAGGTGGGTCGAGGGGTTGTCGGCCACGAAGACGATGCCGTCCGCGTACTCGAGCACCACCAGCGGCCGCCCGCGCGCGATCCCCTTGCGTGCGTAGTCGGCCTTGTCCTTGGTCCACTGCTCGGGCGGGACCCAGAACGGCATGGACATCGGCTCAGCCCTCCCCGTCCGCGCGGGCGGCGACGACTCGCTCGGCCACGGCGCGCACCTCGTCGTCGTCCAGGCGCTGGTACCCGTCCGCGGTCACCGTCGCGACCAGGGGGAAGATGCCGCGGACCAGGTCAGGCCCTCCGGTGGCGGCGTCCTCCTCAGCGGCGTCGTACAGCGCCTCGACCGCCGCGTCGACCGCCGTCTTGCGGTCCATGTCCGGATGGAAGCGCTTCTTCAGGCTGCCGCGCGCGTCGCGGCCACCCGAGCCGATGGTGTGGTAGTCGGCGTCCTCCCAGCGCCCGCCGGTGACGTCGTAGCGGAAGATGCGCCCCGTCCTGCGCCGCAGGTCATAGCCGCAGAACAGCGGCACCACCACCAGTCCCTGCATGGCCATGGCCAGGTTGGAGCGGACCATCTGGCCGAGCTTGTTGGCCTTGCCCTCCAGCGAGAGCGGGAAGCCTTCGATTTTCTCGTAGTGCTCCAGCTCCGTCTGGAACAGGCGGATCATCTCGATCCCGGTGCCGGCCACGCCCGCGATCGCCACCGCCGAGTAATTGTCAGCCGGAAAGACCTTCTCGATATCGCGCTGGGCAATCGCCAGACCCTCGGTGGCACGCCGGTCGCCAGCGGCCACCACGCCGTCGGCGTAGCGCAAGGCCGCCACTGTGGTGCCGTGCATCACCTCCGGCACCAGCCCGGGGGGCAGCGCCGGTGGCTGGAGCAGCTCCGGCGCGTAGGCCCGCAGCGCGTCGACAAAGGATGGGCTGTAGAGCGGTGGACCTGAGAACGGGTCCCTTTCCCTCAAAGGGATTATTCGCCCCCTTTCTGCACATACTGCTTCACGAACTCCTCGGCATTCTCTTCCAGGACCTCGTCGATCTCGTCCAGCAGGGCGTCGAGCTCCTCTTTCAGCTCCTCGCCCTTTTCAGTTACCTCGGCCGAGGGCTGAACGTCGGCCTGCTCGGCTTCCTGCCTGCCGTGCGCGCGCCGCTTCTGCTCGGCGCCGCCGCTGTCCTTTGCCATCGTCCCTCCTTACGTTGGCAACGCGATTGTGTCATGCCGACCGGACGAGGACAGCCCCGCCGAACGGCCCTGTGGACAACGATCCTGCTCGTGCCCGCCGCGGCTCCGCTAACCCTGGAGGTTGCGGATCAGGTCCTCGGCGGTCGGGCTCTCATCGAGGATAGCCGCAGTGTGCATCGCCGTGCCCCTGGTCGGCTCGAGCATCGGCACGCGCTGGAGCGTCTCGCGTCCGATGTCGAAGATGATCGCGTCCCAGCCCGCCGCCGCGATCTGCGGGGCGTACCTGGCCAGGCAGCGGCCGCGGAAGTAGGCGCGGGTGTCCTCGGGGGGCTCCGCCACCGCGCGGACGATCTCCTGCTCGGCGACCAGCCGCTCGACCCGCCCGGCGGCGGCGAGCCGGTAGTACAGGCCCCGGTCCACGCGCACGTCGTGGTACTGCAGGTCCACCAGCTGCAGCTTGGCGTCGTCCAGGTCGATGCTGTCCCGCTTGGCGATCTGCTGCATGAGCTGGTACTTGCAAACCCAGTCGACGGTGCGGTCGGCCTTGAGCGGGTCCTCCTCGAGCTGCGCCAGCACCGCTTCCCAGCGCCCGAGCACCTCGAGCTGCCAGTGGGGCACCTCGCGGTCCTTGAGGTAGGACTTGGCCGCGTCCAGGTACAGCCACTGGATCTCGCAGGCGGTCAAGTGGCGGCCGTCCTTGCGCTCCACCGTGGCGCGCAGGGTGGGGTCCTTGGCGACCTCGCGCAGCGCCTGCACCGGGTTGGCGAGCTGCCACTCCTCGCCCGGCAGCACGCCGTCCTCGATCATGCAGAGCACGATCGCCAGCGAGCCGGTCTTGAGGAAGGTGGCGACCTCGTTCATGGTCGCGTCGCCGATGATCACGTGCAGGCGGCGGTAGCGCTCAGGGTCGGCGTGCGGCTCGTCCCGGGTGTTGATGATCGGGCGCTTGAGGGTGGTCTCGAGGCCCACCTCGACCTCGAAGAACTGCGAACGCTGCGCGATCTGGTAGGCGACGCTGCCCTCGGTCAGGTCCCTGACCAGGCTGCCGGCGCCGGCGAAGACCTGCCGGCTGACCAGGAAGGGGGTCAGGTCGCGGACGATGCGCGCGAACGGGGTAGCCCGGTCCACCAGGAAGTTCTCGTGGGTCCCGTAGGAGGTGCCCTTGCCATCGGTGTTGTTCTTGTAGACCTGGATGCGGCGGCCGCCGGGAGCCAGCTCGACCGCGCGGCGGGCCGACTCGGCCAGGATGCGCTCCCCCGCCTTGTCGTAGACGACCAAGGTGCGCGGGTCCAGGCACTCGGGCGAGGAGTACTCGGGGTGGGCGTGGTCGACGTAGTAGCGGGCGCCGTTGGTCAGGATCACGTTGGCCAGGCCAAGGTCGTCTTCGCTGGGGACCTCCGGCTCGCGGGGCGCCTCGAAGCCGCGGGCGTCGCGCAGCGGGGACTCCTCTTCGTAGTCCCAGCGCACCTTGCGGCCCCTGCCGGAGAACGCGTTCACGAGCAGGCTCGAGGCCAGCACCGGGTTGGAGTCGGGCGAGCCGGGCACGGTGATCCCGTACTCGGTCTCGATCCCCATGACCTTGGTGATGGCCATCCGTCCCCCTTCGATCGCTCAGGGGCCGCTACCAGACGGCGCTGGCGCTGCCGCATGGCAGCGCCAGCAGAGCGTCATTCCTGCCGCCTCTACTAAACTACAGATACTGACCAGTGTTGACCTGCTCGATGGCACGTCCAAAGTCCTTGGAGCTGCCTCCGACAAGGGTCCGCACGTACACGATACGCTCACCCTTCTTGCCTGAGATTCGAGCCCAGTCATCCGGATTGGTGGTGTTGGGCAGGTCCTCGTTCTCCTTGAACTCGTCGGCCACCGCGCTGAACAGGTCTTCCGGCGTGATCCCCTTCTCCCCGGTCTGGAGGAACCGCTTGATCGCCATCTTCTTCGCCCGGGACACGATATTCTCAATCATCGCACCTGAGTTGAAGTCCTTGAAGTACAGAACTTCCTTGTCGCCATTGGCGTAGGTGACCTCGAGGAAGCGGTTCTCCTCGGCGTCGGAGTACATGCGCTCGACCGTCTCGCGGATCATCGCCGTAAGGGCGGTCTGGCGGTCCTCGCCATGGCGCTCCAGCAGTGACTTCGAGAGCGGCAGGCTGGTCAGCAGGTACTTGGAGAAGATGTCGCCCGCCGCATCCTTGTCCGGGCGCTCGATCTTGATCTTCACGTCGAGCCTGCCCGGGCGCAGGATCGCCGGGTCGATCATGTCCTCGCGGTTGGAGGCGCCGATCACGATCACGTTCTTGAGCTGCTCGACCCCGTCGATCTCGCTGAGCAGCTGCGGGACGATGGTGTTCTCCACGTCCGAGGAGACGCCCGAGCCGCGCGTGCGGAAGATCGAGTCCATCTCGTCGAAGAACACGATCACCGGCATGCCCTCGCTGGACTTCTCCTTGGCGCGCTGGAAGATCAGCCGGATCTGCCGCTCCGTCTCGCCGACGTACTTGTTCAGCAGCTCCGGGCCCTTGATGTTCAGGAAGTAGCTGCGACCGCTCTCCAGGCCGGTCCTGGTGGCGACCTCTTTCGCGAGGGAGTTGGCCACCGCCTTGGCGATCAGCGTCTTGCCGCAGCCGGGCGGCCCGTACAGCAGGATGCCCTTGGGCGGCTTGAGCTGGTGCTCGGCGAACAGGTCGGCGTGCAGGAACGGCAGCTCCACCGCGTCGCGGATCTGGTCGATCTGCCGCGACAGGCCGCCGATGTCCTGGTAGGAGACGTCCGGCACCTCCTCGAGGATGAGCTCCTCGACCTCCGGCTTGGGCAGGTGCTCGAGCACGAACCCCGAGCGCATGTCCAGCAGCAGCGCGTCGCCAGCGCGCAGGCGCTGGTTGCGCAGCGGCTCGCCGATCTGGACCACCCGCTCTTCGTCGGCGTTGCCGATCACCAGCGCCCGGTCCGGGCCGAGCATCTCCTTGAGGCTGACGACCTCTCCCTGGACCTCGTAGGAGCAGGCCTCGACGATGTTGAGGGCCTCGTTGAGCATGACCTCCTGGCCGGGCTGCAGCGACTTGGGGTCGATCTGCGGGTGCACGTTCACGCGCAGCTTGCGGCCGCCGGAGGAGATGTTGACGGTGCCGTCGTCGTTGACGCTGAGGAAGACGCCGTAGCCGGACGGCGGTGCCGTGAGCTTCTCGACCTCCTCTTTCAGGGCGAGGATCTGCTCGCGCGCCTCGCGCAAGGTCGCAGCCAACCGCTCGTTCTGAGACAGCGCCTGGGCGAGCTGCCCCTTGGTTTCGAGCAGCCGCTCCTCGAGCACCCTGACCTGGCGTGGCGAGTCCTGCAGGCGGCGTCGCAACAGCGCCGTCTCCTCCTCGAGGAACTGGATCTGGCGCCGCAGCTCGCCGGCCTCGAGCGCCTCCTCGACGCCCGGGCTCTGCTCAGGGTCACGACGTGACCGAGGTTGCCTCGGGCGATCGGCGTCCTTCACGTGCGTCCCCCCTTCGGCGGGTGGAAAGGGCCCAGCGGCAATGGACTGGTGCTGGCGTCTTAATGGACTAGTTCTGGCGTCTCATACGTGTAGGTAGCCTTGCCTACACCCTATCGGCCTTCGATCGGCCTTTCCAGTGTCCCGCTCGGGACCGGCTTGCGGATGAGGACCCCCCAGATGCGCGGGGGCCACGGGAGATGAGTTGGTGCCCCTCATGCTACTCGTCCCGTCCAACAGCGGTCGTGCCGGCGAAGTTTGGCAGCGCAGTATCGGTGGGTATCCCAGCACCATCCGGGCGTTACCGAGCCCCGGCGGACGAAGGCCAGCGGACGAAGGCCAGAGGAAGGCCGCCATGTCCCACCCCGCCGATCTGCTCGCCACCGACATCCACGAGCTGGTTGCCGGCCAGCTTCGTGCGTCGCTCCCAGGCGCCGCGCTCGACACCGCCCAGGGCGTGGTGGTGCTGCCGCTGCGTGGCGGTGAGCGCGCGCGAGTGAGCACGGCCTCACTGCTCAGCTCCTGCGCGGGCCAGCCGCCGGAGGCCTGGCCCGCGCAGGTCGACGGCTGGCTGCGCGAAGTCGCCGGAGCGGTCCTGGAGGCGGCCGGCGCGGCGGCCGGCCAGGCCGGCGCGGACGGGCAGGCGGACGAACTGCGGGAGCGGCTGCGGCTGCGGATCGTCCCCAAGCTAGACGACCGCTCGGCACAGCGGCTCGCCGCGGCCCCGTTCGGCCGCTACTTCGATGCACTGCTGGCGGTCGACCACGCCACTTCCATGGAGCCGCTCACCAGGGCAGAGGCGGCCGAGCTGGGGCCGGCTGCCGCCGTCCGCCAGCTGGCGATCACCAATACCGTAGAGCGCGAGCTGGTGACGTTCGAGGTGCGCGACCACCCGCTCTCCAAGACCGCGTCGATCCGCTCGGTGACCAGGGCCGGCAGCCCGTACGTGTCGTCGGCGCTGCTCGGCGTGCAGCGCTACCTGGCTGACCCCGCCCCCTATGGCGCGCTGGTCGCCGTGCCGCGGTACAGCATGATGCTGCTGCACGAGGTGGCCTCCGACCACGCCCTCGACGTCCTGCTCGCGCTCGACGAGATGGCCCGCGCCCGCTACCGCGGCGCCACCGACCGCTGCACGCCGCACCTGTTCTGGTGGCTCCAAGGCGACCTGTACGCGGTGCTGGTGACGCCGGGCAAGGGTCGTCGGCGCTGGCGGGTAGACCTCGACCCAGAGCTTAACCCCCTGATCGAGGACCTGCCCCGGTCGCGCCGCTGAGCGCCGCTGAGCCCGCTGAGCGCCGCTGAGCGCCGCTGAGCCCGCTGAGCGTCAGTGGATCGGCGCGGGCGGGCCCCAGGGGACGCTGAGGCGGCGGGCCGAGACCAGGAACCCGGTGTGGCCGACCATACGGTGCTCTGGCCGCACGGCGAGGCCATCGACGTGCCAGGGCCGCAGGATGGCCTCTGAGGTCTCGATGAGACCGAAGCGGCCGGTCGCCTCCAGCGCCTCGACCGTCCGCATGACCTGCGGCACGGTGGCGACGAAGGCGACCAGGACGCCGCCGGGGGCGAGCGCGTCGACCGCCCCAGGCACGACCAGCCAGGGCTCCAGCAGGTCGAGCAGGATGCGGTCGACGGTGCCAACCTCGTCCAGCCCGGCGAGGACGTCCCCTTCGCGCAGGTCCCACTCGCCGGGAAGCTTGCCGAACCACGCCTCCACGTTGCGGCGCGCCTGGCCGGCGAACTCGGGGCGGATCTCGAACGAGACTAGGCGCCCGCCAGGCATCAATATCTGGATTAGCGCGATCGACAGCGCCCCCGAGCCCGCTCCGGCCTCCAGCACGGTCATCCCCGGCCGCACGTCCGCCACCATGACCATGAGGGCGATCGTCCTCGGGTAGATCACCTGGGCGCCACGGGGCATCTTTACCACCCAGTCGGCCAGGGTGGGACGCAGCACCAGCAGCCGCTGGCCCAGGTCGGTGGAGACGACCTCGCCCTCGGGCCGGCCGATCAGCTCGTCGTGGGCCAGCCGCCCGCGGTGGGTGTGGAAGGTCGCGCCCGCCTGCAGCGTGACCAGGTAGCGCCGGCCCTTGCCGTCCTGCAGGAGGACCCGCTCACCCGCCTCGAGTGGCTTCACCCGACGCCGACCTGCACCACGGGGAGCGCGCGCTCCCTGGCTCTGGCGCCGAGCAGCCGCTCCCGCGAGCGGCAGAAGGCGCACACCGGCGCCTCCTCGGGCTCCTCGGGCAGCGGCGTGACCATGCCGCAGCGCGAGCACTCGGTGAGCTCCACCGCGTCCGCGGAGCGCAGCAGCTCCGCCGCCCGGTCGATGAAGCCGAAGAGGAAATTGTGCTTGGTGCCGGGCGACGCCTCCTCCATCCGGTTGAGCGTCTCCTTGTGCCTGAGCTGGGTGTTGCCGGCGACCAGCGGGCACTCCTCCACCACGTAGTCGATGCCCTTGAGCACGCAGTAGGCGGCCGTCTCGCGCTCAGCCAGGCGGTACAGCGGCTTCACCTTTTTGACCAGGCCCGGCCGGGTGGCCTCCAGCACCGGGAACTGGCGCGCCATCGTCGTGGTGTCCCAGCGCAGCGTGTTGGCGAACAGCACCGCGGCCTCGTCATCGAGGTTGTGGCCGGTGGCGACCACGTCGTAGCCGCCCTCGAGGGCGACGCGGTTGAAGACATAGCGCTTGGACAGGCCGCACACCCCGCAGGAGGAGCGGCCGCCCTTGCCCGCCGCCTCCGGGATGGTGTAGCCCTGCTCCGCCTCGAGGTCGTGGATCACCAGCTTGGCGCCGTGGGCGTCGGCGAACGCCCGGCAGAGTTGCTTGGAGCGCTCGGAGTAGGCGCCGATCCCAAGGCTCATGTAGAGCCCGTCGGCCTGGACGCCGAGGTCGAGCAGGAGGTCCCAGAGGGCGAGCGAGTCCTTGCCGCCCGACACCGCCACCAGCACCCGGTCGGCGGGGGCCAGCATGCGGTGCTTGGCGATGGCGCGGGTGACCTGCTGGCGCACGTAGTGGAAGAAGCAGTCTCGGCAGAAGGCGGCGTTGTGGCGCCGGACCTCGATCACGGCCGGCTGCCGGCAACGCTTGCAGCGCATTCTCGGCACTATGCACCTCCCGAGATGGCGAAGCGGACCTCCACCCTGTCACCGTCGCGCAGCTCGTCCTCGCTGGTCAGCAAGGCGTTGTCGCGGATCACGAGCACGGTCGACGGCAGCACTTCGAGGCGCGCGAGCAGGTCCTTCACACGGCGGACGTCGGCGACCTCGACGGTGCGGTCGGGTGGTCGCAGGCGGGCGGTTACGAGCACGGGCGCTCCTCGGCGGTGGCCTTCGGTCTGGCTCTCGGAGACATGTTGACACGGCGTGCGGGGCTCAGTGCTACCGACCTGGGCGGGCGGCCAGGTCGTCGGGCCGAGGGCGCTGCTCCGCGCGGCGGGTGGCGCGCTCGCCCTGGGTCGCCGCGTACCAGAGGAACGCGCCGAGCGCGACGTGCAGCAGGTAGCGCGGGCTGTGCAGGACCACCACGCCGACGGTGCCGCCAGCCATCAGCAGCCCGGCCAGCCCCCGGCCGATCCAGGCGGTGACCCGGGTGGCGAAGAGCTTGCGGCCGGTCATCCGCCAGACCACCGCCCTGGCCACCCGGCCGCCGTCGAGGGGGAAGCCCGGCAGCAGGTTGAACACGGCGAGCACCAGGTTGGCCAGGCCCAGCAGCGCGATCAGGTCGCCGGGCCAGCCGCCCACGAGCTGGCTCGCCAGCCACAGCACCCCCGCCAGCGTGACCGACACCAGCGGGCCGGCCATGGCCATGAGGGCCTCGCCGCCGGCGTCGACCGGCTCGCTCACGATCCGCGCCACGCCGCCGAACAGCAGCAGGCTGATCTCCAGGGTCGCAACGCCGAGCGCCCGCGCCACCAAGGCGTGCGCCAGCTCGTGGGCCAGTACCGAGGCGAAGAAGGCGCAGGTGAAGGCGGCGGACAGCGCCACCGCGCCGAGACCGGTCACGCGCGGCGACCAGACGTCACGGCTCAGCGCGACGAACAGCACCAGGCCTACGAACCAGGAGAGATCGAGACGGACCGGGAAGCCGAGCACACGGCCCAACCACAGCCCCCGACCCAGCACGCCGTCCCCCCAGCCCACTCGGCACCCGCCAGCCACCTACGATAGCGGGTCGGCTCACCCCCGCGCTGTTCAGGTAGCGGCGCTGGCCTCCAGCGTCGTCTCGAGCAGCCGGGCCAGACCGCGGGGCATGCCGTTGGCGGTCGCAACCTCACCGGCGCCGAGGTAGCGCGCCAGCCGCCTGGCCGCCGCCGTCGTGGCCTGGACGGCTTCGCCGTGGTCGACGCCGTCTTCGATCACGAGGTTGCGCAGCAGGAGGCGACCGGTCGCCCGGTCGTGCTTGGGGTCCACCCGGGCGATCGGCCGACCCCCGGCGAGGACCACCATGGTGTAGTAGCCGTGCTGGCGCTTGGCGGCGGGGACGTAGATCTCCAGGCGGTAGTCGAAGCCGAACAGGCGCTCGGTCCGCTGGCGCGACCAGATCAGCGAGTCGAACGGGCTGAGCAGCACCGGGGGGTAGAGGGCGCGGCGCGGCAGGGGCATGCCTGGCAGCAGGTACGCCGGCTTGGGCCAGCCCTGGACCCTGACCTCCTGGAGCAGGCCGGAGGCCAGCGACTCGGCCAGGCCGGCCTTGGCCTCGTCCGGCCGCAGGCGGAAGTAGTCGGCCAGGTCCGCCGCGGTCGCCACCCCCAGCGCCCGGGCGGCCAGCATGGTCAGCTCGACCGCCGCCTCGCCGGCGGTCGGCTCGCTGAGGTCGACACCGGCCGGGAGCACCCGCTCGGCCAGGTCGTAGCGCCGCTCGAAGCGGACCCGGTCGTGCACCAGCACCACGCCCTGGTCGAACAGGTCCTCGAGGACGTGCTTGGCCGGAGCCCAGTCCCACCAGGTGCCCCGGCGGCGGGCGCCGGGCTCACGGAAGTCGGATGCGGCCAGCGGCCCGTCCGCGCGGATACGCTCGAGGACCAGGCCGTAGAGGTGCTGGTGCTTGCGGCGCGTGTCCGCCCACCAGCCGCGCGTCTGCGCGGCCATCCGGGCCATCCTCGGCAGGAACAGGCGGAAGGTCTCGATCGGCAGGAACGAGGCCGCGTGGCCCCAGTACTCGAAGCCGGCCCGGCGGCGGTAGACCAGCCGCTCGAAGGCCGCCGGGTCGTGGGCGCCGGCCCGGGCGGCGAGCACCAGCTCGTGGCTGCGGGCGACGACGTTGATCGAGTCGATCTGGATGGCGCCGAGGCGGCGCAGCACCGCCCGCAGCGTCGCCGTGGCCGCCGTGGCCGCCGTGGCCGCGCCGTCCGCGGACGGGGCCGGCGCCGTGTTGCCGTCCGCGGACGGCACGGCGGCGGCGAGACGGCCGCCGTGGTCTGGTGCTCTGGTGAGGCCCTGCGCGGCCAGGGCGAGGCGCCGCGCCTGATCGATCGTGAGCGTGTCGGTCATAGCCGACCAACAGTACCGGATGGGTGTGACAGGTACGCCGGCCCGAGTGGGACCGGCCCGAGTGGGACGGCCCGAGTGGGACCGGCCGGGCGGGGCCGCGTGAGCCCGCGCCACCTGGGCGGCTCAGCCGCCGGCGGCCGCGCGGTCCAGCAGCCAGGTCACCGTGCCGCCGGCGGCCTGGACGGCGGCGACCGCCAGGGTGATCGGCAGCTCGCGGTCGCCGGCGCGTGCCCTGGCGACCGCCGCGGCCTTCTCGGCGCCCGCCGCCAGGACCAGCAACCGCTCGACGCCGCTGAGCGCCGCCAGCGTCAGGCTCACCCGGTCCGGCGGCGGCTTTGGCGCCCCGTGGACCGGCACGACCAGCCGGTCGCGGACCTCGGCCTCGGGCCGGCCCGGGAACAGCGACAGGCAGTGCCCGTCCGGCCCGACCCCGAGCCACACCACCTCGAGCCGCGGGGCCGGTGGGGACGGTGGGGACGGCGCGCCGCGTGGGGCGACCGCGGGTCCCTCCGATGCCGCGGGTCCCTCTCGGGCCGGACCTGGGGCGAGTGGGAGGCGGCGCAGCACGGTCTCATAGTCGGCGGCGGCCGCCTCGGCATCGAGGTCGCCGCGGATGGGCAGGCGCTGGTCCTCGCCGAGCGGGACGTGGTCGAGCAGGGCGGCCGCGGCCTGCCCCCAGTTGGACTCCGGGTCGTCCAGCGGCACGCAGCGCTCGTCGCCCATGGCGACCCGCACGCGACCCCACTCGACCGCGCTGCGCAGGTCGTGCCGCGCCAGGCGACGGTAGGCGGCCAGCGGGGTGGTCCCCCCGGTCAGCACCCACGTGCAGCTGTCATGGGCGTCGATCGCGGCCTCGATGTCGGCAAGGGCGCGCCGCGCCGCCGCCTCGGCCAGCTCCCGCGCGTTGCCTACCACCTGGACCCGAATCGGTTCTCCTCTCGGGTTGTGTCTGCAGTGCCCGATCCATGTGGGGGGAGCTCGCTCCCCCCCCGGCCCCCCATGAGCGCCTGTGCCATGCTCGCCCGCTGCCCGCTGCCCGCTGCCCGCTGCCCGCTGCCCGCGGTCCGACGCCGACCCTGGTCATCCCCCCTCCTGCACCAGCTCCGCCGCCGACGTCAGGGCCGCCTCGAACACGCGGTCGTGGCCGAATACCTGCAGCTCGGCGGCGAGCTGCCCCTGCTCGGCGGCCAACCCCACCCGCCGGGCGGTCGGCTGGCCAGGTGTCTGGACCGTGGAGACCAGGTAGCTCGGCGTGGCCTCCACCCGGATGCGGGACGGCTCCTCGTCGCCGGCGACCTCGAGCTCGACTCGCGTCAGGCTCGCCGAGCCGAGGGTGCTGGTGACCTCCACCTCGCAGAACAGCCCTGGGCCGCGGGCGTAGCGCGCGGCACGCAGATCGTCGACCACCCGGACGTCGACCAGCTCCCAGTCGAGCCTCGACGCGAACCAGCCGACCAGCTCCAGCCCGGCGCTCGGGTCGACGGCGTCGACCCGGAGCCGCCGGATCGCGTGGGCGGCGCCGCGCAGCGGCGGGCCGTTGAACGGGGCGGCGATCAGCTCGCGCCAGGGGGTCAGCCGTCCCCAGACGCCGTCCGACAGCGCGGGGCCGAGCACTTGCGCCGCGCTGGCGAGGCGGGCCAGGTCCGGGACGGGATCCGCGAAGGTGGCCGAGTCCAGGATGAGCCGGTCGGTCACCGAGGCCAGCTCGTCGAACACCTCGTCGGAGAACGGCGGCGTGCCCTCCCACCAGGTGAACACCGGCAGCTCGGGCAGGAGCAGGGGGAGCACCACCGCCGGGAGGTAACGGGCCTGGACGTTGGTCTGGACGATGACCTCCTCCCACACCACCTCGGAGGGGCCCTCGCCGCGGCGGTGGTGGGCAACGCGCGCCCATGAGCGCACCCGTGGCCGTCCGTCCGGGGGCGGCTCGGCGATCAGCACCACGCAGCGTGACGGCACGCTGAGGCCGAGGCTCTCGATCGTGGCGAGCGCGCGCTGGCCGGCGCTGCGGCTCTGGGTCACCACCACCATGTTGTTCACGCTGGCTCGTACCAGTGGCCTGCCGCCGTCGCTCTGGTCGCGGCGCTGGCGCTCCAGCGTCCTGTCGATGTCGGCCGGCGCGACCTCCTCGAACGCCCAGCCGGGCGCCACCAAACTGGTCATGGCCGCCGCCAGCGGCGGTTGGGGCTGTGCCGCGCGATCAGCTCGTCCGCGTCCTTGGGCCCCCATTCCCCCGCCTCGTAGTTGGGGAACTCCGGCCGTGGCGCCTCCGCCCAGCGGTCGAGGATCGGCTGGATGATCTGCCACGACTCCTCGACCGAGTCCCAGCGCGGGAACAGCGACGGGTCGCCGGCCATCACGTCGAGCAGCAGGCGCTCGTAGGCGTCGGGCAGGTCGGTCGCGAACGAGGTGCCGTAGGAGAAGTCCATGTTGACCGAGCGCACCTCCATGGAGGGCCCCGGGACCTTGGCGCCGAACTTCATGGTGATGCCCTCGTTCGGCTGGATGCGCAGCACCAGGGAGTTCGGCGCCAGGCCCTCCTGGGCCACTTCGCCGAACGGCAGGTGCGGGGCGACCTTGAACTGCACCACCACCTCGGTGGCGCGCTTGGGCAGGCGCTTGCCGGTGCGCAGGAAGATCGGCGTGCCGGCCCAGCGCCAGTTGTCGACCAGGAACTCGGCGGCCACGTAGGTCTCCACCACCGAGTCGGGGGCGACGTCGGGCTCCTCGCGGTAGGCGCGCACCGGCTGGCCATCGACCCAGCCACTGTCGTACTGGCCGCGGACCACGTTGCGGTCCACCGTGGGCCCCTCCATGCGCCGCAGCGCCTTGAGCACCTTGACCCTCTCGTTGCGGAGGTCCTCGGGCTCGAAGGTGGCGGGCGGCTCCATCGCGATCAGCGACAGAAGCTGCAGGGCGTGGTTCTGGATGATGTCGCGGATGGCGCCGGCGGTCTCGTAGAAGTTGCCGCGGTGCTCGATGCCGATCGACTCCGCCACGGTGATCTGGACGTGGTCGACGAAGTGGTGGCTCCAGACCGGCTCGAAGATCCCGTTGGCGAAACGGAACGCGACGATGTTCTGGACGCTCTCTTTGCCGAGGTAGTGGTCGATGCGGAACACGTCGCGCTCGGGGAACACCTCGATGACGAGCTGCTGTAGCTCGCGCGCGGAGGCCAGGTCGTGGCCGAACGGCTTCTCGACCACCACTCGCGACCAGCCGCGGTCGTAGCCGCGGCCGCCGATGCCGGACTTGCCGATCCCCTCGATGGCGCCGGGGAACAGCTTGGGGATCAGCGACATGTAGAACAGCCGGTTGGCGTCGGTGCCGCGCTCGCGGTCGAAGCGCTCGAGCAGGTCCCCGACCTTGCCGAAGGTGGCGGGGTCGTCGGTCGACCCGGTGATGTAGAACAGGCGGCTGGCGAACGACGCCCACACCTGCGACTGGACCGGCTGGGTGCGGGAGAACCGCTCGACCGCCTGGCGCATGTCGGAGCGGTATTCGTCGTCGGAGTACTCGCTGCGGCTCACGCCCACCACCGCGAACTGCTGCGGCAGCATGCGGTTCAGCTCGAGGTTGTACAGGGCCGGGATGATCTTGCGGTGGGCGAGGTCGCCTGAGCCGCCGAAGACGACCATCGCGTTTGGTGGTGGGGTGGCACGGACGCGCTCACCCACCAGCAGGGGGTTCTCGGTAGCCTCGGTCACGGTGACGTCCTCGTCGTCGACGGGTGGATGGGATGGCCGCCGAACTCGTTGCGCAGGGCGGCGATCACCTTGGCTGCGTAGGAGTCCTGCTGGCGCGAGCGGATGCGCATCAGCAGCGAGAGGTTGATGACCGGCGCGGGCACGTCCCTGTCGAGCGCCTCCTGCACGGTCCAGCGGCCCTCGCCCGAGTCCTCGACGTAGCCGGTGAGCGCCTTCAGCTCCGGGTCGCGCTGGTAGGCGGCGGCGGCCAGGTCGAGCAGCCACGAGCGGACCACGCTGCCGTGCCGCCAGAGCTCGGAGATCTGCCGCAGGTCGAGCTGGTACTTGGAGGCGTTCAGGATCTCGAAGCCCTCGGCGTAGCCCTGGAGCAGGGCGTACTCGATGCCGTTGTGGATCATCTTCACGTAGTGCCCGGCACCGGCGGGGCCGACGTGGGCGTAGCCGCCATCTGGGCCCAGCGTCGCGAAGGCCGGCTCGAGCAGCTCGAAGGCCTCGTCCGGGCCGCCGACCATGAGGCAGAAGCCCTCGCGCTCGCCCCAGATCCCGCCAGAGGTGCCGCAGTCCAGGAAGTGGATCGCCTTGGCCGCCAGCATCCCCGCGCGGCGCACCGAGTCGCGGAAGTTGGAGTTGCCGCCGTCGATCACCACGTCGCCCGCCTGCAGCAGCTCGGCCAGCGCGGTGACGTTGCTCTCGGTGGGCTGGCCGGCGGGCACCATGAGCCACACGGCGCGGGGCGGCGAGAGCTCGCCGACCAGCGCCTCCAGGGTCGCGGCGGCGCCGGCCCCGTCGCCGGCGACCCCCTTGACCGCCTCGGAGTACTGGTCGTAGGCGACCACTCGGTGGCCGCCGCGCAGCAGCCGGCGGCTCAGGCCGGTCCCCATGCGCCCCAGCCCCACCATCCCCAGTTCCACCCTGGCCTCCTTCCCGCGCTCAGCCTCTCTCAGGCTGCTGTGTAGGCAGTCCTCGTTCCATGTGGGGGGGAGCTCGCTCCCCCCACGGCGCGCGCTCCGCGCGCCGGGGCAGATCCATCCATGTGGGGGGCGGGGGCTCCCCCCCCCGCCCCCCACGAGCGGCGGTGCCCTGCGCACCGCTGGACGGTCGCGTGGACGCGCGCC
>JBKPDO010000192.1:0-7665 GCA_046727955.1 bacterium | reverse complement strand
CGCCGGCTGGTCACCCGCAAATGGACCCAACCTTTCCGTCGAGGCGGCCGCCCGGTGCTCGCAGACCAGGTGGTGGCGCTGATCCTGCGGCTGGCCCGGGAGAATCCTCGCTGGGGCTACCGGCGCATCCAGGGCGAACTCAAGAAGCTCGGCGTGTTGGTGTCGACGACCACCATCCGCACGGTGCTGCTGGGCAACGGGCTTGGGCCCGCGCCCCGACAGGCGTCGGTCAGCTGGCGAGCGTTCCTTCGGGCGCAGGCCTCGGGCATCGTGGCCACCGACTTCTTCACCGTTGAGATCGTGCGCCTGACGACGCTGTACGTCCTGTTCATCATCGAGCTTGGGACGCGGCGGGTTCGCCTGGTCGGGGTCACCGACCACCCGAGTGGTCGTGGGTGGTCCAGCGGGCGCGGGAGCTCTCGATGGAACGGGAGCAGGAACCAGCGGAGGGCGCGACCACGCCGCGGTTCCTCATTCGTGACCGGGACAGCAAGTTCACCCGCGCCTTCGACGACGTGTTCGCCGCCGACGGCACCAAGACCATCACGACGCCGATCGAGGCGCCGAAGGCGAATGCATTCGCCGAGCGGTGGGTGCAGGCATGTGCCGAGCGACGCAGCCGAGCCACCGTGCCGGTTCGAAGCAGTATGGTGAAATATCACACCTCGCGGAGCGAAGGTGCCCGGCCGGCCCGGCTCTTCCAGCCCTCGACTTCGCGCACACGAAGGCCGTTCTTGCGAAAGGCGTCGGCCATCCAAGTCAATGTGCTCACCGAGCCACCCCGCTCTCGTCTTCCTCGAATTTGACGTCTTGCGTTGGCGTCAGCTCGACTCCGCCCTCCGACATCCCAGCTTCCGTCGTCGCCTCCTCTGACGCATCTTGTTCGAGGGCTTCGTCCTCTTCGTCGATGAGGCCCAGCTCATCGACGTCGGGAGCATCGGCGGGGACCTCTTTCTCGAAGGGGACGCTCTCGGGCTGTTCCTCACTCATCTGAACTCTCTTCTACCTGCCCCTCCACGGGCGAAATAATGGCTGCGTATGCACGGCGAGAGCCATGACGTTGGTCGCTGGACGCGGCATTCACCCCTCCTCGCGTCTCAGCAACGGCCGCGATGTGACTGCGAGCGCGAGCACCTGCTTCAGACCCGTCCTGACCACCTTCGGGGCGCACATCGCCTATTTCTGCCGAAGATGCACGTAGATTCCCTCGAGCAACGTGGCCACCTGCCGAACGGTGGACAGGCGTTGGGCCGGGGTGAACGCGTCCCGGTCGAAGGCCGTGCGCTTGTCCGCCAGCAAAGGGAATGCGCTGAACGGGGGCCGAGGGGCGACCCCATGCGCAATGGTGGTTATCAGGCACCTCCGGGATGCCGGCTGCACCACAGGAAGGATTGGCTCCTCGCTGAATCGTGTGGGTAGTGGTGGCCTGGAGCCGGTAGGGTGAGGGTCCTTCCCTTGACCGTTGGGGAGGACTGGCGATGGCGGAGATTGACCTGTTCCAGGCTGCTCTTGGCATGCCCGAGCCTTGGCGGGTGGTGGGCGCCGAGTTCAGCGCCGATCGCAAGCGCCTGGACCTGTACCTGGACTTCCCCAAGGGGTCGCGCTTTGCCTGCCCCGAGGGTGATGCCGCTGCCTGTGCGGTGCATGACAGCAGCGACAAGACCTGGCGGCACCTGGACTTCTTCCAGCACCAAGCCTACCTGCACGCCCGGGTGCCCAGGGTCAGCTGCCCGACCCACGGGGTGCGCCAGGTCAGGCTTGCTTGGGCGCGGCCCGAAAGCGGCTTCACGCTGCTGTTTGAGGCCCTGCTGATGGCGATGCTCGCCGAGATGCCGGTCAGGGCCGTCGCCGAGCTGGTCGGTGAGCACGACACCCGGCTGTGGCGCCTGCTGCACCACCATGTTGAGCAGGCCAGGGCCAGGGTGTCGATGGCCGAGGTGCGCAGGGTCGGGGTCGATGAGACCTCGGCCCGGCGCGGCCAGGACTATGTGAGCCTGTTTGTTGACTTGGACACGCCCAAGCCCAGGGTGCTGTTTGCGACCGAGGGCCGCGATCACAGCACCGTGGCGCGGTTCGCCACCGACCTCGTGGCCCATGGCGGGGACCCGGTCCAGGTCCGTGATGTGTCGGCCGACATGAGCCCGGCGTTCGAGCGGGGCGTGCGGGCCAGCCTGCCGAAGGCGTATCTGACCTGGGACCGCTATCACCTGGTAAGCCATGCCACCAAGGCGGTCGACGAGGTGCGTCGGGCCGAGGCCAAGCAGCGCCCCGAGCTCAAGGGGACCCGGTACGTCTGGTTGAAGCGGCCCGCGAACCTGACCGACAAGCAGGCCGCCGGGCTCGCCTTGCTCACCCCGGCGTCGGTGGGGCTTGCGACCGCGCGGGCCTACGGTGGCGGCTGGCGTTCGATGCGTTCTTCGAGCAGCCCCGCGAGTTGGCCGAGGACTACCTGGAGCGCTGGTATGAGGGTGCGATCCGCAGCCGCCTGGAGCCGATCAAGACGTTCGCCGGCATGATCGGTGACCACTGGGAGGGGGTGCTGCGCTGGCACTGGACCAAGATCAACAACGGCGTCCTGGAAGGGATCAACTCGCTGGTGCAGGCCAGCAAGCGCCGCGCCCGCGGCTACCGCAACAAGCGGAACCTGATCGCCATGATCTACCTGATTGCTGGCCGACTTGACTTCTCACCCACCCACACGAACTAGCGAAGAGCCGAAGGATTGCGGCGCAGCGAAGGAACTGGCTCAAGCCTGTCACGTCCGTGGCGTGACGGTGAGCTGGATCCTGGCGTTCTTGCCGAGGATCGGCTCGGCGGTCGACGGCAGGGCCACACGCGCCACCCAGGTTCCCACCTCGGGGTCCTCGTCACCCAGTGGGTCCCCGGAGGGCACATAGTCGCGGATCGCCCCTGGGATCTGGGAATTCCATGTCGCCCACGCCACCAGGGCGCCGTCGCGGTGTCCGACGTCCACGATGAGGACGTCGTCGAAATCGGCCACGCGTTCGAGATGGTGACCGAAATGGAAGATGCCGTGCCGCTGCTCCAGCGACAGGATCTTCAGATGCAGGGCATAGCGCATGCTGGCGGCGTCGGTCGGCCGCAGCGCGGTGGACAGAAACGTCGTCACCAGCGGCATCGGCGTGTCCGGGGTGTCCTCGGTCCGCGGGATCGACAGCTGAATGGGGCACCAGTGGTCGGCGGTCTGCTCGTGTATGACGATCGAGACGCCGCGAATGGACAGCCGTAGCTCCGCCTGCCACACCAGACCATCCCGGGCGGTGTCGATGGGCTGGCGGTGCCCGACGAGGTCAGCCTGGACCTGGAGGTCCCCGAAGAGGAAGCGCCGCAGGTTCTGGTAGCCCTCCTCGGAGTTGACCACCCCATAGGGTCCGCTGTGGCTGCGGTGCACGAAGGCGTGCCGCGCTCCAGGGACATACGCCTTCTCGATCTGCACCAGGCCGTCGCTCTTGGCGCCGACGATCGCTGACGACAGTCCCATGGCCACGTCGTAGTTCTCGGGGTTGGTGCCGATGAGGCAGAAGATGCGGTCCTTGGGGAAGTCGTTTGCTCCGTCGGGCATCTCCTCGGCCTTCCAGCCGTCGGGTGGCCCGTTCCCATCATGCTGCGCGGCGGGGGTCAGGTACTGGTACATCCGCCTGGGCCCAAAGATGTCCGCACCCTGGACGCCGAAGGTGTCGCGCAGGCGCTCGAGGAGACCGAACCCGACGTCGAAGACGATGCCGCCGTGCGGGGTGGCATAGGTGAAGAACTTGTCGACGAAGTCGACTGCCCTGCGACCCAGTCGTTGGTCCGGGATGATTTTCTGGATGAGGCAGCGGCAGATGAGCCCGCCCATGGAATGCGCGACGAGGTTGACGCGCGGCGCACCGGTCTTGGCCTGCAGCGTCTCGATCAGCCCGAGCAGGTCCTCCGCGGCCCGTTCGAGGCTGTAGTCCTGCGGCTTGTCACCCCAGGTGCTGGCGGACACGTCGTAGAAGCGGTGGATCCAGATGCTGTTCGGCGCGACCTTCTCGTGGCTGTCCAGGTAGGCCATCTGGCCGCCATCGACCAGGATCTCGTAGCCTTCGTCCAGGTGCAGGCGCAGCAGCGGGCTCTCGAACTGGTAGAAGGTGGGCTCCCCGTCGCCGCCTACCCGGACGTGGGTGGAGCCCTCGTTGAAGCCGTAGAACGGGTCCGCGACGACCTTGTTGATGCCGGAGGTGTCGCCCGCGAACCCACGGACATAGACGATCGGCAGCTTCTCCATCGGACCAGCCCCCAACAACTCGAACCTGGTTCATTCCCGAAGCAACCGCAACTCTCCTGCTTCACGCGCAATCAAGCAAGATGCCTTTTCGTGCATATTCCGTCAATAGAGCGTATATTTCAACAACCGCGTCCGCGCTGAGGTGAAGCTACGGCAGCCTTGAGCGGTTATGACCTCATCCTTGTACTGGTCGGCTCCTTGATCTTGTTCCTGCTGCGTAGCGCTTGACCGCAGTCCGCGGGTTGACCACGCCAGGCTGCATGAATGCCTTGCGCACCCTACAAGCTGCATTGGTCTGTGTAAGGCCGCGGGCTAGCCACCGCGTCGTGCTAGGTTGTGTGGGACCCTCGGAACGTGCACCCTCCCCTGGCCGGGACGGCCAGTCTGCCGGTCTTGCGGCTTGGGAGCGTCCTCAGCCGACGGATGGGCGCCGGCCGGCACGATCTTGACGTCCGGACGCAGCTCTGCCGCTGTTATGACAGGAAGGCCGGGGAGCTCGTCGGCGATCTGGTCCCGGACGACCCGGCGGGTCAGCGGATCTCGCACCAGCAGGACGAAGCGGGCGTTGTTGTCGTGAAGGCGGGAGCACGCGCGCCAGACCTCGGCCAGAACGGCCGCGCGTGTCTCCTCCGACGTACTCACCGCATCGGAGCGACCGCTGTCCGCGGCGAACTCCGCTTGGACGCGCTGCTCGAGCTGCTCGGTCAGGCGGATGACGGACACCTGCTTGGCCACGCGGTCTCCATGCCGATGCTCATGGGTCAGGCGGTTGCGCAGGCCGCTTCCGCTCCGCACGAAGGCCAGGTACCGGCTCCACAGCGGGCCAGGTCGCGGGGACGGCTCGCGGGGGACGGGAAGACGGTCGTCGAGCACGATATGCCGGCAGGCGTCCACGGGGATGGTGTCGTACTGTACCAGCCGCTCGAGAAGCGCTCGCAGGTCGCGGATTGACACCTGCTCCTCAAGAAGGGCGCGCAGGACCCGTGTCAGGTCCCCGAGGGCCACCCGCTCCAGGGTGGCGGAGACGAGCTTGGGGAAGACCTCCTCCAGACGGGCCAACGCCCACTCCACATCCTCGATGCCGAGCAGCCGGCCGGCTTGCCGGCGCAGCTCGGCGCCGACGCCGCGCGCCAGCTCCGAGAACGGCACCGGAGGGGTCACCAGGTTGTTCACGGTGAGCCTGAGCACGCCCGCCCGCAGGCCGTCCTCGCGTCGCAGGACGAGCTCGGGGAGGCGAACGCCGAGGTCCTCGAAGAGCTTGCGCTCCATCCGCCTGAAGGCGGTGCGCACGTCCTCGGCGACGAGCTCCGAGTACAAGGGAAGGTTTGGCTCCTCCACGTCGCCGTGGACGATGTCGTGGAACTGGGTGGCGGAGACCAGGATCTCGACATGATCCGGCCGCCGGGCGGCGAACGCCTCGACGGTGTCCCGCACCGGTGCACCGAGGCGTTCGCCGTCGGCCAGTGCCTGCGCCACGGCTGAGGCGCTGGGCAGCAGTCCGAAGGCCAGCAACTCCTCCAGCGCCTCGGCGAGGCTCTCTGGCGGTGACCCCTCCTCGCGCTGGACCGATCCGAGCAGGCACTCGGGACGTTCGAAGGCGACCTCCACCGCCAGCTGGCCGGCGAACCGCAGGGCCAGCTCCCAGTCATCGTCCGCGGCGGCAGCCGTGAGGTTCCCGACGAAGCTCCTGAACCAGCCGTCGGGGAAGCCGTCCGGTGATGGCTGCGCCTGCCGCTGCGGCACGCCGGCGCGGTCCTCCGGGGCGACCACCAGCCACACGCGCGTCATGAGCTCCGGCGCGAACGGCTGCAGCTGTCCGTGCACGCGCACCCTGACCGCCCGGCTCGTCTCCCCCTGGTGCACGCGCAGCTCGGGCGTGGCGGCCAGGCCCAGCCGTTGCAGCCGCTCCTGGAACTCGGCCTCGACGGCGGCCAGCACGCCGGACGGGCGGTTCGCTGCGGCCGCCAGCGGCGGGGGGGCCTCGACCGTGATAGGGACCAGGAGGAGCACGGCCATGCTCGAGACGTCCATCACCCGACCCTCTCTGGCTCTGGCTGCGGTGCCGCTTCCAGCGGCTGGAGTTCTCCGGGGGACCCGGCCCACTCGCCCTGGGCGAGCACGGGGAGGAAGGGGAACTGCGGCGCCACCAGCCGGCGGACGAACCGGCGCAGGTCGTCGCGGACCACGATGACCGCTTCCGGAGCGGCCCTGGTGTGCGCGGCGATCAGGTCGACCAGGCGCTGACGGAGGTGGGCTTTGCCGACGGGGATGGCCAGGAACCGCTTCCCGTCCCCACGCTGCACCCATCCCTCAATCCTGGCCTCCCAGGCGGGACCGAGGCCGATGCCCGGAGCGGTCCGCGGGAGCCGCTCCACCAGCGCCTTGCGCATCCTGTCCACCACCTCGTCGACCTCCCCCTGGGAGGCTGCCCACTCGAAGGCCTGCAGGATGGCTTCGAGCTCGGTCACCGGGACGGACTCTCGCACCAACCGTTGGAGTATCTGCACCAGGCGTAGGTGGCGGGCCCCTGACGACAGCAGACCCGCGGCGATGCGCCCCGCCTCGCTGGAGGGCGAGACCGTCGCCAGCCGGTCCAGGAGTTCGTCCACCTCGGCGAAGCCCAGGTAGGTGTCGAGGTACTGCCGCACGACGGGACCGATCCCCTCGGACACGATGCGCTGCTCCGTGTGGTTCCGAGAAGCGATCCCGGACCACAGCGGGATCTCGTGGAGCTTCACGACGTGGCGGCGTCCCTTGTGCTGGCTCTCATCGCTGGCACGGATCAACACCAGTGGGAGCCGGATGCCGATCTGCGCCTCGATCTCGGCGGTCAGCTTCGTGTAGGCGGCGGTCAACTTCCTCATCGGGGACGTGTCGGGACCAGGGAAGAGCGCCGAGTCGCCGTGCAGCATGATCGGGGATACCACCGGAAGCGTCTCGCGCGCGTCCCAGAGCCGGTCCCGCAGCGACCAACCCGGCCCCCCCGTCCCGTCCCGCCGCGCCCTGGCCAGGCGGAGCAGGGCGCCGCCGGCGTCGCGGCGCGCCGGCTCAGTGTCCGGGCCGAGATTGCCTCGCTGGCGGCGCTCCAGCCAGGTCCTGAGCGCGCGGTACGCCTCCAGGTCAGGGATGGCCTTCTCGGCCAGGAGCTCGGCAACGAACTTTGTCCAGAGCGTCGGCCCGTCGTAGTCGGGGGTCTGGCTCCGCCACTGGGGGGCGTCGCCCGTGACCAGCTCTAGCTCGTCGAATGCCTCGCGGTAGAGGGTGTCTGAAAAGGCATTAGCTCTCAGCGAGGCGGCGCGTCAGGATCTGGACCATGGCCAGGTAGATCACCGCCTCCGAGGTCGCCGGCAGGAACTCGTAGTCCTTGCTGAGCCGACGAAACCGGCCCAGCCAGC
>JBKPDO010000191.1:0-10555 GCA_046727955.1 bacterium | reverse complement strand
TGGTTCGAGCTTGACCTGCCAGGCGGCTCGCCAAGGCCGCCCCGCTGAGTGAAGCGGCTTGACCCGCGCAAGCAGGATGGCCGCCACAGGGCCAAGGCACTCCCACTCTGCACGAGCGCGCCCTTCACATCCGCGAGGCCCGCTTGGGACCCAACCACTCTGATGTCCTGCGGAGCCGCGAGCGGCTTGCGGCGGTGCTGGTGGAGCTGGAGAATCGCCAGTAGCCGTTTAACGTTTTACGGCATGTATGGCGTCTCTAGGGTGATTCGTGGAGTCTTGCGTGGGCAAGCGTTTACTCCCTCGAGCCGGGCTGATGCCTTCCCAGGTCCGCCAGCGCTGATCCCTGCTCCATGGGCATGCTCTCCAGCCGCCTGGGCCGCCTGACCGCGATCTGCTCCCAGACGGGTTGGGGCATCGCCCAGCTGCTTCTCTACGCCCCGTTGCGCCCCTATGGGTCCAGCTCAAGCCTGCCGGCGGATCGGCGCCGGAGAGCCTCGCGCAGGTCATCGCGAGTGCGAGAGACCACGGCGCGTTCGGCCTGGTCCAGCAGCGAGGCCGACGAGTCCATGCCGGGCTCCGGCCGGTAGGTGACACAACCGCCGGGGAATACGTCGGCTACCACGGGCGTGCCGCGAGGTTCCTGGACCTGGAAACGGCGGATGCCCAGCGCGACGGTCCGCCCCTCCCCGGCAGTCCGGACGTCGCATGCCGCCGTGAGCCGGATCGTCACGCTGCCGGCCTCGGACCGCGCTTGCGGCTGATCGCCCGCGTTGATGTTGATATTGACGCTAGCGTGGCCGAGTTCGAGCACCGACTCGCCGTTGCGGACGTGGAGCGCGCCGACGATGCCTGCGGGTAGCGCCTGGACGCAGGGGATACGGGAGGCCGACGGCACCGACTGCGCTTCCAGCCACAGCTCCTCGATCTGGCTGCAGGACCCGTTCCCGCCGGTGACGGCCTCCGCGCCGCCCGGGTTCGTGCTGGCCTGGGCGAACGCTACCGCGATGGGGACCGCAGGGATCAGCGCCAGCAGGACAAGCAGCAGGAGCCCGACGCGCCGCGCGCTCCAGCGCTGGATGGCGATCGGCCGGGGTGGGGTGGGCAGCAGCCGCACGAACTCGGCGTGCAGGTCGCGGCCTTGGGCGCGCATCATCCGGCGCAGCTGCGAGGGCAGCGCCAGCCCGCGGGCGGCGGCGAACGCCTCGCTGATCTCGCCGACCGAGAAGTGCCGCAGCGCATGTTCGTAGACCCGCTGTGGGCTGGATCGCAGCGCCAGGCACAGCAGCATGTTGGCCAGGTCGACGGCCTGGCGCCACGGGCTGGGGTGGATCTCGGCGAAGAACACGTCGATCAGGTAGAGCTTGCCGTCGCGTACCAGCAGGTTGGCCGGCTTGATGTCACGGTGGGCGAGGTTGGCCTCCCAGAGCTTGCGGACGATGGCCAACCCCTGGTCGATGATGGCGTCGTCGACCTCGGCGTCGCCGATCTCTTTTGCACCGTCGATGAACTCAAAGACGATCAGGTACTCCCGCTCGGGGGTGAGCTGGGCGACACCGTACGGCTGGGGGCTGGGCAGGCCGGCCCGCTGCATCAGCGCCAGCGCGTAGTCTTCCTGCTGCACCAGCCGCTTGACGGTGTTGAACGGCTTCTCGTCCTCCAGCCGCCCGTACAGCAACGCCCGGCCGAGCTTGTAGGACCGGTCGGCGCGCAGGTGGCTCTTGGCGTACAGCTTGCCGAAGACATAGCGGGGGTTGCCGGCCTCGTCCTGGACCTTGATCCGCAGCGGGGTCGACCCGGCCGAGCCCGACAGCCCGAACGGCTTGACCTCGAGCACGGTCAGCCCGAGCTGGTCGGCCAGGGCGTGGCGGATCGCCTCGCCGCGGCGCCCGCCCACGTCCAGGTGGGCGCCGCGGCCACGCCGGTAGGCGACCGGAAAGACCTCGCTGGGCACAAACAGCCGGTAGGCGGCGACTGAGACGGCAACGCCAAGGACCGCGCCGACGAGCGCGTCCGTGGGGGCATCCACGCCGAGAAAGACACGGGCGAGGGCGAACAGCGCCACCAGGCCGGTCGCGGCCCACTTGCCGAGCTGCCGCCAGCGGCCCAGCGGGACCAGCGTGTACAGCACCCCGACCAAGGTCGCGGCGAAGATCGCGACCGGGCGAGACGGCATCGCCCACCCACCCCAGCTGCCCCGGATATCCACCCCAAAGGGCCGGGAGCGATCCACTGTCGCGAACTTGACGACCAGAAGTATGGCGAGGAACGACCCCACGAACACCATCAGGTGGCGGATGCGCCGCAGCGCCAGCAACGCGAGCAGGGTCGCCCAGCGGACGGCCGAGACCACGCCGACCGACCCGATGGACGCGACGACCGCCTCCATGAGCCCGGTCAGGCCAGGGACGCGCAGCCCCGCCAGCCACCGCACCACCGCGTCGTCCCAGACGGTGACCGCCACGCCCAGGCTGCGCCTGGCCGGCCCGAAGGCAATCCTGGTGAACGCAAACAGCACCACGGCGGCGGCCACCCACCACACGCCGGTTGGTTGGATGCTGCGCGGCAGGGGTGGCGGCTCGCCGGTGGGGCGCCGCCGGCCTGCCGATCGCCGGACGCGGAGGCCGGGACGCGCCGGGCCGATACTGCCCGGGACCACCTGGCGTGGAATGGCGTCCATGCGCTCATCCTGCGACCCGATGACCTGCGAGTCCAGATCCTTCCCGGACACTACGATGGTCCCCGAGCGCACCAACCCCGACGCCTGGCTGGCGTATGCGCGGCGACTCCCTCAACGCCTGGCTGTCACCGGTCACCGGCCACGCCAACGCACTCGGGATTGAGCCGGAACTGGCCCAGGGCTGCTTACCGGAGGCGGGCTTGTTGCTGTGTATTGAGATAGCGGGTTCCTGATGCCTGCCGGGTCGTGGTTGTAGCGTCGCGCCGCGATGGCGAGGGTCGAGAAGCCAGCGGGTGGGTGAGGGTGTCGGTCGGGGGATGCCTCGCCGAGATCGTCGCCTGGCTGGTCTGCGCGATGTAGCGTCCAGGTGTGACCAGACGACCGATGCAGGTCAAGTTCATCGGCTCCGGTGACGCCTTCGGCAACGGCGGCCGGTTCCAGGCGTGCATCCTGCTCCGCGGTCCTGGCCACGCCGAGGTTCTCCTTGACTGTGGTGCGTCCTCGCTGGTGGCCTTGAAGCAGCAGCGGCACGACCCTGCCAAGATTGGGCTGGTGTTGGTGTCGCACCTGCATGGCGACCACTTCGGTGGTGTGCCGTTCCTGGTGCTGGACGGCCAGTTCACCCACCGCACCCGACCGTTGCACGTGGCGGGCCCGGCTGGGGTGCGTGAGCGGGTGCAGGCCGCGATGGAGGTGCTGTTTCCCGGCTCCACCCACGTGCAGCGACGGTTCGCGGTGCAGTTCCATGAACTGGCTGACCGGCAGCCGTTCCAGTTCGACGTCGACGGGGGGCGTGGGGGGCTGGTGGTGACCCCTTATGAGGTCGTGCACGCTTCGGGCGCGGCAGCGTTGGCGTTGCGGGTGGAATGGCAGGGCCACACCATCGCCTACACCGGGGACGCCGAGTGGACCGAGGTGCTGGTCGAGGTGGCCCAAGGGACCGACCTACTGATCGCTGAGGGCTACACCTACCAGCGCAAGACCCGGTTCCACCTGGACGTGGCGACCCTCCAGCAGCAGGCTGGTCGGTTGGGGGCACGCCGCATCGTCCTCACCCACATGTCCCCCGACCTGCTCTCGCGCGTCGACGAGGTCGGCTGGCAGACCGCCCGCGACGGCATGACCGTGGAGCTTGAGGGCTAGCGTCTTCAAGGTCGTGGCTGGCGCGTGCGGATGCGACCGCGTGGCTGCTGGTCAGGGCCTGGGGATGGCAAGGTCGGCCACCATCGGCCCGGGCGCCCGTCGCGGGCGGTCGAGGAGCTCGATGGGGTCGCGGTCTTGCTGGCTGGCGGTGCGCAGGACGCTGGCCAGGACCTGCCAGGCGTCGGCCCCGGCCCAGGTGCGGTTGCCGCCCCAGACCTTGCGGGTGACCACGGCGGGGCGGATGGCCTGTTCGGCGCGCCAGTTGGTGGCCTGCACGCCGCCGACGCCCAGGAAGGTGGAACAGGTGCTCGCGCTCGCGGGCCAGGTGGTTCAGCAGCCGCCGGTTAGGCGGGTGCCGGGTGCCGGGTCGCCCCGGCCACGAGCCGGTCAACCGCGGCCTCCAGACCCGCCACCTGGGCGGCGAGTGCAGCCGGATCCAAGCTGCCGGTATCGCAAGCGTCACCCAGCGCAAGCGCACGCTGGAGGAGGCGGCGGACCGCGTGCGGGGTCTTGGCCTGCCCGGCGACCGCGTCGCTGACCAGCTCCCGGCAGCGCCGCAGCAGGTACGCCAGGCAGGTCTGGTGGGCCGCGTGGACAAAGCGGCGGGAGGGCGCCCAGCCATCACGTTGGATGCCGCCGGCGTCGCCCTCGCCGAGCACCGCCGCCGCGTCCTGGTAGCCCCGGCCCTGGGCGATGCGGTAGACGGTGAGCTGGTCGCCGACGAAGGTCCACCGCCACGCCTTGCCGCCGCCGACCCGCCAGCCGGTCTGGTCACCGGCGACCACGGGGCTGGCCTGCACCCCCCTCGACCAGCGCCTGGTAGGTCGGCTGTAATGCCCGGCCGGCGCGGGCGACCGCCTGGACGACTCCGCCGGGGGTGACCCGCAGGCCGAGCTGGGCAAACAGCCGGACGAGCTTGCCTGCCGGCAGCCCCAGCCCCTTGCTGAGCCAGGCCGCCAGCGCCACCGCCCCAGGACCAACCTGCGCGGCCGCCGCGCCGAGCGCGTCGCAGGTCTGCTCCGGGTGGCGGGGCTGGACCCTGCGGCCGCACAAGCAGCAGCGCCAACCTGGATCTCGTAGCAGGTCACCAGCGGCCTGGTGGGTGGCAGGTCCTCCTGGTAGTGCCCCGCCACCCGCTCCAGCGTCAACTCCCCGCCGCAGTCCGGGCAGCACGCCGCCAGCCCGACCGTGACGGTCCGGTCGACATGGCCGGGTGGCTGCCGGTGGGCGCGGATACCGTAGGCCGCACCAGGCTGACGGCCCGACCGCCTGGGGTTGGTCGTCAGGTCGCCCTTGGAGAACGGGGCAGCCTGGCGTTTGGCCGCCCGGCGCAACGCCTCGACCTCGCCCCGCAGCCGCTCGTTGGCCTCCCACAGCCCCTTGCCCTCGGCCCGCAGCCGCTCGTTCTCCGCGTGCAGCCGCTCACGCTCGGCCTCCAGCCGCCGCTGCTCTTCCCGCAACGCAGCGTTCTCCTCCTCCAGCCGAGCGATACGCCCACGCAGCTCACCCAGGCCAGCCGGATCCCGGGCGGTCTGCGCGCCTGTCACCACCATCGACATGAGGTCCGAGGCTACAGCCCTCACATCCCCCGTCAAGGACCCGCTATCTCAATACGTTGCTGTGGCAGCGCGCCGGCCACCAGCGGTCTGCACGCTCTCCGAGCGCCTCCTCGCCAGGACATCCGCCAGACCCGCCTGGGCGCCAACCATCCCGACACCGCCCAAAGCCTCAATAACCTCGTCCTCATCCTGCACACCAGGGCGACCTCGACCACGCCCGCATCCTGCTGTAGCGTGCCCTGTCGATCCGCGAGGCCCCGCCTGAGCCCCGACCACCGCGACACCGCGCGAAGCCACGAGCGGCTTGCGGCCGTGGCGGCGGCGCTGGAGAATCGTCAGTAGCCGTTTAACGCCTTACGACTTTGATGCCCGTCTAGAGTGATTCGTGAACTTTTGCGTATAAGGCGTTCACCTCCCTGGAGGGCGCTGTTGCGTCTGCGCGGACGGTGGCAGGCTGAAGCCTCGCCCGCCGTCCCGGGTCAGATGGCCGCGGCCAGCTCGCCGAATGCAACTGCCACCCGCAGGCCGATCGGCGCCTCGATGGCCAGCTCGTCACGCCCCCCCCGGACGTTCTGCATGCACGCGTGCCCTTTGATGATCACCGTGGCGCTACGGTCCTGCTTGCGGCCGCGCATCGGTCGCAGGCGTGCCTTCAGGCGGCCGTGATCGGCCTCGACGCGGTTGTTGGCATCCTGGTCGGTTCGATGCCACGCCGCCGGGGCCAGCTCCTCCAGCACCGCCGAGTACGTCGCCGCCCGCAGAAAAAGCCACTCGAGGTCGTCCAAACCGCAGGCAGGATCATCGACGAGGTGGTCGGCCGGGACGAGCTGTGCCGAGTGATGATGCAGGACCTGTTCGACCCGGGCACGCGTCGTCCCCACGTGGTCGTGGGCGGTGTCGGGGCGGGCAAGACTGCGCTCATTGTCCAACTCACCAAGCTGCTGGCCGAGCGCGGCGCCGTCCCGGTGCCCATCCGGTTGCGGGACGCCCAGGACGACCTGGATTTTCGGGAACTCGGACGCCGACGATTCCTGGCCGACGCGGAGGGCGCGCTGCTGACCGACGCCGACCGGGAGCGGGTCTGGTGGGAGCTGTGCAAGAACGACCGGATCGTGGTGCTGGCCGATGGCCTGGAGGAGGCCCTCATCGAAGGTGAGGCCGAAAAGGACCGCGACAACCTCATCCGCCTGGCCATCCGCCGATCCGACGAGCATCGCTTGCCGTTGATCGTCGCCTCTCGGCCCCATGACCCGCTCCGAGGCATGGACGCCACGATCATCGAATTGGAGCCACTGAGCGAGGAGGCGGCGCTGCAGTACGTGCAGGGGGTCAGCCCAGGCCCCGATGAGCACCGCCTCGACTGGGTCGTCGAGACCGCCGACGTGGCCGAGACGCCCCTGTACCTGTACATCACGCGTGAGCTGCACCGCAGGAAGCTGATGGAGTGGCTCTCGCCCAGCCGGGCAGGCGGGCAGCTCGACACCCGTAGCATCGACCGGGCCGAGCTCCGGCTGCGCCTCCTTGAGGCCTGGACCAAGGCGCTCGAGGAGGGCCAGTTCCCGCGGGGGGTGGCGTTGAGCCGACCCGATCGTCGGGTCACGATCCTGCAGCTGTCGGCCCTGGCATGCGTCGGGCTGCTGCGGGACAGCCTCTACGTCAGGTTCGACGAGCTGGAGGACTCGCCGACACAGGACAGCACTGGCGCAAGGATGGAGGCGGGGCGTGGGCGCGCGGCTCCGCCGAGGGCCAGCCTGGGCTTGGCCGCACTGCCGGGCCGGCGCCGGCCGCCAGCACCGTACCGGGTGATCATCGAGGCGGTGAAACGCCAGTTGCCGAAGCTCGGTGGCAGCTTCGACCTGCGCCTGGCCGCGGCTCGGGGGACGGAGCTTGGACTCGTGGAGGCATTCGGGGATGGCGTGCGCTTCCCGCACAGCATCATGCAGGCCTATTTGGGGTCTCGGCTCATCGAGGTCGCCATGGCCGATCGCGACTGTCGTGGGATCGCTCTGCAGCAGCCGGGCCGGGAGTTCCTTATCGCCCTGGTGATGCATTCCCGGGCGGAGAGGCGGTCCGTGCTGCCGAACAGCCTGCCGAACAGCGCCTCAGGGGTATCTGCTCGTCCTGCACGATCCCTTCGTCGACGCCGGCCCATGCAGGCTGTTCTTTCCGATGCGGCCTGCCGTCGCGACGACGTGAAGGCCCTGGATCTGTACGCCGCCGCACTGGAGATCGACAGCGTCGACGGGGCGCCAGGGCAGACCACCATCGCGACGAAACTCGAAGAGCAGTGGCTGCGCATAGCTTCACGGGACCTGCGGACCCTCGAGGAAGCAAAGCTCAATTTGGTGCGCCGTTTCGGTGATGCCGCAAGAAACGTCGTCGCGCTGGGTCGAGGGGAACTGGCCTACCGGCAGCTTTTTGGCATCGGTTGCCTCGAGTCGTCCTATCCGATCCGCATCGCGGCCGCGCAGGAGATTGGCGTCGGCGGCGACCAGGCATTCGATGCGCTCGAAGGCGTCCTCGGCCCGCCCGACAGGCGGGTGGCGCCGCCGGCCGAGGGGGCCTGGAGGCTAGCTCGGCCAAGCGTCGTCTCCCGCCAGTCACAGCACCCGGACGAGAACCGCAGGTGGCGGGAGGAGCTGATGCAGGCATGGTTGGCGCCGCTGCTGGTCGGGTCGGTGAACGAGCGGGGGCAGGATGCGCGCAAGCACCTCGAGAAGTGGCTGGAGTTCGTCGGTGCCGAGGACCTTGGGCGTAACGAGGACCTGCGCCTCTCCCTCGAGATCGCGCTCGCACAGGGTTTCAAGCACGCGGCGAACCGCCGACGCTCACACGCCACCATCTACGCGCACGACGGGGGCTACCTGTTCGAGCAGGCGAGGGCGATGCTCAGGGGCGCCCGCTTCTGGTTCTCGCGGCTGACCCTGGTGCACGCGCTCTGCCTGTGGTCGCTGTCGGACGACATCGGCGGGCAGCGGTCGACCCGCCGACGCGTCGTCGACCTCGAGGCGCGTGTCAAGCACTGGCTCACGGCCGCGGACGGCCGTCCGGAGCATCCGTTTGTCGCCGAGGCGGGCAGGCTTGTCGTGTCGGCGCTGGAGACCGGGGAGCCCGAGCGTTTCCTCTGGATCGACGAGAGCGGTGTCCTTGGCAGGGTCGGCTCCCTGCCGGCCAGCCGGGTGTCACGCCGCAAGCACAACCTCTGGATTCCGCCCTCGACGGGCTGGACGGCGCTCGATCGGCGGGCTGGACGGCGCTCGATCGGCGGGCTGGACGGCGCTCGATCGGCGGGCGCAGCAGCTCGTCGCCGACGTGCTCCTACTGCTGAACCTGGCCGAGCGCGGGGATCGACCGAGCGACCGCGAGCGGCGACTGCGGCGAGCCGACCGCAACGAGCTGCCGCCCTGCCTTGTCGGGGACCGCAGTCGGCTCGCCCCGGATCGGACTGCGGGTATGGCCGCGACCTCCGAGCCAGGGTCCAATTGCGCGCCGGGTTGCCGGTTCGGACTCTGTCCGTACCCTGCGAAGGGCGAACGCTATTACCGGGTCGAGCTGAGCGAGGCGTTCTGCCGGCGGCAGCGCATGCTCGTGAGCGAGCGCGGTGTCTGGCGCAGGGCGGGGCCGTGGCAGGGAGGGCGGCCGCGGGCTCTCGCGCAGTTCTGGAAGCAGATGGAGGAACGGACCCAGCCATCGAATCGGCCTTAGTCAGCATGGAGCGGCCGACTCCGTTTCGCAGGTAATGAGTTCGTGGGTCATCCACGATGGCGCGGACGGAGCCACATACGGAAAGGAGCCGGCCGTGCCCAGTGTCTCGCATCTTGGCTGTGGGTGCCAGAAAGTCGGTCGTGGGTGCTGAGCTGCAAGTTCGCCATGCCAGTCACCTGGCCGCGATGATCGGCACATGACTCTGCGACTGCTGTATCTGCTGTGCTGCCAGGTGCTGCGGTGGCTTGCACTACTGACCAGGAGCTCGGCGGCCAGGGATGCCGAGCTGCTGGTGTTGCGCCACGAGGTCGCGGTGCTGCGCCGCCAGGTCGCCCGCCCGCGGCTCGACGGGGCCGACCGGGCGGTGCTGGCCGGCCTGGCGCGGCTGCTGCCCGGCCCGATTTGGCGCGGGCTGCTCGTGCGGCCGGCGCCGCTGCTTGGCTGGCATCGCGACCTGGTCCGGCGCCGCTGGACCTATCACCATCGGCGTGGCCGGCCGAGGGTGGCGGCGGAGCTGCGCGCGCTGGTGGTGCGGCTGGCCGGGAGAACCCGACCTGGGGGGAGCGCCGCGGCCACGGCGAGCTGTGCCGCCTCGGCTACAGGGACAGGATCGGGGCCAGCACGGTGGGGGCCATCCTGCAGCGCGCTGGCGTCGATCCGGCACCCAAGCGGTCGGCCGTCTCGTGGCGGCAGTGCCTGCGTGCGCAGGCGGCCAGGGTGCTGGCGGTGGACCTCCTGCACCGTGGACACGGTCTTCCTGCGGCGGGTGTGCGTGCTGTTCGCGACCCAGATCGCGACCCGTCGGGGCCAGGTGCTGGGGGTGACGGCGCAGCCGGCGGGGCGTGGGTGGCCCGGCAGGCCCGCAACCTGGTGCTGGACCTTGCGGAGGGTGTTGGTCGGTTCCGGGTGGTGCGCCGCGACCGGGAGACCACGTTCCCCGCCGCGTTCGATGCGGTCGTTGCCGCCGCGGGGATCCAGGTGCTGCGCATGCCGGTGCGGGCGCCGCGGGCGAACGCCGCCGCGGAGCGGTGGGTGGGCACGGTGCGGCGTGAGCTGCTTGACCGGATGCTGATCTTTGGGTGTCGGCCGCTGCGGTCGGTGCTGGCCGAGGACGCCGATCACTACAACGTGCACCGTCCGCATCGCGCCCTGGGGCAGGCACCACCGCTCGGGCCCGCCGACCCGCCGGTCATCCCGCCGGCCGGAAGGGTTGTGCGACGGGACCGACTCGGTGGGCTGCTCCATGAGTCCGCGCAGGTCGCATGAGGTGACCGAATACCTGGCACCCACAAGGTGTTCAGGTGGCAGGCGACGCTGGGATGACGGCGTTGTCGCGTCGCGGGAAGCGGACGCTGATGTCCAGCCCACCGGTGGGCACGGCGGTTGCGTCCACGGTGCCGCCGTGCACCGCGGCGATCGATGAGACGAGGGTGAGACCGAGCCCGAAGCCGTCGTGGCGGATGCGGTCGTC
>JBKPDO010000190.1:0-7884 GCA_046727955.1 bacterium | reverse complement strand
TGCTCACGTCGCTGGGGCCCCAGGAAGAGCTCCGGGGAGACGTGGAGTTCGCCGCCTCTCTGACAAAGCCGATCAAGCCGTCACAGCTCTACGCCACGCTCATGAGCGTCTTCGGTGCCCCGGCCGGCGTGCAGGCGCCGGCGCCCCAAGAAGGGGCCGTCGGGCGACTGGCCGAGCGTGTGCCGTTGCGGATCCTGGTGGCGGAGGACAACGTCGTCAACCAGCAGCTTGCCTTGCTCCTGCTGAAGAAGCTCGGCTACCAGGCCGACCTGACCGCGGACGGGCTGGCGGCGCTCCAAGCGCTCGAACGCGAGCCCTACGACGTCGTGCTCATGGACGTACAGATGCCGGAGATGGACGGGCTGGAGGCCACGCGCCGCATCCACCAACGATGGCCGGAAGGGCAACGGCCGCACGTCATCGCCGCGACCGCCAACGCCATGCAGGAAGAGCGCGAGGCCTGTCTGGCCGCGGGGATGGACGACTACCTCCCCAAGCCGATCCGCATGGAGGAACTGGCCACCGCGCTGAGCCGCTGCCGCCCGCACCTCGCCCCACCGCCCCCAGCCCCGGCGAGGGAATCCGGCGTGGGCGCGCAGGCCCCGTCGCCGGCACAGCCCGAACCACAAGGACAGCCTCTCCCCGCTGCGGTGCTCCAACCGGCGGCGCTCGAGCGCCTCATGGAGACCATCGGAGACGACGACCCTGAGCTTCTTCCGGCGCTCATCGACACCTTCTTGCGCGACGTGCCCCGGCTGGTCAACGGCGCCAGGCGAGGGCTGCAGCAAGGTCAGGCGGACGAAGTCCGACGAGCGGCGCACACGCTGAAGTCCAACGGGGCCACCTTCGGCGCGATGGGCTTTTCCGAGCTGAGCCGCGAGCTCGAGGCTTTGGCCAGCTCGGGAGCCCTGGAAGGAGCGGCCGATCTCATCGCACGGATCGAAGCGGAATACGAGCGGGTCAGGATCGCTCTGGCAACGGTGCGGGAGCGGGGCAGACCATGACCGAGGGTCCCGGGTTGGTTCTGGTGGTCGACGACGATGCGGTGAATCGCCTGCTGCTGTCCCGAGCCCTCGACCGAGACGGCCATCACGTGCGGGCGGTGGCGAACGGGTTGGAGGCGCTCGAGGCGCTTCGAGAGGCGCTTCGAGGCGAGCCGTTCGACTGCGTGCTGCTGGACGTGCTGATGCCCGAGATGGACGGCTACCAGGTGCTGGAGCAGATCAGGAGTGACCCCAGGCTGCGGCACACGCCGGTGATCATGATCTCGGCGCTCGAGGACACCGACAGCGTCGTCCGGTGCATCGAGATGGGCGCGGAGGACTACCTACCCAAGCCGTTCGACCCGGTGCTCCTTCGGGCCAGGATCAATGCGGGGCTTGCCAGGAAACGCCTCGACGACCTCGAACAGGAATACCTCGAGCAGGTGGGCCAGGTCGTCGCGGCGGCGGCAGCCGTCGAGGCGGGGTCCTTCGAGAGCGGGCAGCTGGACGGCGTCGGCCGCCGGGACGACGCCCTCGGGCAACTGGCACGCGTCTTCCAACGGATGGCGACCGAAGTACGGGCGCGCGAGCGGCGTCTGAAGCAAGAGGTGCGGAAGCTGCGCATCGAGATCGACGAGGTGAGGGCCGCCCGGCAGGTGGCCGAGATCACCGAGACCGAGTACTTCCAGGCCCTCCAGCGGAAGGTCGCCGAGCTCCGGTTGGACCCGGACTCCTAGGTACGAGGTACAGCAGCAAACGCGGAGGAGCGGGGCGATGTCGAGGGTCATCTCGATCCATTCGTTTCGCGGGGGCACGGGCAAGTCGAATATGGCGGCCAACGTGGCGACGCTGCTGGCCGCGGAGGGCCAACGCATCGGGGTCGTCGACACCGACCTCCAGTCCCCCGGGATCCATGCGCTGTTCGGGCTGAACCAGGAAACGATGCGCTATTCGCTCAACGAATATCTGTGGGGGGCTGCGACATCACGCAGGCCGCCCACGACATGACGACGAACCTCGATGCCGGGCTGCGCGGGCGCGTGTATCTCGTGCCTTCCAGCATCAAGGTGAACGACATCGCTCGCGTGATGCGCGAGGGATACGACGTGGGCCTGCTGAACGAAGGGTTCCGCCGGCTCGTCAAACAGCTGTCTCTCGACGTGCTGATGCTCGACACCCACCCGGGCTTGAACGAGGAAACGCTGCTGTCGATTGCCATGTCGAACACGCTGGCGATCGTGATGCGTCCGGACCAGCAGGACTACGAGGGCACCAGGGTGACCCTGTTGGTGGCCCGCAAGCTGAAGGTGCCGGACCTGGTGCTCGTGGTCAACAAGACGCCGCCGCTCTTCGACCCCCAACAGGTCAGAGAACGAGTGGAGAAGGCCTACGAGTGCGAGGTCACGGCGGTGCTGCCCCACTCAGACGAGCTCATGACCCTGTCGAGCGCGGGCATCTTCGCGCTGCGCTATCCAGATCACCCGGTCACGCGTCTGTACCGGCAGATCGCGGCCCGTCTCACCGCGTAGAGGCCGCGATGGCCCCAGACGACATGGATCTGTTCCCCGATCGGGAAGAGCTCCTCGCCGGTCTCCCTACCAGGCGGGCCGACACGCTCCTGTTTCTGATCGAGAGCCGGACCGCGCACCTGGTGGCGCGGTCTCGCCGGGCGATGGAGCAGTTCGTCACCGAAGCCGACCACAACGAGCGGGAACTTGCCTTCTTCGCGGCCTTCTCGCAGGGCCTGGACCCGCCGCTCGTCCCGACCATCCAAGATCTCGAACGCCACTCCTGGCAGTGGGCGCCCCTGGTTGCCCAGAGCGCACAGGTCCGCGCTGCGGTCGCCCATCGCCTGGGAACCAAGTACCGTTTCACCTACCAGGATGCAGCCGGCATCCGACGGGCCCTGGGGCTGGACGACCCCGGGGTGAGACGGGCATACCGCCGGCTCTACCGGCAGCCACTCGAGGAGATCTTCACCACCCGGGTGGCCCCCACCGACCGCCTGCGCTGGGTGTGGGCCGCCGTGGCCGCGCGGCTCGAGCGCTTGTCCCCGTTCTGGACCGCCTACTCATTGACGCTGACCGAGACGGTGGGCGCCACCATCCTCGCCCTGCCCATCGCCCTTGCGACCATCGGCCCGCTGCCAGGCGTGGCGCTGCTGGTGCTGCTCGGCCTCGTCAACATCGTGACGATCGCGTGCATGGCCGAAGCCGTGACCCGTAGCGGCGCAATACGGGACGGCAGCGCCTACCTCGGCCGGCTCGTGGGTGACTACCTGGGCACGACCGGGTCCTTGATCCTCTCGGTGAGCTTGTTCGTGCTCTGCCTCCTGGTCCTGCCCGTCTTCTACATCGGCGTCTCGACGACGCTCCAAGACGCCACGTCTGTGTGGGCGCCGGCATGGGTCGGTGTGCTGTTCCTCGTGGGCCTCTACTACCTGCGGCGCAAATCGCTGAATGCCACCGTCGCCTCGGCGCTGGTTGTGGGCGGGGTGAACATCGTCCTGCTGGTGGTCCTCGCGATCCTCGCCTTGACCCACGTGCAGGTGGACAACCTGCTCCACGTCAACGTGCCGCTGCTGTCGGGTCGGCCGTTCGAGCCTTCGGTTCTCCAGCTGATCTTCGGCGTGGTCCTCGCGGCCTATTTCGGGCACACGTCGGTGAGCCTGTGCGGCCGGCTGGTGCTCCAGCGGGACCCGAGCGGGCGTGCGCTCATGCGGGGCTGCACTGCTGCGCAGGCCACCGCGGTGGTGCTGTACTGCCTGTTCGTGCTCGCGGTGAACGGGGCCATCGCGCCCAGGGTGCTGGCGGGAGAGTCGGGCACCGCCCTCGCGCCGCTCACGACCGAGCTCGGCCCGCTCGTGACCGTGCTCGGATCGTTGTTCGTGGTCCTCGGGATGGGCATGGCCACGGTCCACTTCTCGCTGGCCCTGGCAAGCCTCACTCGCGAATGGCTGCCCTCCCAGGCAACACCGGTCGTGGTCCTTCCCCGGCAGCGGGCGAGGCTGCTGTTCGAGGAGCGAAGGCGCTGGCGTCCTAAGGACCGCCTCGAGATCGGCGTCACCTATCTGGGGCTTCGGGGTGGCGATCCGGCGTTCCGCCTGGAGGTCATGGTCGACGGCGACGTCCACCGGATCGAGACCAGCGCGACCGGCTCCTGGGAGCTCCTCGGGCCGACCGGCCTTGCGTCCCTCAGCGATCAGCTGACGGACCTGCACCAGCGCGGGCTCAGCCTGGTCCTTGAGATCAGCGACGCCAACCCTCAGAGCGTCCGCCTGGAGGCGACGTCGTCGTTGCGCACAACGGTCGAGGGCGCGTGGGACACGTCCGGGCTCAGCCTTGCCGGTGTCCTGGCGCTGCCTGACCCCGAGGCGGAGCTCGTCGGCTGGATCATGCGCCAAGGCGACGTGACCCTGCGCGACGTGGCCAGCCACGCCGGCGAGGACGAAGCCACCGTCCAGGCGAGGCTGAGGTCCCTGGTGGAGCAGGGGCTGGTGCGGGAGACGGACGACGGGTCACGCTACACCGCTCGGCTGGCGGCACGACGAGGACGGGCCCTGCCCGAGGAGATCTGGGGTGCGTTGACGCAAGGACAAGGATTCAAGACCCCAGGCGGCACGGCGGAGCGCAGGCCCTCTCATTGGCAAGGCATCCGCAGCGTCCTGCTCGGGCGACGCGGGCGCCTGGTGCTCGGAACTGCCCCGATGTTCATGTCCTTCGCGGTCACGGAGTGGATGCTCCTCACCGGATCGGGCTCGTTTGCCGGGTTGCTCGGCTTCACCGGCGTCATCGTCGTTTCCCTGGTAGCGGGCATCTTCCCCGTGCTGCTGCTGGTTGCGAGCAGGCGCAAAGGCGACTACGTGCCCAGGACGGTCTACCGCCCGTTGGGCCATCCTGCGCTGCTCGCAGGCCTCTACCTCCTGTTCCTGGGCAGCCTGCTGCTGCACGGTCTGGTGATCTGGCAAGCACCCTGGCTGCGAGCTGGCGCAGGCTTCGTAGCCGTCGTGATCGTGGCGATGACCGTTCGCATGGTGCGCAACGGCACCTTCGGCCCGCGGCTGAACATCGAAGTGCGCGAAGACCCAGGTCAAGGTCGGACCTTCTTCACAGTCACCGAAAACGGCCGGGAGTCAACCAGTCAGGTCACGCTCGAGTATGACGACGGCGCGCGGCACCTGCAGACCGCTGGCGGCGAGATCCCCGCCTTCCCGTCCCTGCGGCACGCCGTCTTCGAACCGAGATTCGCCGATAGGGCACGCGGAACCCCCCGAGAACTGAAGGTTCGGGTCCACAGGGTGACGCCCGAGGGAGACTCCGAGGCCATCGGCGGATCCATCACGGTACAGACCGGTGGTGAGACCAAGCGATTCGACATCAAACTCGCCAACGGCCAGGTGATCCTACCGCTGACCGACGCGACTTGCCGGGTGGACATCGAGCTGACCGAGATGCGCGACGCGAAGGCCCAGGAGCGGGTCTGACCCTCGAGGCGGCGGCAGACCTCCACATCAAGACCGCTGCAGGGGTCAAGCTACGGCCACGTGCCCGAGCATGGCTAGATGCTGCTCGCGCTGGGCCGCTGCCTGGCGCGACGTGGCCGCCCAAGGGCTCGGGACCGGCTGGCCGAAGCTCGCGTGATCTTCGCCCGCCTCGGCGCGCGACCGCTCATCCGCAGACCGAAGGCTGGCTCCAGAGGGCATCGCCCAGCATCTCCATCGCAACGAAGTGACGCTGGTTTGAGAGAGACCTCGCGAGGGAGCGGATGTCGGCGCGCCGTTGACGCCGCTCGAACCAGCGAATCAAGGGGCTGCGGGCAGCTTCGTCCAGACAGACCCAGAACGGTTAACAAGTAAAGAGGTCTTCATCCGGTACACACGACCCGAGCGCCCCTGACGTGAAGCTGACCAGAGCGGTCCGCCGTCGGCCCGGGCCGAAGCCTGAACCACCATGGTCCGCCGCTCGCCCGGGTCTCAGTCCTCGGCGTGCAACAGCGAAGCTCCCCAATCCTGAGTGGGATCGTCGGACGCCCTGGGGACTGTGTGCCTGCACGTGGTCGCGCAGTGGTGAACGCTGCGGCGCGTGGTGTAGGGGGCCGCAGCCCCCGCCAGCCCGGCCTCCCTCACCCGCCGGTGCGCGCCACACTGCTCCAGCTGAGCGCCTCAGGTGGTGCAAACTGGACCGAGCCGCCCGTATCATTACCTGTCATTACCTGCGATGGCAAGACAGCAGCGTCGCAGCCAGCGAAGCAGGGGGGCGGTCGGCATGGCGGGCAGGGCAGATTTCACGACCGACGAGTGGGCAACCTTGCGCTGGGCGCTGTTCTCCGCTGCGGAACTGGTCAGCCTGGCCGGCGGCAGGCCCGGCATGGCCAGGGAGATGGCGAGCGTCACCACGATGCTTCAGACCGCCAAGGCCCGTGACCCCAGCCAGCTGGTGCGCGAGCTTGCCGGCGAGCCTCCTCGCACCGTGATCAGCCCCGACATGTCGCCAGGAGAGGCCGAGGAGCCGGTCCTGGGGGTGTTGCGAGCTGCGGCGGCCACGTTGTCGAGCAAGGCGCCGGGGGAGCTGGAAGCGTATCGGAACTTTGTGGTCCGCCTCGGTGAGGTGGCCGCCGAAGCGACCAGATCCGGTGGTGTGTTCGGCGTCGGCGGGCAACGGGTCAGCTACGCAGAGGCGTCGGCGTTGGCGAAGGTGCGTGAGGCCCTCGGCGAATCTGACTGGCCGCTGAACTAGCGCTGATCTTGCCTTTGCCTGCATCTTCAACCGTGAGCTTGGGAAGCACCGGAGGTTCAAGAATCCGCAGGTGAGGTGAGGTGAGGTGAGGTGAGGTGAGGTGAGGTGAGGTGAGGTGAGGTGAGGTGAGGTGAGGTGAGGTGAGGTGAGGTGAGGTGCCGAAGTGCGCGTGAGTGCGCGCGGTTCAGCGGAGGTCGGCCGGAGCAAGGGCACGCAGGGGGCACGGATGGACTCGTGCCGGTCGGCCGAAGCCTGATCCATCGTGGTTCGCCGTCCGACCGGGTCAAGTCCTCGGTGCTTATGTCTCCGGCTCTCGGCTCTGCGGCGGCCACTCCCCATTGGCAACGTGCTTCCGAATGTGCTCTCTGACCTCGTTATCCTCTAAGACAGGACTCTCGCAGGTCGGGATATAACACCAGTTGGCATGGACCCACGTAGGCACCATGCCTTCGGGAGCAGCGCAACCAGTAACGCCCATTGACATGACTTCAAAGTCTTTCAGGAACAGCCATTCGCCAGCTCCAAATATGTGCCCGAGGCGAGCGGCATGTTCCCGCGTCTCCTGCTGCGAACCTTCGAACGAGCACTCAGCGCAGAACCATTCAACATCGCTCATATATGTGCTCTCCCTGGCACATCGAGGTCGACCCTATAGTGTGGCAGTCGCCGTGCTACCAAAGCTCCCATTCACCGGTTTCCTCGTTGTAGACCAGGGCATCGTACTGGTCGCCAAGCTGTGACAGATCAAGCTCCAGCAGCTTCCGGCATGCCTCGATCGAGAGTTCCCCGAGAATCGTCAGCCGGATGCCGGAATCCTCATCGATGAGGACGAACTGACCGTCCTGCCCTGACGGCTCCCGAGCTTTGAAGATCCGCTTGATGAAGTCGCGCAACGCTTCGGCTGTATCCTTGCCCGCCTGCTCAAGGAACGATTTGAAGAAGATCGCGAGCGGCAACGAGACCGTGACGAGCCACGGATAATCGCCCAAGCCTCGACGCTCCATCAAGCGGATGTCGCCTGGCTCGTAACTCGACTTTCGCGATTCATGCTGCGGCGGCGGCCCAGGCACGCTGCACCGCGACGATTTCCGCTGTGGTGGGCTCGACCAGTGAACCTGGCAGATATTGGGCGGCGAGGATGACCCGGCGCAGCGCGACCAGCATGT
>JBKPDO010000189.1:0-6178 GCA_046727955.1 bacterium | reverse complement strand
CAGCCGCCAACGCCGCAACGCCAACGCGCCCGCGGCGACCACCAGCGGCACCGCCAGCACCCCCAGGTACTGGAAGACCAGCATCGGCCGGTACAGCCACTCGGGCAGCCCGTTGATGGCATGGAACACGGCCCGCTCGGCGGGGCCGACCCGCCCGTCGGCGGCGATGACAGCGCAGCCGGCGAACACCGCCAGGCTAACCACCAGCACGATCAGGTCCCGGCGGACCCGCCTCACCGCACCTCACCTCCGCGCGGCAGGTCGGGATGGCCAAATCGGCCGGATCCAAGTCCGGAAGGTGTGCATCGTCCCCCCTCCGCGACGCTCGGGGCGCCCGCCGCGCAAGCTTCGAACGATGCGGTCACGATCGGGCCAGTGCGACCCGTGTCGCATGAGCCGAGCATCACGAACAACCGCTGGCTGATCGTATGGAGCCAGGTACCGATAAGGCAACCTGCCCTTCGCGTCGGCCTGGCCTGCCCAGTCGGTCGGCAGCGGCGTCACGGTACCCTCAGGCATCTTCGTCGGATGCGCCGCGGTTCTGACCAGCCATTGGGCGTCCGTGGTCAACGTCGCGGTCAACGAGAATCCTGCCCGACCCTGGCTAGGCTTGCTCTGTTAGATGCCAACTGAGCAGCGCGTTCACCGAGTCTTCTCATTGGTGTACACGGGATCCAACGACTGAAAACCGCAAGGTCGGCGGTTCGATCCCGTCCCTGCCCACCTAAAACTGCAGGTCAGGCCGTGTATTGTGGCCTGACCTGATTCCTTGCTTGCTCTGCTGGGCATGCCTTGGCCGCAAGGTCTACCCGTGCAGGCAAGGAAGAGAGCTGTGATCCGGCCGCGCCGCCCTGGCCGCCGGGTGCGCTTCTACGTCGGCCGTGACCCGCTCACCGGCCGCAAGGTCTGGGGCACCCGCTTGCCTCTTGCTTGCCGCAGTCGACAGGGCTCGAGCTCAGCGACCTCGCCGTCGCATGACGCCGTGGTTCTGCCTCAGGCCGTGGTTCTGCCTCAGCCGGTACGCGCCCAGTGCCAGGCTGCCGCCCGGGCCGGTCCTGCTCGTCCCCGCCGGGTTGCGCAAGCCGTCGAAGGATCGCGTCAAGTGGGAAACGGAGATGACGCCACCGCCTTCGCAGGTGGCCCGGGCTTGCATGCCCGGTAGAGTAGACGAACGTATGTTCGAAGAACAGTGGCGCAAGACGGACGAGCTTCACAGGCTCCTAGTCGAGCAACCTATCGGGGTTCCTATCGGACCCACGGCTGGAATTCAGCTTGGCCAAGCAGAGCTCGGCGAGCTTCCGTGCGGATCCTTGGGAAGCGCTGCATCAGAACGCCTTACTTCGCCCCTGACGGTCGGGATCGACCTGCGGAAACGCTGGTCGGCACAGCGGTGAGCCGGTCCTTACTCGCACGGAGAAAGTCAGGGGTTCAAATCCCCTCACCTCCACCCCACAAGGTTCCTGGTCATCGGCCTGGCGGGTCGCTCCCGCCAGGCCGGTGTCGTTCCAGAGACTCCCGCCGGGCAGCAGACGGGCAGCAAACCGCCAACGAAACGGCGGACAGACAGGCCGTCACACTCGGGCGTCCGGTTCAGCGATCCTCTGAAGTGACGTCGGCAGCGGCGCTAGTGCGAGTATCTCACCAAGCACGACATAGGTCTCTAGGAAGAGGTGAGCTGCAGCTCCGGCTGCGCTGGGCGGGATTCGAGCATGAGCACAGAGATCAGCGCACCGGCCGCCGCCAGCGCGGCGAGCACATAGAACGCGATCTGGAAACCGTGCGTCAGGGCGGGCCCGCTGAACGCGTTCGACCCGGCGTGGACGTCGACGTAGCGGCTCGTGAACGAGGTTGCGATGGTCGTGGCGATCGCGACGCCGACGGCGCCGCCGATCTGCTGCGTCGTGTTGATCAGCCCGGAGGCGACCCCCGCCTCGGCCGGCCGCACGCCTGTCAGGGCGCCGATCGACATCGGGACGAACGCGAGCGCGAGCCCGAGCCCGCTGATCAGGAACGCCGGGAACAGGTCGGTGAAGTAGCGCCCGTCCACCGGCAGCCGCGCGAACAGCACGAGCGCGACGGTCGACAACGCGAGCCCGAGCGGCAGGATCGGCCGGACGCCGACCCGGGTCACGAGCGCCTGGGCCACCGAGGAGAACGCGATGGTCGTCAGGGTGAGCCCGATGTAGGCGACGCCGGTCTTGAGCGCCGAGTAGTGGAGCACCTCCTGCATGTACAGCGTCAGGAGGAAGAACTGCGCGAAGAGCGCCCCGCCCATCAGCAGGCCGGCCACGTTCGAAGCCGTCAGCGTGCGGAGGCGGAAGATCTTGAGCGGGAGAAGCGGTGCGTGCGACCGCGACTCGATCACGAAGAACGTGACGATCAGCGCGGCTGCTCCCCCGAGCAGTCCGACCGTCTCGCCGGTTGCCCAGCCGTGCTGGGCCGCTCGCGTCATGCCGTAGACGAGCAGCATCAGTCCGCCGGTGATCGAGGCGGCGCCGGAGAAGTCGAAGTGACGGTACTCGAGCTCCGCCCGGCTCTCGCGCAGCAGGAACGGGGTCAGCCCGATCACGAGCGCTCCAACCGGGACGTTGATGAAGAAGATCCAGGACCAGCTGAGGCCGCTCGTCAGTGCGCCGCCGAGGAGGACGCCGGCCGCGCCGCCGCTGCCGGATGCGGCGCCCCAGATCCCGAGCGCGAGGTTGCGCTCGCGGCCCTCGGTGAAGGTCGTGGTCAGGATCGACAGCGCCGCCGGGGAGACCAGCGCCGCGCCGAGCCCCTGGAGCGAGCGGAACGCGATCAGCGAGCCCTCGGACCAGGCGAGCCCGTCGAGGAGCGAGCTCACGGTGAAGAGCGCGAGCCCCACGACGAAGAGGCGCCGGCGACCGAGCAGGTCGGCCAGGCGGCCGCCGAGCAGCAGGACGCCGCCGAAGAGGATCGAGTAGGCGGTGATCACCCACTGCAGGCTCTCTTGCGAGAAGTGAAGGTCGGTGCGGATCGAGGGAAGCGCCACGTTCACGATCGCGATGTCGAGCACCACCATGAACTGGGCGGCGATGATCAGCGCCAGAGCGAACCAGCGAGTCCGATCGGTGCTTCCGGCCGCCCTCTGTGTCAAACTGGTTTCAGTCGTTTCTTTGGTCATCGATTGCCCCCAGTGGTTGTCAACCTGAGCTACTGTCAAGTCGTGTGATCGTTAAACGGTGATAGAGCCTGGGCTCCTTCTCTTCGCAGCGTTCGCCGTCCGCGGACTCGCCGAAAATGCCAACGCAGCTGCGGGAGCCACGGCCGGATCAGCCGCCATCGGGTAGCGAACCAGGTTCGCGAAAACCGGCTGAGTCCGAGCTTCGCTGTCAGTTCACGAGTGTGCCGTCGAAATCCCGGGTGGCGTGGGGCGGCGACCTCGAGCGCGCGCAGCGTCCGGGGGGTCTCGGCGAGAAGCTCGCGCCGGAGGTCGACGGGGTCGCGTCCGGCGGCGATTGCGAGCTCGTCAATCGTTGACTCGCGAGCGAACTCGGTGTGCGAGTTGCCGACCGAACGCCAGACCATGATCGGTACTCCCGACTCGAAGTTCGTCGACGCGACACGGAAGTTCGGGAACGCGTATGGACCCGTCGGCTATCCCGGTGACCGTCAGAAATCCACGCCGCCGGTGAACAGCGCGTCGCGGACGTACGGCATGTTCACCGAGGTCGGCTCGGCAACCATCTCGTGGTGCATCGCCGTCAGGCGGCCTGCGGCGTCGGCGCCTGCGCGCACGCGGTGCGCGGCCATGGCGCGATAGCGGCCCGTCTTGAAGTCCTCCTCGCGCAGCGACTGGACCTTGACCGGGTGCTTCCAATCGAGCGCCCGTGCGACGTGCACTGCTTCGGTCGTGGGATCGTGGAGGGTGCCGTCGTCGCGCATCCGGCAGGCGGCGTTGTTGGGCTCCATCGCGGCGTGCGCCAGATACGGCAGCGTGTAGATCGCATCGATCGTCGCCGCCGCGGCCGTGAGCGCCCGATCCACATCGCCGTCGTCGCGTGAGACCACTGCCTTCTCGCCCGACTCGAGCAGCCGGATGTGCTCGGCCAGCAGCTCGACGGAGCTGCGCCGCTCGGCAAGTGGTGTCGTCCCAGTCGACCTCGAGGGCGCGTAGCCCGCGCTGGGCGTCGGCGAACGTCTCGCCGACGACGGCCACTCCCTCCTCGATCGGGACGACGGCGATCACCCCCGGCTCACCCATCGCCGCCTGATCGTCGATCGAGGCGGCCGTCGCCCCGAAGCGTGGCGGGTGAAGCACGGCCGCCTCCACCATTCCGGGGAGGCTCATGTCGATCGTGAAACCGCTCCGGCCGAGGATCTTCCGCGGGGCATCGACGCGGAGGGGGCCCTCGCGGCCGATCAGCCTGAAGTCGGAGGGGTCCTTGAGGCGCACGTCCGCAGGCACGGGCAGCTGCTCGGCCGCGCCGCCAGCTCCCCGAAGGTCGCCCGCCTCCCGCTCGCGTGGGAGACGACGCCGCGCTTGATCTCGATCTCGGTCGCGGGTACCTGCCATGTCTCGGCCGCCGCGGCCACGAGCCGCGCCCGAGCCTGCGCGCCGGCCTGCCGGTAGCGGACGAAGGAGCCCTTCATCGAGTTGGACGCACCCGTGAGCTGAAACGCCCCGCCGATGTCGGGATTGCCGTACACGTCACCGTTCGGCCCGAACCCGTTGGCAGCGTTGACCACCTGAACGGAGTCGAAGTCCGCGTCGAGCTCCTCCGCGACCAGAGTCGCGAACCCGGTGTGGATGCCCTGTCCCGCCTCGAGCTGGGTGGAGAAGACGACGATCGTCCCGTCTTCGCGCACCCGCACGTACGGATGCACGGGATCCGCCGCCTCCTCGGGCGTCAGCCGGTGGACATCCGGCTCTGGCGACGCGGTTAGTTAGCGGCCCGGGGTCGGTGCCTGCGGCCAGCGTGTCAGCCGCCTTGTGGATCGCCGCCCGGATCCGCGGATACGTCCCACAGCGACACAGATTCCCGTTCATCCAGTCGTCGATCGCCGCATCATCGGCAGCCGGGTTCGACTCGAGGAGGGCTGTCGCGGCGAGCGTCTGGCCCGGCTGGCAGTAGCCGCACTGGACGACGTTGCCCCGGTACCACGCGTCGCGAACGGCGTCGACGACGCGTCCGGATGCCCCCTCCACGGTGACGACCTGTCGACGACGCGCTCGGTCGCGGTCTGGCAGGACTTCGCGTTCCGGCCGTCGATCAGGACGGTGCAGGCGGCGCAGAAGCCTGCTCCGCAGCCGAACTTCGTTCCCCGGAGCTCGAGGACGTCGCGCAGGACCCAAAGTAGTGGTGTCTGCGCATGGCGGTCGTCGACCTCGACCTCCGTGCCGTTCACGGTCAGCTTCATGTCGGCGATCGTCGCTGCGACCGGCACCCGCTCGCATCCTGGAACCCCGTAGTCTGCGGGCGGGACGCGCTAGGAGAGGAGCGCCGCGCCCGGCTCGGGCGGCAGCGCCTGAGCGAGCTTGGTGCGCGAGTTGATGCCGAACTTGGCAAAGACCTTGCGCAGGTGGTACTCGACGGTGTGCTTGCTGATGAAGAGCCGCGCGCCGATTTCCGCGTTCGAGAGGCCGTCGCGGGCGAGGCGCGCGATCTGCGCCTCTTGGGGGGTAAGGTCACCCCTCGTCTCGACGGTGCGCTTGCGAGCGTGCTCGCCGGTCGCCTCCAATTCAACGCGTGCGCGCTCGGCGAACGCCTCCATCCCGAAGTCGGAGAAGAGCTCGTGCGCCGTCCGCAATTGCCTGCGTGCATCACGGCGTCGGGTTTGACGTCTCAGCCATTCGCCGTAGAGGAGGTGAGCGCGCGCCAGATCCGCCCTGATTCGTGTTCTACCGAGCCGCTCGATCGCGTACACATAAAGTTCCTCGGCTCGCTGATCTTCCACCAAGAGCGCCTCCGAGCGCGCCGCGACCCCGAGGGCCCACTCCGTCCCGCTCACCCTGGTCATGTCCACGAGGCGTCGATGCGTGTCCGCGGCCAGCTCGGGTGTTCCAGCACGGACGGCGGCCTCGATCACCTCCGGCATCACCCACGTCGATGGGTTGAGGTCCGGGTGGTCGACGACCCGCAGCGCCGCGGAGCGGGCGTCCTCGTAGCGGGCGAGGCCGTTGTACAGCACCGCCTCGGCCCAATCGACGACCGAGACT
>JBKPDO010000188.1:0-3974 GCA_046727955.1 bacterium | reverse complement strand
ATTTGGTAGGTGCTCCGGCCGAACAGCATCGCATCGCACGCCGTCAGCAGGCCCAGCCCGTCGCGCATGTAGGCGTCGTCCTGGTATTGCATGAAGCCCAGGTTTACGGGGTCGTCGAAGGCGCCGTCCGCCGAGACCAGGGTGTACTCGATCACGTTCCGCATTCCGCTGTTCCTCTCGATCCGGCCGACGGACAGCGGCACTTGTTGTCACTGTCACTAGAGGTAGATCCCGGCTGGCCCGGAAACCGGGCGGCCCGGGACCGCCCAGTTTGCGTCCCGCGCGGGGTCGGTACCGATGGGAACCTTGCGAAGTACCGAAGGGGGAATCTTGCGAAGTGACTGCGGACCTGCTGCCCCGGGCCAGAGCTGGCGACGAGGAGGCGTTTCGCCAGCTCGTCGAGCCGTACCGGCACCACCTGCAGCTGCACTGCTATCGCATCCTCGGGTCCGTTCACGACGCGGAGGACGCGCTGCAGGAGACCTTGCTGTCCGCCTGGCGAGGGCTCGGCGGCTTCGAGGAGCGTGCCTCGGTCCGGACGTGGCTGTACCGGGTCGCCACGAACTGCTGCCTGAAGGTGCAGCGCTCACGACGGCGGAGCCAGAGCGTGGGCCGGCCAGCGCCCTGGCCTGACCTGCCCGAGCCGACCCGGCTCGGCGAAGTGCTCTGGCTCGAGCCCTACCCCGACCTTCTCCTCGATCAGCTTCTCGACACCGCCCCCGGGCCGGAGGCGCGGTTCGAAGCCCGGGAAGCGGTCTCGCTGGCCTTCGTCACCGCGTTGCAGCTGCTGCCGCCCCGCCAGCGCGCCGTGCTGATCCTGCGCGACGTGCTGGGGTTCCACGCCCGGGAGGTGGCGCAGCTCCTTGACTCGACCGAAGAGTCGGTGACCAGCGCCCTCAAGCGGGCACGCGCCGCGCTACAGCACCGGCTCCCCAGGCCAGGTGAGCGCGAGCAACCTCCAGCGCCGGGCTCCGCTACCGAGCGGGAACTGGTCGAACGGTTCACCCGGGCCTTCGAGGCCAAGGACGTCCACAGCATCATCGCCCTCCTGACAGACGATGTCTGGCTGACCATGCCGCCCATTCCGCTGGAATGGCAGGGCCGCGACCTGGCGGACCGGTTCCTGACCGCGGCCATCCCGCACATGCGGCGCAGGCTGGTCGCGACGCGGGCCAACGGCCAGCCCGCCTTCGGCATCTACGTCCGCGACCCGCGGGCCCCTATCCTGCACGCCATTGGGCTGCTGGTGCTCACCTTGGCCGGCGACCGGATCCGTGCGATGACGCGATTCGACACCAGCGTGCTGGCCTATTTCGGGCTGCCGCGGACCCTCCCGGACTGAGGTGCTGGCCGAGCTCCCTGGCCCGGTCAGTGGCCTCGCGCTGCAGGCCGGCCCGCGGGCACCGGACCACTCCAGGGCAACGATCCCAGGGCTCAGCATCAGGTAGTTCAGGAACGGCCGGGCGGACGGGCTCGCGGACAGGCGGACCGCTAGCGGCTCGGCAGCCCATGCGTGCGGGTCGGGCCAGCGGGCCAGGAACGAGCGGGCCGCGGAGTAAAACGACCTGTTGCCGCACCCCGGGCTGCCAGCGCCGAGTAGTAGCCACCCAGCAGCTCGCTCGGCGAGGGCCGGGCGCAGCCGGTGTCACAGGGTGCGCTGGCGGCGGCGAGCGGCATCGCAGGCGGCGCGCACGTGCGCCGGGGCGAGGTGGATATAGGCGGCCGACGAGTCGACGTGGTCGCCCATCAGCGCCTGCAGCACGGCCAGGCGGACCCAGTTGATCAGCGTGCGCGCGACCCGGTTGCGACCGCGCGAGCGCCGGAGCCTTGCCGCCGCCGTCGCCGGTCAGCTCCATAAAGCCACCTGAGCTCTGGCCTTACCGGGCGCCGGTGCGCCTCTCACAGCAGCGGGGCGAAGGCCTCGGGCCAGGCGACGCCCTACGTGGCGGCTGGTGACACGGACCCGAGCGCGGGGCCCTGGACGGCGCGCTGGGCGCCCTGGTGGCCGGTGGAGGCCTTGGCGATCAGCCGGGCAAGCCGCGCTGAGCCGGCGGCCAGCAGCGCGCGGGGGTCGCCACCAGTGCGTTCCAGCACCGCCAGGTCGGCCAGGCCCAGCTCGCCGACCAGGGGGCTGGTGGGCAGCAGCTGGCGGACCAGGTCCTTGATGCGGCGCTTGTGCTGGGCGCCGGCCTGGGTGAGCCGGTCGCAGGCACGCACGTTGCGGTCCAGCGCGGCCCGCTCGGCGGCGGGCAGCACAAGCGGGTGCAGCCCGGCCGGGTCGACCAGCGGCAGCCGCGCCAGGGTGTCGGCGTCGATGCCGTTGGACTTGGCCTGCCGCGACAGCACCCGGCGCAGGTCATGGGCCTTGGCGGAGCTGACCCGGTAGACGGTGTGGCCGCGGCTGGTGAAGAACACCGCGATTGGCAGCCAGGAGGGCCCGGTCGGCTCCAGCACCACCTCCAGCCGGGTCCCGGGCGCCGCCCCGGCCAGGGCGGCCTGCTCTGTCTCGGCCAGGCTCGCCACGGTCGGCACCGCCTTGCGGCGGCAGATCACGCTGCCGTCACTAGCCAGTACCCGGACCGTGTGGGCGCTGATGATCCCCAGGTCGATCCCGACCAGTCGCCGGTCGTTCATGCCTGCTCCTTGCTCGTGGTGGCGGTGGCGTCGTGCGCTCCGGCGGCCCCACGGGGCGGCGCTCCACGACCACGGTCCCAAGGCGACGGCATCCGCTACCGGTACCGACGACGGCTCCCACTCATGTGCTGCAACCGGCCCCGGCCGCAACCGACCGGGCCACTTCCCTCATCCGGGGCGTCCGTGGCCGGCCAAGGGTGGCAATCAGATCAACGGGGCTTGGCGCTCGCGCCGTCCCCAGAGGCCTACTCAACGCCACCCCCGCAACCAGCCGGATGCATATGCAACCTGGGACCTCGGTGTGGATCAAGCACCGGAGTCCCTTACATGATGCCCACCCCGGCTACTGGCCTCGTTTAGGGCGGGTGACACGTTCGTTAACGGCACCCCACCTTGGAGCGGCTGGACCCAAAAGCGGTTGCGTCGGCCTGACCACCTTTGCGGTGGTGCGCGAGCTGCAATTGCTGCTCGCCGGTTGGGCCGGCGCGTGCCCTGTGTGCCTGCGCCGACTGCCCAAGTCGATGAACTCGTGGTAGTCAGCAGCCGCATCCACCTACGGGAGTCCTGCTAGTGGTTTGGTGGCGTCCACCACTCGACATGTGAGTCGGCGTTTTCCGATTTCCTACGGCGTGGAATCATCACCACGGCCAGGATGACGAGCGCGATCGGGATAGCTCCCATCAAAACCATGAACACAATCCAGAGCCATCCCATACCCGTCTCCCTCCACTGACCAGTGCGGAGCCTGACTGCCTCACCGTGACCGCATGCCGGTCGTCGTGATTGTCTGGGAGTCCGCCCGCGACGTGCATCACCGTAGCCCTTCGGGTGGTCCCTCGGTAGGGTTGAAGTCCCCGTGACTGCCAGACCACTGGACGGCAACGCGAACCCGGCCGGCTCGAAACCGGCGCTGCCTGAGCGACTGCCCGGTACCCAAGTTGGAGTCCCGCGGTCGCGTTCGGTCAGTCGCGGACGCCGTCTGGCGTTCCCGGTCCTCCGCGACCAGGGACCGCATCAGCCGGCTGGGTACGGCAAGGCTGACCCAAGCCTGTGGCCCGATAGTTGGCACAACGCCACGCCACGCCCCGGCTGGCGGCGGGCTGGAGGCGATGTGTCGCCGCAGAGTCCGCCTGCCGGGCGGCTTGAACCGTAGTTGAGGAACTCCTCACAGATAGGGGCAGCGACCTAACGGAGTACTGCTAGTGCAACGTTCCTCAAGACGGGTACGGTTTCGGCTCCCCAGATGACCAGGTCAGCACCCGTATTGGCGCTGCCAGCATCATGCACCGCTGTTGAGGAACGCAGCACTAGTGCAACGTTCCTCAAGACGGGTACGGTTT
>JBKPDO010000187.1:0-8657 GCA_046727955.1 bacterium | reverse complement strand
CGCCGGGGGCCGCGCTACCGGGGACCCTGGCGTCTCCCCGGGCCGGACTCACACCGGCTGGCTGCCGTGAGCTTGTCGCTCGGTTACACCGTCGCTCCTCCTTCGGTCACTTCGGCGCCCGAGCTACTGGACGCACATTCCCGAGGAATCGAAAGTGGGTTAGTCCCGCCCATCCGGCGGACTTCGCGGCGACCCCGGTCGCTGGACGACGCCACCGCGACCGGCGACCATACGTTCGAGCCGGCCACCCGCGATGCCACGGTGCCGTGCCGGCGACCAGGCAACAGCGGCAGGAGGCAGGACACGCGATGGGCGAGCTGGCCACGATCGACCGCACTCCCCCACCGGCCCCGCCGGTGGCGCAGCCGCCCGCCGCGCCGCTGCTCGCCGATCACGACGCCCCCTGGGGGTCCCCGGACCACGCCGACGGCGCGACCACGGCCGGGTCGTTGATGATGGTGGCCACCATGGCCGCCCAAAGCCGCCGCGCGCCCAAGACCCGTGCCGACCACACCCGCATCCTTGTGCGTCCCAATGCAAAGCTGTCAGCAGCATGTCAGCAACCGCGCCTCGCGGGCCCCTACGAAGCCTCACGACGCCAGTCGCGGCCATGCCGCCGACCTGGGACACAGTGGGGTGCGGTAGGATGCTACGCTATCGCGGCAATCCCAGGACCTTCCCTGTCAAGGCGGAGGTCGCGGGTTCAAATCCCGTCGGGACCGCGGACGCGGACGGGCTCCCCCCAAGCGGGGAGCCCGGGTTTGCGGGCAGGTAGCTCAGTCGGTAGAGCGTGCGGCTGAAAACCGCAAGGTCGGCGGTTCGATCCCGTCCCTGCCCACTACAAACGGTACTTCGCTTAGAATCTTGTCAACGAGATGTCAACGATTGGCTCTCGGGCAAGAGGAGCGGAGTAGTGACCATCCGCAAGCGCACCAAGGGGTTGGCAGGTCATCGTCTACGCCGGTCTGGACCCACTGACGGGCAAGCAGCGGCAGATCACGCGCCAGGTCAACGGCGGCTATCGCCAAGCCGAGAAGGTGGAGGCCCGCCTCCGAACTGAAGTCGCGGATGGCCAGCACGCCGGCACGCGCGTCAAGACCCTCGGGGAGCTGCTCGACCTCTGGATCGAGCGTCGCGCCGCCAGCGACAAGCCCATCTCCCCTGACACGGTCGAGGACTACCGCAGCCTGATCGCCAAGAAGATCAAGCCTGCCCTGGGCAGCAAGCGCCTTCACACGGTCAACGCGCGCGTGCTGGACGCCTTCTATGACGACCTGCGGCGCTACGGCAACGCCAAGGCCGCCTCTCGCGCACGAGCCCGCGCCAAGGCCGAGGCGATCGCCAGAGGCGAGGACCCGAGCAAGGCCGCCGCCACAGCGCAGCCCGCTGCGGACGACCAGCGCTTGAGCGCGAACCGCGTCCGCGACGTCCACGTGATCCTGTCCGGAGCGCTCGGCCTGGCGGCCCGCTGGGGCTGGATACCGTTCAACCCGGCGCTGATGGTCCGGCCGGCAGGGGGTAAGGGGAAGTCGCGCCCGGTGCCCACCCCGGAGCAGGTTCGGGAGCTGTTCCAGGCACTCGCGGATGAACCCGACTTCGCCGTGTTCCTCCGGTTGAGCACCACGGCGGGGATGCGGCCGTCCGAGGTGTGCGCGCTCCGATGGCGAGATGTAGACCTGGACGCCGCGACGGTCAGCATCAACGGCAGCATCGTCACCGCCAAGAGCCTGCCCGAGAAGTACGCGCGGAAGGATGACCCCAAGAGCGTTCACAGCGAGCGGCTCTTGGCGCTCGACTTGGCCACGGTCGAGCTACTTCGCGCATATCAAGCCCTCTGCGAGCAGCTTGCAGAGCAGTTCAACGGGAGGTTAAGCCCACAGGCGTATGTGTTCACCCGGACACCGGACGGTCGGACCCTTGGCGTCCGGACACAGTCAGCAAATGGTTCACGGCCCTCGTGCGCCGCCTCGGGCACGACTACACGCTGTATGGGCTTCGGCACTTCATGGCGACGCAGCTCGGCGCCGTCGCGGAGGCCGGCACGGTGCGGGAGCGGATGGGCCACGGCAGCCTTGCGGTGACGAGCGGTTACATGCACCGAGTCAGCGACGCTGACCGCGCGGCAGCCGAGTATATGGGCGCACTGATTGACACAAAGACCAACACCAATAGAGAGCAGAAATAGGCATCGTTAGGCACCTCTTGCAGCGGCCGAAGTCCTCAGATAGCCTCCGTTACTGATCGTCAGCAGGATCGTCTCTCAGCTCAGAACCTCCCACTACCAGCACAAACGCTACACAACCAGCTTCGTCGTCTCGCATCTGCCAGCCTTCCAGCTCAACCCTCCATGCACTAGCATTTCCTGTCAAGTCACCGCCTACTGCTACACTCATTTAAGGCACGACAGGTATGCATCCGGGGATGCAGAACATACCCCCTGGCCGTATGCGGGAGGGTGGCACGATGGCGGTTCTTCCCTACAACACCCCGTTCAACGTCCCACTGGTGAACGACGTCCAATCCGGGTTGCTGGCGATCGACTCGAGCCACGCGCACGACTACGCCACGGTGCTGACGGCGTTCGGACACCAGCTCCCCGCCGGCTGGAACCCGCGGGCCGAGCACGGCACGGTGGTCGGCTGGGACCTGGTGCTGGTGCGGCCACGGACGCTGAGCGTGTTATCGGAGGCCCTCAGCAACCAGTTCCTCGCCGAGATCACGCAGCTGCGGCGTGGGCGCGGCGACCTGGCCGCCGCCAACCGCCTGCTCGGCGCGCACCAGGTGCTCACCACGGCCCACCATCGCACCGTCGAGCTGGTGGTCGAGCGGTTCGCCGAGGCGGCCCACATCCCGCCGCCCAAGCCGGTGGATCACCCGCTGGACTCGGCCCGCCAACCGCTGCTGCACACCCACGCGATCGTCGGTGCCCTCAGCGAGGGTGGGCGACGCCGGCCACATGACCCCGACCGGCTGGGTACGCTCGCCCAGCGGGCGGTCACCGACTACCACGACCGGCTGCGGGATGGGCTGGCCGTGCTGGTGACCGGGTGGCACGCGTGGGGACCGGTCGGCGCGGACGGCAAGGCGGAGCTGGTGAGCCTGCCGGCTGGGCTGGTGGCGACCCGAAGCGCCCGGCCGATCCGGCCGCTTGGAGAGATCGCCGCGTGTGCCCGAGCGGCCGGCGACCTGGAGGTCGGCGACGATCTCGACGACGACCTCGACGAGGTCGACGTGGACGGGATCGTTGTGGCAGGCCCGGCGGAGCGGCGATGACGGCGGACCTGCACAAGCTGTCGGCCGGGCGGGCCGACTACTACACCCGCGAGATCGCCCGCAACCGCGAGGAGTACCTGTCCGGCCACGGCGAGTCGCCCGGCGAGCACCTTGGTGGCAGCGCCGCCGCGCTCGGCCTTGCCGGGACCTGCTCGGCGGAAGAGTTCAAGCGCCTGTTCGCCTGGCGCCACCCCGAAACCGGCGAACAACTCGGCCGCCCACCACGGTCGGACGCGATGCCCGCCTGGGACCTGGTGTTGCGTCCCACCAAGAGCGTCTCGGTGCTGTACGGCCTTGGGGACCAGGCGACCGGCGCGGCGGTCCTGGCCGCGCACAAAAGCGCCGTGCGCGAGGCGGGCGCCTACCTGGACGGGCAGGTCGGCACCCGCCGCGGCCGCCACGGCGCCGAGCATGTCCAAGGGTCGGGGCTGCTGGCGACCGGGGTTTGTCCACCGCACCAGCCGGGCGGGCGACCCGCTGCTGCACACCCACCTGATCATCCACAACCGCACCCTCGGCGAGGACGGACAGTGGCGCACCCTGGACTCCCGCGACCTGCTCAACCACCGCGCCGCCGCGGACGCGGTCTACCGGGCGGCCTACCAGCAGGAGCTGTCCCGCACCCTTGGTGTCCGCTGGACCGAGGCGGACCGGTGGGGCAACCGGGAGCTAGTGGGTATTCCCCCCGAGGTGCTCAAAGCGTTCTCCAAGCGGCACCAGCAGATCACCGCGGAGCTGGCGCGGCTGGAGCGTGAGGAGGGTAAGCCGCGCACCGGGCGGCTGGTGCAGCTCGCCGTCCACGCCACCCGCCAGCCCAAGCAGCACGAGACCCCCGAGACGCTGTACGGCCGCTGGCAGGACGAGGCCCGCACGCTCGGGGTCGAGCCCGAGCGGCTGGTCCGCGACCTCACCGGACCCGTCCAGATCCGCACCCGCGACGAACGGGCACCGGACGGGACACCAGTGGACTGGACGCAGGACCGGACAGGCGTGGACGGGACGGCGGACAGCCCGGCGGACAGGACACCACGGGACTGTCCGAGCGGACGACCGCTAAGGTGTTCGACCAGCTCGCCGGCCCGCAGGGGCTGACCGAGCAGGCGTCCACGTTCGCCCACCGCGACGTGCTGGCCGCCCTTGGCGGGCAGCTGCCCGCCGAGCTGGCCGGCCAGGTCAGCCCGGACGAGCTGGCGCAGCTGGCCGACCGGTTCCTGGCCGAGCGGGCCACCAGCGTCATGCCCGAGCACGCCGCCGGGGAGCGCCGCTACGCCACCCCCGAGCTGCTCGGCATCGAACAGCGGCTGGTCGATGCCGCGGTCGGCCGCGCCGGCGAGCAGACCGCGGTCTGCTCCCACGACACCCTGCGGGCCGCCCTGCAGACCCACTCCACCATCGGCGACGACCAAGCCGCCATGGTCCGCGACATCACCCAGGACGGCGCCGGGGTGACGGTGGTGGTCGGCAAAGCCAGGCACCGGCAAGACCTACGCGCTGGGGGTCGCCCGCCACGCATGGCAACTCGAGGGCTACCGGGTGAATCGGGACCGCCCCGACCGGGATCGCGGCGGTGTGTCTTGGTGCCGAGGGCTTCGAGGACACCGCCACCGTCGACCGGCTCCTGGCGGAACTGGACCAAGAACACGCCACCAGCCGAGCTCGGGACGGCCGTCGCGGCAGGCACCCTGCAAGTGGGCCTGCTCGGCAGCGGGACGGGCGGGGCGGGCGACAAGCACGGTTGTCGCGGGGCGAGCCGCAGGATGGTCCGCTGTTGGACCGGCGCACGGTGCTGGTGGTCGACGAGGCCGCGATGCTCGGCTCCCGCAAGCTGGACCGCCTGCTCGACCACGCCCAACAGGCCCACGCGAAGGTGGTGCTGGTCGGCGACGACCGGCAGCTGGCCTCGATCGAGGCCGGCGGCGGCTTCCGCGGGCTGCGGCTGCGGCTTGGCGCCAGCACGCTCACCGTCAACCGCCGCCAGCGGGACACCTGGCAGCGCAAGGCCGCCGAAGACGCCCGCAACGGCGACATCGACGCCGCCATCGGCGCCTGGCGTGAGCACGGCCGCATGGTCTCCACCGAGACCCCAACCCAGGCCAAGCAGGCCATGCTCGCCGACTGGTGGCCGCTGTTCCAGCAGTCGCTTTCAGACCCCGGCAAGCCGGTCGCGATCCTGACCCGGCTGCGCGGCATGGCGGATGAGTTCAACACCGCCTGCCAGCAGCTCCGCGACCAGGCCGGCCAGCTCGGCCCCCAGCGTCTCCAGGTCCATGACCGGACGGTTGCGCTCGGCGACCTGGTGGTGTGCGGCAAGAACGCGCTGGCCCAGCTGGGGGTCGCCAACGGCAGCCGCGGCCAGGTCGTCGCGGTCGACCCCGAACAGCGCCAGCTGACCGTGCGGCTGGAGGGCAAGGACGGCCGGCAGGTCACCCTGCCCCGCGCGTACCTGGACGAGCGGCCCCGCTGGTGGACCAGAAACAACCCCGGCCGGCGCACCATCGACCTTGGCTATGCCACCACCGGGCACAAGGCCCAGGGGCTGACCCGCGAGCACGCGCTGGTGTATGTCAGCGCCGCCGAGGACCGCAACTGGTACGAGGTGCAAGACACCCGCGCCCGCGGCACCACCCGCTTCTACGGCGTCACCCACCCCGAGCCCCATACCCCCGAACTGGACGTCCCCCACCCCTTGCGGGGCGACGTCGCCGAGCAGATGGCCCACGGCCTGCGCCGCGACGGCAGCAAACAGCTGGCGGTCGACGTCGGCGCCGCCGCCACCCTCAACCTGGATCTGCGCGGCATGCCCACCCACCAGCTCCGCGCCGAGCGGGACCGGCTCGCCCGGCTGATCGACCAGGCCCCAGCTGACCAGGCCCGCCTGGTCGCCCACACCCGCGACCGCCACCAGGACGCCGAGCATCGGCTGGCGCAGGCGACCGGCCGCGCCGAGGACGCCGGTGCGCTGGTCGCCAGCCTGGACCAGGGCACCGGGCGGCTGCTGCCTGGACGGCGCCGGGAGCTGGCCGCGGCCCGCGACCGCCGCGCCCTGGCCGAAGAGGCCCTGGTGGTGGCCCGCCGGCTGGCCGACCGCGCCGCCGACCGGGCACGCCAGGCCCGCCACGCCCAAGCCGAACACGACGCATGGCAAGAAGACCACGCTGACATCCTGGGCGCCCACCGCGAGGTCATGCGTGAGGAGGGCTGGCGCCGGCATGCCCGGCGCCGCGCCGCCGAGCTGCTCCCCGGCCCCGACCGGCCCGCCTACCTGCACGAGCTTGGGGAGCCGCCCGCCAGCGTGCGCGGTCGCCGCGCCTGGCGCCGGACCCTGGCCCAGGTCGAGGACTACCGGCAGCGCCACCACGTCAGCGACCCCGAACGGGCCATCGGCGAGCAACCCCACGGCCCAGGGGTCGACTTCGAGCAGCGCCAGGCGTGGCGCAGCATCCGCCAGGCGATCGACCGGGCCGCCGAGCGGACTCGCCACCACCAAAACCAGGAGCGCCAGGAGCGTGCCGGGCGCGAGCGGCCCGACGTGGACCGCGACCACGCGAGCGGACAGTCCCGACCCAGCCGCGACGAGGGGCACCGCTCCATGCGTGATCGGTTGGCGCGTGAGCGTGCAGACCGTGACGGTCACGAGCGCGCCATCGGCTGACCTGGTTACGCCGCTAGTGTGAGGTTGCGGTGGTGTCCTCGCCCGCAACGATGACGCCGGCTGCGCGCCAATCGAACTTCTCCGGCCAGCCAGTGTCGCTGTCAGCGGTCGCCCCCTCCAGGTGGGCGCCGCCGAGATCCGCCCCCTCCAGGTGGGCGCCGCCGAGATCCGCCCCCTCCAGGTGGGCGCCGCCGAGGCGCGCGTGCCGCAGGTCGGCGCCGTAGAGGTCCGCCCGCTCCAGGTGGACGCCCAAGAGCTGCGCCCGTTCCAGGTGGGCGTGGCCGAGGTCCGTGCCCTCCAGGTGGGCGTAGTTGAGGTTCGCCAGCTTCAGATTGGCACCCCTGAGATACGCCTCCTTCAGGTCGGCAACGCCGAGGAACGCCGCCTCCAGGTGGGCACCCATGAGGTACGCCCCCTTCAGGTCGGCGCTACCGAGGTATGCCTCCTCGAGGTCAGCGTCGCCGAGGTACGCCTCCTCGGGGTGGGCGTCGTCGAGGTGTGCCGCTTCCAGGTGAGCGTCCGAGAGGTTCGCCCCTTCCAGGTGGGCGCCGCCGAGGCGCGCGTGCCGCAGGTCGGCGCTGTGCAGGTCAAGCTGGTCGCCCTGGCCTCCCGCTGATGTAAAGCCGCCTCGGCCCAGCACCGTCAGGCTGGCCTGCACGTCCGGAGTCCGCACCTGCAATTCCGGCACCGCATCGAGCGGTGCCGAAGCGACGTACTGGCCGGCCAGGCGCGGCGGCCAGGGGGCATGGCTGCGGATGAAGGCGGTCAGCACCTCCCCGATCGTGGCACGGTCGGCCGACGAGTCCCGCGCGATCCGCTCCAGCGCGTAGATCCCGCCAAGCCGCACGTCAAGCTGGGCGTGGCCGAGCTGGTCGGTCGCGCGGGTGAACCGCTCGGTGATCTGCCCCTGCTGGGCGGTCTGGAGCTGCTCGCGGCTGTTGGTGAGCTGCCGATAGGTGAAGTACGCACCCACCAGCAGGACTACCCCGCCAAGCCCTTGCAGCAGGGTCGTGCGGACCTCGTTTTGGGCCTTCAGCCCGGCAAGCGACCGGTCGTGTACAAACCACGGCGGTGCCGCCACCAGCACCACCACCAGCACTCCAGCAACCCGACGGCTGCGGCCACGGCTGCCGGCCAGCGCCTTGCCGTCATGCCCCGACGAACGCGGCCGACGACCCCAAGCAGGGTTTTGCGTCCACGGACACCGACCAGCAGCGAGGTGACAACGGCCAGGAGGAAGGGCCAGCCCACCCTGACCGCCGGCCACGCCGCCCGCCCGACCGGATCGGCAACGACAGCCAGGGCGTGGCCCGCCCGTGACCAACCGAACCATTGAGCCACGGCGACCAGCGCCGCCGCTGTCAGCAGCCAGCCGGTACGCCAAACGGCTGCGCGTGACCCTCTCATGGGCGGATCGTCGCACTTGTGCCAGCCGTGAGCCAACCGGCCATTACTGTGAGTCAGAGAGGGCGACCCAGCTCGGCGACGGGGCTACGCTCAAGCCCAATCCGCGCCGTACTCGCCCCCTGGCCAGCCTCTATGCGCAGCGGTTGCCACCAGACGAACGTTAGCGGCAGATTGACGTTTAACCGGCCGTTGCGGAATGGACGCGCCATCATGTCGCTGACGGTCCGCGGGCGCTCTAGAGCCTCGGGCGACGCGCTCAGGTGCCGGTCGACGGCGCTGGCGGCGGGCCCCGGCGACCCCGCCGGGTGGTCGGTCAGGCGGTGGC
>JBKPDO010000186.1:0-1894 GCA_046727955.1 bacterium | reverse complement strand
GCTCGCGCTCAACGCCAGCTACCGGCCCCCGCTGGGCACCGTCGGGCACGCCACCGACCGCGCCCTGCTGCACCGGGTCGCCGAGGCTACCATCAAGGACTTCCTGGACCAGACGGGCCAGGCCATCCGGCGCCTGACCGACCAGCAGGCGGCGAGGAGGTGACCGCTCGAGCAGCGGCCGGCCCCGGCGCTGCTCAGGCGGCCCGCAGCACGTTGCTGACCAGGTCGCGCAGCGACACCATGCCAACCACCCCGCCGGCATGCACCACCGGCAGGTGACGGCAGTCCAGCTCCAGCATCAGCAGCGCCGCCTCGCGAACGTCGGTGTCCAGCGCGACGGTGGCTGGCTGCTCGGTCATGTACTCGCCCGCGGTGGCCAGCTCGGCCTGGGCGCCCTCGGCCACCGCCCGCACCAGGTCGTGCTCGGTGAGGATGCCGGCGAAGCGGCGCCCGTCGACCACGACCAGCGAGCGGACCTGGCTGTCCTGCATGCGCGCCGCGGCGGCGGCGAGCCGCTCGTCCGCCTGCACCGTGACGACCCTCGGGTGGTAGATCGACTCGACCTTCACCGCGCTCACCTCGCTGTTCGTCTCCTTGTCAGGTCTACCGTGCGACGACGCTACGGCACCGGCCGGCGGCGCTCCAGGGACAGGTGGACCACCCGTACAGGGCCGTCCGGCCGGTGCGCGTCGGTCCCACCGGCGGGACCTCGACGTGCCCGAGGGCGACGTGGACGTCCAGGTGCACGAGGGTGTGGTGACGCTGACCGGGAAGGTCCAGCGGCGCAGCCTCGCCCAGGAGATCGTCCGGCTGACCAGCGCCGTCGACGGCGTGGTCGGCGTGCCTCGCCACTCAGCCTGCCGCGGCCGGCGGCGACGCCGGTGCTAGCAGGTCGCGGATGGACAGCACGCCCACCAGCTGGTCCCCGTCGACCACGGGAAGGTGCCGCACGCCCAGCTCGGCCATGCGCCGCGCCGCCACCTCGAGGTCCTCGTCGGGGCGGACGGTGACGGGCCGGTCGGTCATGTAGTCGGCGACCCTGGTGGTGGCGGGGTCGGCGCCGTCGGCGAGCGCGGCGATCACGTCGCGCTCGGTGACGATGCCGACCAGCCGGTGGCGGCGGTACACCGGCAGGGCCCCGACCCGGTACCAGTTCATGCGGGTCGCGGCGCCCAGCAGGGTCTCCTCTAGAACCGTGGTGACCAGCACATGGCGGCAACGCTGTGACACTCGCATCTGCTCATCACCTCCATGCTTGGCCCGGCGTGTCGCCATCCGGGATTGGCGACTTCACGGGACCCAGGAGCGGGCGCGCGCGGGCTCGGGCCGGTCGTCGTCCCGGTCGAAGCTGAGCTGGCTGACCACGTCGACCACACCGGGGACCCGCCGGGTCAGGTGCACGGCCGTCGACACCAGGCTCTTGCGCTCCAGCCGCCCGCTGAGCGTGACGATCCCGTCCTGGACCGCGACCGTCACGGTGTGCGGGTCGAGCCACAGCGTCCGCGCCAGCACCTCCTCGGCGACCTCACGGCGGATCGCCTCGTCGTCGCGCAGGAACAGCCGCAGCAGGTCGGCCCGGCTCACGATGCCGACCAGCCGGTGCCCCTCGTCGACCACCGGCAGCCGCTTGATCCCATGGCGCGCCAGCAGCTTGGCCGCCATCACCACGGTCGCGTCCGGGTCGACCGTGATCACCGGCGCGGACATCACCGCCGCGGCGGTACGCCCGGCCGCCTTCGCGCGCGCCTCCCGCTGGCGGCGGCGCTCCAGCCAGCTGTCACCGTCATAGTCGGCCTGGTACTGCTGCTTGCGGAGCAGGTCGGCCTCGGAGACGACGCCGACCACCCACCCGGTGCCGCTCACCACTGGCAGCGCGCTGATCTTGTGCACGGCC
>JBKPDO010000185.1:0-5192 GCA_046727955.1 bacterium | reverse complement strand
CACCATCCCGCTGGTGCAGGTGCGCGAGATGATCGCCAGCGGTCATCCCTGGTTCCGCGAGCTCGCCGGGCCGCAGTGGCGCTTCCTGGAGCGTCTTGGGGGGCATTGGCAGATGTTCTCCGCTCCCGAGGGCCTGGCCCGGTCGCTGGAGGAGCTGGCGGCAGCTGACCCGCCGCTGCAGCCTGCGTCGCCTGGTTGAGAACCGACACCCGGAACAGACCAGGGGCGTGCAGCGCCTGAATCGAAGCAGGCTCAAACGAGGATCAGAGCAACTTCGTTGCTGCCGCAGGCTTCGGCCGAGCCCGTCAGGGCGACGCCGATCAGAGAGCCGTCTGCCGTGGCAGACCCTGCTGCCAGTATCCTTGCGTGCCTGCTGCCAATAACCCTGCACGAGTGCCGCCACAAACCCCGCGCGTCACTGTGACGCGACAGGTTCGTGTCAGTGGACGGCGACAGGATCGTGTCAGTGGCGGGAGCTGCTCGAGATCCCCGGGCCCCCGGCCGACCCCACCTCCTCCCTCCGTATGGTCCCAGGTGGAGCGGCGCCGGGCTCGCGGCGCACCCGGCCATCGTCGAGGGGCCTCACGAAGGCAGCGCGACCTTGATGATCTCAACGGCGACCTCGTCGAGCGGGCGGAAGGTGCCGTTACAGAGCTTCGCGGTAGTTGGTGATTCATAAAGTGAGGCCCGTCCCCGCCAGGAAGCTGCGCAGCAAATCCGGATTACGACGCACACGAATCGAGCCGACCTGCGCGGTCGCGATCAACTCCTGGCGGTCAGCACAGCAACGGTTGGCCAGCTCGCAGCCCTTCAGGTTGGCCCACAACCCCTCCACCGGGTCCAGCTCCGGCGCGTACGACGGCAGATACGCAAGCTTCAACCACGGTTGGGTCGCCACCCAGTCCTCCAGGTCACCGGCGTGATGGGCGCCGAGGTTGTCCCAGATGACCGTCACCGCCTGGTGACCGAGCTGGTCGCCCAGGCCGTCCAGCACGCGGATGAACTGCCCGGTGTCGTAGGCGCCCTCCAGCAGGTCGAACCCCATCCAGGCCGCCGGCTTGCCTTCGTCCTCGCCAGGCCGGTAGGCCACCATGCCGCACATCGAGATCTGCTTGCCACGCCGGTAGGGGTGCCGCAGCACCGGCGTGTGGCCCCGCGGCGCCCAAGTCCGCCGGACCGGCGGGGTCAGCTTTACTGCCGATTCGTCGATGAAACACAGCCAGGCTCTGCGCGTTTGGGCGTTTGCACAATCCGCGGCCACTCCTCGGCGACCCACAGGGCGATCTCGGCCTCGTCACGCTCGACGGCCTTGCGGGCCGGGCGCTGCAGGCTCCACCGCATCGCATTGAGGATGCGCCACACATGCCCGGGATGGTGCGCCACCCCGGTCACCCGCTGGATCACCTCGGCGATGCGCGCCAGCGTCCACAGGTCGTTGTCGAACCCCGCCGCCACCGGCCCACCATCCAGCACCCGCCGGACCTTGGCCAGCTGGGCGGGGCCAAGCTGGGCCGGCTTGCCCTGGCGGGCGGTGCGCATCCCGGCCACGCCACCGTCGCGCCAGCGCGCATACCAGCGGCCCGCGGTCTGCGCCGACACGCCCAGCTTGTCGGCGACCTCAGCACGGGTCTTGCCCTGGGCGAACAGGTCGGCGGCCTGCAGGCGGCGGCGTTCCAACCATTGCAGGTCTCCCGGGTGCCGCAGCACCCGGCCATTGGGTGAGATAGCTGCTCGGCTCATGCCGGGGAGCATAAGGGCAGACCGCACGATAAGGTTGCGGGTCACGGGGTTGGGAAAGCGGATCGGGAGCAATCGTGTAGTTCCATTCCCCGTGGAATGCATGCCGGTGGATCGCCACCGCGGCCAACTCTTTGTCAGCGACCTTGCTGCCCTTGGGTAGGCAGCAGGGTCGAGCTCGGCGCGGACGGTCAGCCCGGTCCTGGTCATGGTGGCGCCGATCAGCTCCACGACCGCCTGGTGGCTTTCCAGCGGCCGGCCACGCCAGTTCATCGAGATGTGGCTGAACAGCCGATGCTCGATCCGGTTCCACTTGGAGGTGCCCGGCGGGAAGTGGCAGACCGTGACCGCAAGGCCGGTGTCGGCGGCGAACCGGGCCAGCTCGGTCTTCCACAGCCGCAGCCGGTAGCCGTTGCTGCCACCGGCGTCGGCGGTGACCAGCAGCCGGTCCGCCCGCGGGTAGGCGACCCGACCGACCCGCTCCCACCACCGTCGCAGGGTCGCCACCGCGAACGCGGCGGGGTCGTGATCACGCCCGACCGACACCCAGCCGGTGTTGGCGCCAAGATCGTCGACGCCGTAGGGGATGGCCTTGCCGCGCGGGGGGTCGGGGAAGTCGTGCGCCTGGACCTGGACCGGCTCGCCAGTCGGCTGCCACCCGGGCACCACCATTGGCGTGGTTGCCGACCAGGTCGGGTAGCCCCGGCGCATTGCTGCGCCGGGGCCCCCTCAGCACCGCACGTGCCACTTGCATGGCATACGGCGCAAGCAGGCCGTGGGAGGCTTCAGTCCAGTCGCCATCCGTCCCAAGGGACGTCCTCCGGTCCGTTCACCGTGACCTTGCGGCCAGGCGTCTAACTTGCCCGTTGGTACTGGCGTCCATCATGCAGCCGCTGTCCACGTCCCACCTGGCCACGTCAGCCCGCTTTCGCGCCCAGGCAGCTGCCTGGTATCCGGCCAGTTATGCGTGGCGACCGCTGGCGGGAGCGGTCATGCGCCCCGGGTTCCTGTTGCCTTTCGGCGTGCCGGCATTCGCTTCTTGGCCATCCTGTTCCCGCCAGGGCTTGAACCTTCCTTGCGGTCGGCCGTCCAGCCGCCTGGGCGGCTGGACCCTGACGGGGTTTCCACGTTGCCCACGCGCGAGACGCGACCGGGGTGGGCGCCTCCTCTGCCCCGGGACGGCGGTGCTCCCACGGCCGGTAAGGAGTCCCCGGCCGTCGCCTGCGCTTTCCAGCGCCAGTCCTGCACCCTGGCACGACCACCCATCCACAGGGCTCAAGATCACGAGGCATACGGAGGTTCATCGTCTTCGCCCGTCCGGTCTTCCCCTCACCTGTGGCCCCCGGATGGAACGGGCGCCCTTGGGCTTGTCCCCGATGCTTCGAACTCCGCCGTTACCGGCGGCGCACGTCAGGGTCGGGGACGGGTCTGCGAGCACTGACCCGGAGCTGCGCGTCGACAGCACGCCGACCCACCAACGCGCGCTCACTCGCAACGTGCACCCTCGTGTCGCACCTCCTTTTTCTTGGTATCGACCAAGACGACCGGCCAGCCGGCGGGGCGGGTGCTGGCGGGCCTGCTGGTTCAAGTAGCCACACTGCGCGTCCCGATCCGGGTGCTCCCGCGCCCTCCGAGGGTCTTGCGGGTGCGCTGCAGCCGATACCCCTCTGCTTGAGCAGCCGGGGTGACGGTGTCGTCTGCGACCTGGAAGCCCTGCGCGCCAAGGGCCTGGGCCAGGTGCCTGGTGGACTTGGTCGTCCAGCGCAGCGGCGATTGGGGGTCACCGCGGGTGTCGGTCGACCAGCCGGTCCAACGCCCCAAGCAGGCCCGGCTGCGCGTCGAGCGCCCGCTTGGGCCCGCCACCGGCGCGGCGGTGCCGTCCGTAGGGGTCGGGCTGCTCGTCCAGCTCCCTGGCGCCACGGCTGACGGTCGGCACCGACAGCCCTGCCAGCTCGGCGACCCGGGTCACCCCACTATGGCCGAGGGTGCGGGCGACCGCCCCGCACACAGGCGCCGCTGCCGCTCACCCAGGTGCGGCAGGACCCGGTCGAGCACCTTCGCCAGGATCTCGTCGAGTGTCGAATCGCCCTCCACCTGGCGAACCTATCGCAACCACCCAGAAGACTCTAACTTGTACGGCGGGGGACCTTGGCCCTTGATCAGGATCGATGCCGCAAGTACCCACTCGATTTGGGTAGACCCTCCGTCGCAGATGCGGGTGATCGCCCATGGACCCGCAGGCCGCCGTGGTGATCAGCTGGATGCTGGCGGACTAAGGCGGCCGGTAGGGAGCCTTGGTGGCCGGACCGGCGCGAAGCTGCGCGGCAGCGCCACCCGCGCCTTGCAGCTGCGACCGGCTCCGGAGCGCCACGCACCAGCACACCGGCGGTGACAGGAGGTGAGCGGCATGGCACGGGTTCAGGCCGACCCGCCGACCGGCAGACCCAGCGCTGGCTGGCTGGCTGTGGCCGCCGTGGCCCTGATCGCCAGCGCGGTCGCGGCCAATACGGTGTGGATCTTTGCGTCCCAGGGCCTGCAAGGGCCCGGCGGCGGCTTCTTCCAGCGGCTCCTCGCCCTGCTCGGCGGGGGCAAGCTGGCGGCCAGCGCCGCCCTCGCCGCCGGTATGGCCGGCGCGTTCCTGCTGCATGCGGCCCGGTGGCCGCCGATGCTTCGAGGACGGGGCCTGGCCGGCCGTGCGCGGCGGCACGCCCTGGTCGGCCGGGTGCTGCTGTCGGTGGCGGTGAGCGCCCTGCTGGTGGCGCTCCCAGCCCACGGCTTCTTCTACCTGTTGGCGTGGCCCGCGGTGTGTGAGGAGTTCTGCGGGCTGCCCGCGCTGTTGCTGCTCCACGCGGCAGGCGTGGTCGCGCTGACGGCCGGGTCTGTTGGGTTGGCCCTCGTCCCCGCTGAGCGCGAGGCGGTCTATTGGGAGCCGGTCTATTGGGTCCGTATCTTGGCTATCACCTCGATCGTCGAGCCCTGGGTCACCGTGGTGGCCATGAACGCTCCGGCCATGGGCATGGTGCTGAATACCGCCGGGATCGCCGGCCTGCTGGTAGTGCTGGTCGGGCTCGTCCGCGCTCGCCCCCCGGCGATTGCGCCGTCCACATGAGTGGGTTGTAGGTATATAGCCCTGACAAGCGGGAGGCCCATTTGCGCCTAAGGGCAGGATTCGGCGTGGCGATTCCTCTCGCCGCCCACGTCTTCTCTGGATACCCGCGATCAGAAGTGCTCTCCACCGCCGCGTAACGCACCAAGAGCCAACCTTGTTGTGCGGGGCTTCCGACCATAGCATTCACCAACTACCGCGAAGCTCTGTAGAGGGTGTCTGAAAAGGCATTAGCTCTCAGCGAGGCGGCGCGTCAGGATCTGGACCATGGCCAGGTAGATCACCGCCTCCGAGGTCGCCGGCAGGAACTCGTAGTCCTTGCTGAGCCGACGAAACCGGCCCAGCCAGC
>JBKPDO010000184.1:0-23760 GCA_046727955.1 bacterium | reverse complement strand
CCCCCCCCCCCCCCCCCCCCCCCCCCCCCCCCCCCCCGATAAAATCACCCCGCCCCCACCGAGATCTACACTAATACGGAGTCGTCGGCAGCGTCAGATGTGTATAAGAGACAGGCGCCCCGCCCGGCCCCGGGCCGGCGTGGGGGCGTGGCCCTTGCGGGCGCGGCCGCCCGCGGCCGTGCCCTCCTCCTCGCCGCGGAGCGTCTGGATGATGTCCGTGACACGCTTGCGCACCGTCTGCGGATCGATGCCGTTGGCCTGGTTGTATTCGATCTGCAGCTGGCGGCGGCGGTTGGTCTCGTCGATCGCGCGCCGCATCGACGGGGTGACCTCGTCGGCGTACATGATCACCTGGCCGTCGACGTTGCGGGCAGCGCGGCCGATGGTCTGGACCAGCGAGGTCCCGGACCGCAGGAAGCCTTCCTTGTCGGCGTCGAGGATGGCGACCAGGGTGACCTCGGGCAGGTCGAGGCCCTCGCGCAGCAGGTTGATGCCGATCAGCGCGTCGAACTCGCCGAGCCGCAGGTCGCGCAGGATCTCGATGCGCTGCACCGTGTCGATCTCGGAGTGCAGGTAGCGCACGCGCAGGCCCATCTCGAGCAGGTAGTCGGTGAGGTCCTCGGCCATCTTCTTGGTGAGGGTGGTCACCAGCACCCGCTGGTCGCGGTCGGCGCGCAGCTTGACCTCGTGGATCAGGTCGTCGACCTGTCCCTTGGTGGGCCGCACGACCACCTCGGGGTCGGCCAGGCCGGTTGGCCGGATGATCTGCTCCACCACCTGGCTCGACTCGCGCAGCTCGTAGGGGCCGGGGGTCGCCGAGACGAAGACGCGCTGGCCGATGCGGTCGAGGAACTCGTCGAAGCGCAACGGCCGGTTGTCGAGCGCCGACGGCAGCCGGAAGCCGTGCTCCACCAGGGTCACCTTGCGGCTGCGGTCGCCCTCGTACATGCCGCCGATCTGCGGCACGGTGATGTGCGACTCATCGACGAACAGCACGAAGTCGTCGGGGAAGTAATCGAGCAGGGTATGGGGTGGGGTGCCCGGCAAGCGGCCGTCGATGGGGCGCGAGTAGTTCTCGATGCCGTTGCAGACCCCCACCTCACGCAGCATCTCCAGGTCGTAGGTGGTGCGCATGCGCAGGCGCTGCGCCTCGAGCAGCTTGCCCTCGCCCTCCAGCTCGGCCAGGCGCTCGGCCAGCTCAGCCTCGATCGCGGCGATGGCCCGCCGCATGCGCTCGGAGCCGGCCACGTAGTGCGAGGCAGGGAAGACGAACAGCTCCTTGCGCTCGCCGACGACCTCGCCGGTCACCGGGTCCAGCACCAGGATGCGCTCGACCTCGTCGCCGAACAGCTCGATCCGCATGGCGCGCTCCTCGTAGGCCGGGAACACCTCGAGGGTGTCGCCGCGCACCCGGAACTTGCCGCGGACGAAGTTCAGGTCGTTGCGGTCGTAGTGGATGTCGACCAGCTTGCGCAGTATCCGGTCGCGGTCGTACTCCTCGCCGACCTGGAGGAACAGCATCTGGTCGCGGTACTCCTCCGGGGAGCCGAGGCCGTAGATGGCCGACACCGAGGCGACGATGATCACGTCCCGCCGCGTCAGCAGCGCGCTGGTGGCCGAGTGCCGCAGCCGGTCGATCTCCTCGTTCATCGAGGAGTCTTTCTCGATGTAGGTGTCGGTCTGCGGGATGTAGGCCTCGGGCTGGTAGTAGTCGTAATAGGAGACGAAGTATTCGACCGCGTTGTCCGGGAACAGCTCTTTGAACTCATTGGTAAGCTGCGCCGCCAGCGTCTTGTTCGGCGCCATGACCAGCGCCGGCCGGCCGAGCCGCTCGATCACGCCGGCCATGGCCCGGGTCTTGCCCGACCCGGTCACGCCCAGCAGGGTGAGCGCCTGCTCGCCGCCCTCGAGCCCCTCGACCAGCTCGTCGATGGCCCGCGGCTGGTCGCCCGCCGGAGGCGGCATCTCCGGGCTGAGCTTGAACGTTCCCATCCGTACTCCGATGCTGTGGCGGGATTCCACGGTCGATGTCCAGTCTACGAGTCGGTCCCGACAGCCGCCGGTCTACCGCCGCCCGCGGTAGAGTGAGCCGCCCGCATCACCGGAGTCGGCTCCAACCGGCTGTCGATCAGCGGCGTGGAGCGGCTCAGCTCGGCCCGGACGGCCCGAGGCGCTTCGCGCGCCAGGGCAGGTCTATCCATGTGGGGGGAGCTCGCTCCCCCCACGGCCCCCCAAGAGCGCCTGTGCCCCGCTCACCCGCGTCCGGCCGGGTCATCTGGCGCCCGGTAGGGCGGGTGCCTCAGCCAAGGGCGTAGAAGCCGATGTCCATGCGCTCGAGGGTGGCCAGGACGGCGGCCAGGTGCTCGTCGGCGTCCGGCGGCGGCTCCTCGGTCAGGATCAGCTGGAAGTAGAGGCTGCGCAGGAAGCTGGTGACGTTGACGCGGGCGGCGCTCTCCCCGTTCGTCGTGTAGACCAGCCGCCAGGAGTCGCGGCCGGCGGGATGGGTGAAGCGGCCCAGCCAGCCGTCCAGGAAGCCCCGGCCCAGCAGCCCGCGGCGCAGCACGTTTAGCACCGCGTAGGCAAGGCGCTCGTCCTCGTGCTGCACGAAGACCACCCCGCAGGGCTGCAGCAGCCGGTCCGCGATGCCATCGAGCAGCCGCTCCAGCTCCGGCGGGCCCATCTGGAGGTTGCGGCCCAGCATCATCAGCAGGTCGGCCGTGTGGGCGATGGCGTGGGCCCAGCCCGGCCCCTCGATCCACCCACGCAGGTCGCACTCCTGGCCCAGGTAGTCGAGGACCGTGTCCAGCACGCGCGCGACCTCGTCCCGCTGCAGGAACGGGTGGACGTTGTCGTAAGCCACGATCTCCATCAGCACCAGCGTCGAGTAGGAGCGCAGGAAGACCGCGTCGCCCTCGCTCTCCCCCAGGCCTACCTGGAGGTTGGCGAGCATCTTGCTGGCCATGTCGCGGAGCTGGCCGGGCTCGAACTGCTCGCGCTCGATCCAGGCGGCCAGGATCCGGTAGGCGAGCTCGTCGCGCAGCTCGGCGTCGGTCGAGCCGAGCCACGACAGCAGCTCCGGAGCCAGCTCCGCGACCCACTCGCCCTGCGGGAGAGCCTTCTCGTCGGTGGCGATGACGCGCCAGAAGGTCCGGTCCACGGCTGCTACCCCCCAGCATCGACGAGCTCGACCAGCTCGGTCAGCGAGCCGATGCGCGGGCCTACCTCGGGCGGCAGCCGCCTGAAGCGGTCGATCAGCACCGGGGTGATCCCGACCGCCCGGGCCGCCGCCCCGTCGATCTCCGGCTCGTCCCCCACGTGGATGGCCGCGGATGGGGCCACCCCCGCCTGCTCCAAGGCGGCGCGGAAGATGCCCGGCTCCGGCTTGGCCACGCCGAGCACCCCCGAGATCGCCAGCGCCGAGAACAGCTGCAGCACGCCCTCGCGGCGCAGCACCTCCTTGAGCCACGGCTCGAAGTTGGAGATGACGCCGAGCTTCAGGCCGCGCCCGGCCAGCCACTCGAGCGCCGGGCGGACATCGTCGAAGAGCCGGTACGAGGCGGGGTCGGAGAACACACCATAGAGCGCGGCCGCCAGCGCGGCCCCGTCGCCCGCGTAGCCGAGGATCCCCAGCACGTCCACGTAGAAGTCGCACCAGAACTCCCGCTGCGTGGCGGGGTCGGTCCAGTCGGTCGGCCACACCGCCTGACGGGCCACGCTCAGGATCGCGGCCTGTGCCTCCGCCTCGCGGAAGCTGGCGCCGTGGTCCCGGGCCACCGTCACCAGCAGCCCCTCGAAGGTCGGCCAAGGCGCCAGCAGCGTGCCCCCTGCGTCGAGGAAGACGCACTCGAGCGGGCTCGGGATCACGGTCGAATTGCTCATTGCCGCTGAGGCTATCAGCCGGAACGGCCGGCCTGCTCTGCGAGCAAGCGCTCCAGCTCCTTCCAGACCTCGTCGACCCGCCTGCCGAGGTCCTCGAGCGAGCCGGTGTTGTCGATCACGATGTCGGCCCGCGCCAGCCGCTCCTCCGGCGCGGCCTGCGCGGCGATGCGGGCCTTGGCCTGCGCGGCGGGCATGCCCATGGCGGCCAGGCGATCGACCTGCACCTCCTTGGGCGAGTGGGTCACGACCAGCACGTCCACCCGCTGGGCGAGCCCGGTCTCGATCAGCAGCGCGGCGTCGAGCACCACGATCACGTCGCGGTCCTTGGCGGCCTCCAGCCGGTCCGCGATGCGCTTGAAGATCGCCGGGTGGGTGATCTCGTTCACCAGCGCGAGCTTGCTCTTGTCGCCGAAGACGATGTCGGCCAGCGCCTGCCGGTCGATCGAGCCGTCCGCGAACAGCACCCCGGGCCCGAAGTGGTCGCGGATCTTGCACCAGGCATCCCTGCCGGGCATGACGACCTCACGCGCGATGTGGTCGGCGTCGATGATCTCGGCACCCCGCTCGGCAAGCATGGCCGAGACCGTGCTCTTGCCCGAGCCGATCCCTCCGGTCAGCCCGACCAGCAGCACCGGCGCCCCCTGTCGTGGCTCGGCTCCCCGACCGCGCCAGCGACACGGCAGGGGGAGCGCTTACTCGGTGGAGTTCTTCCGCTTCAGGTCCTCGACGATGTCCTCGAGGGTGTCCTGGTCCTGGTCCGCGTCCTGGCCCGCCTGGCCGCCCTGCTCCGACTGGGCCCGCCCCTGGGCCTGGCCCTGGTCGGCCTGGCCCTGGTCGGCCTGGCCCTGGTCGGCCTGGCCCTGGTCGGCCTGGCCCTGGTCGGCCTGGCCCTGGTCGGCCGTCGCCTCGCCCGCCTGCTCCCCGGCGGCCTGGTCGCTCTCGCCGCCGTAGCTGCCGTCGTAGAAGCCGGCCTCCTGGAAGGCCTCCGCCATGGCGGTTCCCGGCACCACGCCGATCAGGTTGCCCTGCTCGTCGTAGTAGCCCTGGGCGTAGTCGCCCTCGCCGTAGCCAGCGTATTCGCCCTCGTAGCCCTCGTAGGCGCCCTCCTCGAGCGCCAGCTCGTCCTCGGTGGCCGTGACCTGCTGCTGGTCCTGGAGCGCCTGCTTCAGGGAGAGCGAGATGCGGCGACGGTCGAGGTCGATGTCGATGACCTTGACGGTGATCTCGTCGCCCACGCTGACGACCTGCTCGGGGATGTCGACGTGGCGCTCGGCCAGCTCGGAGATGTGGACCAGGCCCTCGATGCCGTCGTCGACACGGACGAAGGCGCCAAACGGCACCAGCTTGGTAACCCGGCCCGGGATGAGCTCGCCGATCTGGTGCGAGCGGGCGAACTGCCGCCAGGGATCCTCCTGGGTGGCCTTGAGCGAGAGCGAGACCCGCTCGCGCTCGAGGTCGACGTCGAGCACCTCGACCTCGACCTCCTGGCCCACCTCCACCACCTCGGAGGGATGGTCGATGTGCTTCCAGGACAGCTCGGAGACGTGGACCAGACCGTCCACCCCGCCGAGGTCCACGAAGGCACCGAAGTTCACGATGCTGGAGACGACACCCTTGCGGATCTCGCCCTTGCGCAGGGTGTGCAGGAAGGCCCGGCGCGTGGCGGACTGGGTCTCCTCCAGCCAGGCGCGGCGCGAAAGCACCACGTTGTTGCGGTTCTTGTCCAGCTCGATGATCTTCGCCTCGAGCGTGCGGCCGACGTAGGGATGCAGGTCGCGCACCCGGCGCATCTCGACCAGCGAGGCGGGCAGGAAGCCGCGGAGACCGATGTCGAGGATCAGGCCGCCCTTGACGACCTCGATGACGGTACCCTCGACGATCTCGTCGTTCTCCTTCTTCTTCTCGATCGTGCCCCAGGCCCGCTCGTACTGAGCCCGCTTCTTGGACAGGATCAGCCGGCCGTCCTTGTCCTCCTTCTGCATGACCAGCGCTTCGATGTGGTCACCGAGGGTGACGACCTCATTCGGGTCCACGTCGTGCTTGATCGAGAGCTCCCGCGACGGGATGACACCCTCGGACTTGTAGCCAATGTCGAGCAGCACCTCGTCGTGGTCGACCTTCACCACGTAGCCGTCGACGATGTCACCCTCGTTGAAGTCCTTGAGGGTCTCCTCGTAGGCCGCGGCGAGCTCTTCGGCCGAGCCGATGTCGTTCTGCGTCACCTGGGTGGTCACACCGGGCATTGTCTGCACGGTCGGCTCGGGTTGGGTCGAGGGTCGGTCGGTGGACTCGGTCAACTGCTCGTCTCCTAGACTGTCGGACAGATTTCTCCCGCGAGGACATTTCCGTGGTGGTGAGGCGACGCGATCAGCGTCTGAGCACACTGGCAGAAAAGCCCACACGTGGTCGGCAGATGGTAGCCGCCGTTCAACCGCCGCGTCAACGTCTTACGCCCGTATGACCTGCGGCTTTGCTGGAAGTTCCCAGGAGAAGGGGAGCGGCGGCCGCTCGAGCGCCGTCGTGGCCGCCACGGGACGCGCGGCGATCGTGACACGATGGCGTCAGTCGAGCCCATCATGAGAGGAGAGGTGCAAGGCCGTGACCGAGCCCCTCTACCAGCGCGATGCGTATCTGGCCAGCTTCGACGCGGAGATCGTGGCGCAGCGTCCCGACGGGGTCGTGCTGAACCGCAGTGCCTTTTTTCCGGGCGGCGGGGGTCAGCCGAGCGACACCGGCATGCTCGAGCACGATGGCCGCGAACTGGCGGTCACCGGCACGGCCCGCCGCGAGGGCGAGCTGGTGCTGCTCCTGGAGGGCGCGGCCGGCGGCGAGGGCGGCGAGGGCGGCGAGGGCGGCGAGGGCGGCGAGGGCGGCGGTGAAGGCGGGCCGCCGCCGGTCGGCGCCAGCGTCCGCGGCCGCGTCGACTGGGAGCGCCGCTACAGCCTGATGCGGACCCACACCGCCCTGCACACGCTCGCCGGCGTGATCGGCCGGGACCACGGCGCGCTGGTGACCGGCGGCAACATGGAGCCGCTCAGGGCGCGCATGGATTTCGAGCTGCCGAGCATGAGCGCGGACTTCGCCGAGGCAGTGGAGGCTGCTCTGCGCAAGGAGGTCGAGGCCGACCGGCCGGTGCACGTCCTGTTCCTCTCGCCGGAGGAGTTCGCCTCCAGGCCGGAGCTGATCCGCACCAAGACCAACCTGCTGCCGCCGGGTCTGGAGATCGTGCGCGTGATCGACATCGAGGGCCTCGACCGCCAGGCGGACGGCGGCACCCACGTCGCCCGCACCGGGGAGATCGGCCAGGTGCACGTGGTCGGCCACGAGTCCAAAGGCAAGGGCAACAAGCGGCTGCGCATCGCCCTCGACCCCGCGCCGGCCCCAACCCTCCACGGCTGAACACGTTGCGGCGACCACGGCACAGGCGCTCTTGGGGGGCCGTGGGGGGAGCGAGCTCCCCCCACATGGATAGACCTGCCCCGGCGCGCGACGCGCGCCGTGGGGGGAGCGAGCTCCCCCCACATGGATAGACCTGCCCGCGGCGCTGAGCTGCGCGAAGCGTGGCTCAGTGCTGTGCTTCGGCCCAGGAGCGGCCGAAGGCCGTGGAGACCTCGAGCGGGACCTCGAGGTGGACCACGCCGACCATCTCGCGCCGCACCATCTCCTCGAGATGCGCCCGCTCGCCCGGCGCCACCTCGAACACCAGCTCGTCGTGGACCTGCAGGACCATCCGCGACGCCAGCCCCTCGGCGTCCAGCGCCCGGTCGACCGCCACCATCGCCATCTTGATGATGTCCGCCGCGGACCCCTGGATGGGCGCGTTCAGCGCCATGCGCTCGGCCATCTGCCGCCGCTGGTAGTTGTCAGAGGCCAGGTCCGGCAGGTAGCGGCGGCGGCCCAGCATCGTCTGCGTGTAGCCGTCGCGGCGGGCCTGCGTCACCACGCCGTCGAGGTAGGCCCTCACCTTGCCAAAGCGCTCGAAGTACACCTCCATCAGCGCCTTGGCCTCCTCCGGCGTGATGCCGATCCCCTGCGCCAGGCCGAAGGCGGACAGGCCATAGGCGAGGCCGAAGGTGACCATCTTGACTCGCGCCCGCAGGTCCCGGTCGACCTGGTCCGGCGGCAGTCCCCAGACCATGCCGGCCACGGTCTTGTGCACGTCCTCACCGGACTGGAACGCCGCCACCAGGGCGTCGTCGCCGGCGAGGTGGGCAAGCACGCGGAACTCGATCTGAGCGTAGTCGGCGACCAGCAGGCCCTCGGCCTTCGGGCCCGCGACGAACGCCCGCCGGATCTCACGGCCCAGCTCGGTGCGGATGGGGATGTTCTGCACGTTGGGGTTCTGGCTGGAGAGCCGGCCGGTCGAGGCCACCAGCTGGTTGAACTGCGCGTGGATGCGGCCGGTCGCGGGGTTGACCAGCTTCGGCAGGGCGTCGACATAGGTGTTCTTGAGCTTGGCCACCTCGCGATAGCCGAGCAGCTCCTCGATGATCGGGTGGATGCCGGCGAGCTGGGCCAGGGAGGCCGCGTCGGTGGTGTAGCCGGTCTTGATGCGCTTGGTCTTCGGCAGCCCGAGCTTGTCGAACAGGATCACCTGGAGCTGAGGGTTGGAGCCGATGTTGAACTTCTCCCCCGCCAGCTGGTAGACGCGCGCCTCGTGGTCGAGCATGCGCGACTCCAGCCGGTCGCCGATCTCCTCGAGCACCGAGAGGTCGATGGCGATCCCGGTCCGCTCCAGCTTCGCCAGGATCGGCACCAGCGGCAGCTCGACGTCGCGGTCGAGCCGCTCGATCCCGAGCGAGGCGAGCTCCGCGCTGAGCGCCTCGCCCAGCTCGCCGACCGCCTGCGCCCGCAGGCAGCGCTCTTGCCAGTCCTCCTCTGTCGAGGTGTCGAGCGCCAGCTGCGTGCCCTCGCCCGCCGCGCGACTGACCTCGGCCGCGCCCTCTGGGCGCAGTTCCTTGCGCAGGTAGCGCAGCGCCAGGTCGGAGAGGTCGTAGCTGTGCTGCGCCGGCGAGGCGAGGTAGGCGGCCACCGCCGTGTCCAGCGCCAGCCCGTCGAGGCTCCAGCCCCGCTCCCACACGGCCAGGTAGAGATACTTGGCGTCGTGGGCCACCTTGGGCCGCTCCGGGTCCGCCAGCAGGGCGGCGAGCGCCTCGAGGTCGGCCGGCGCGGCCCGGCCGAGGTCGAGCCAGACGGCACCGTGCCCGGCGGCCCACAGCGCGATCCCCAGCAGCCTGGCCTCGCCGGGCCCCGTCTCGAGCCGGCCGGACAGCGCCACCGGCGCGTCAGCCCCGACCGCCCCGAGCCAGGCAGGCAGCTCGCCGGGTTCGAGGGCGTGGGCGTCGACCTCGAAGCCGACGTCCGACGGCGCCGGCTGCGCGACCGCGGAGAACAGCCGCTCGCGCAGGCTCTGGAACTCCAGGGTCTCGAACAGCCGCTGCACCTCACCCCGGTCCCAGACGCCCATGCGCAGGTCGTCGACGCCGACCGGCAGCGCCACGTCGCGGCGCAGCGTGGCGAGCTGCTTGTTGCGGAGCACGTCGTCGGCGTGGGCCAGGAGGTTGTCGCGCAGCCTGGCCGGCTGCTCCCCGGCGTGGGCCAGCGCCTCCTCGGCGCTGCCGTATTCGACCACCAGCCTGGTCGCGGTCTTCTCCCCCACCCCTGGCACGCCGGGCAGGTTGTCGGACGGGTCGCCGCGCAGCGCGGCGATGTCGACGTAGCGGCTGGGCGGCACGCCGTAACGCTCCAGCACGGCGGCCTCGTCATAGGTCCTGGTGTCGGTGATCCCCCGGCTGGTCATCATCACCCGCACGTCGCGGCTGTCGTCCACGAGCTGGAGGATGTCGCGGTCGCCGGTCACGATCAGCGTCGGGACACCCTCCTCGACAGCCTGGTCCACCAGGGTCGCGATGACGTCGTCGGCCTCGTAGCCGGGCACCTCGACGACCGGGATGCACAGCGTCGCCAGCACCTCGCGGATGAGCGGCATCTGCGCGCTGAACTCGCTCGGGGTCGTCTGGCGGTTGGCCTTGTACTCCGGGTACACGTCGTAGCGGTACGCCGGGCGGCCCAGGTCGAAGCAGACCGCGATGCGGTCGGAGGCGACCTCGCCGAACAGCTTGACCAGCATGGAGGTGAAGCCGTAGACGGCGTTGGTCAACTGGCCCGTGGTGGTCTGCAGGTCGCTCGGCAGGGCGAAGAACGCCCGGTAGGCCAGGCTGTGCCCGTCGAGCAGAATGAGCGGCCGGGCAGGCTGGGTCGCGCCGCCGCGGGTGCCCGCCTTCGGGGCCGCGGCCGCGTTCGCTCGGGAGGAGGATGTCGTTGCCACTTGGCGAGTCTAACAGCGCCGCCAGACCGTGGAGGCCGGGATCCTCCAGGTTGTGGACGAGTTTGGACGAGTGGATCGAAGGTCTGGCTCAGCGGACCGAGCGCAGGCCGTGCCCGCTGGTCAGGGTGGAGGACGGCGGCACCCGGCAGCGTGCCCACAGCAGGGTGCCCTCACCGGCGCGCCGCAGCCACACCTCGTCGACCAGCTGCGCGATCAGCCAGAGCCCGCGGCCGCCGGTGGCCAGCGTGCCCGGCGGCGCGCTCGGTAATCGCGGCAGGTCCGGGGTCGGGCCGCGGTCACGTACCCGGATGTCGATCCAGCCGTCGTCCACGTTCACGGCCACCTCGATCGGCTCGCCCGCACGGGAGCCGTGACGGATGGCGTTGCTGACCGCCTCGTCCAGGACGAGCAGCACGTCGTCAACTCTGTCCCTGGGCAGGCCACGCAGCGCTCTGGCGACAGCGTGCCTGACACGCGGCAGGAACCTGGACGAGGAGGGGATGACAAGTTCCAAGGCAAGCAGATCGATCGCCGGAGTGGGGCCAACCGTACTTTCCCAACTGAGCGACCGTTTGAAACCAGATACATCTATCCAACTTCCATTGACGCAGGTGCGACCTGCGCTGATGCGCAAATCCCTTGGCGGGCAACGATCGCAGGAAGTTGACCCGAGCATGCGCGGCTGTTAGCTTGCCATCTCTCGGGGTCCCCTGCGGGGGCCCCGCTGGTCCGTCCGGTGCGGGGGTCCGAAGGACCGAGTAGAGAACGAGCGCACTCGGGGAAGGTGCGAACGGAGCCAAAGGTCCTTCGGTCCCCGCCCGGGCTCCTCATCCCGCCGCAAGGGTGACTTGGCGCCCTTACAGGATCCTCGCGACGAACGACTTGGTGCGCTCGTGCCTCGGGTTGCTGAGGACCTCGGCGGGCCTGCCGGCCTCGAGCACCACCCCCTGGTCCATGAACACCAGCTCGTCGCCGACCTCTCGCGCGAACCCCATCTCGTGGGTGACGACGACCATGGTCATGCCGCTGACGGCGAGCTTCTTCATCGCCTCGAGCACCTCGCCGACCAGCTCGGGATCGAGCGCGCTGGTCGGCTCGTCGAACAGCATGAGCTTGGGGTCCATCGCCAGCGCGCGGGCGATCGCCACCCGCTGCTGCTGGCCGCCGGAGAGCTGCGCCGGGTAGACGTCTGCCTTGTCCACCAGGCCGACCTGGGCCAGCAGCTCGCGCCCGCGCTCGAGCGCCTGCCCCCTGGAGGTCCCCTTGACCCGGACCGGCGCCTCGATCACGTTGCCCAGCGCGGTCATGTGCGGGAACAGGTTGAAGCGCTGGAACACCATGCCGATCTCGGCGCGCTTGCGCGCGACCTCCCGCTCCCTGAGCTCGTAGATCCTGTCCCCCACCTGCCGGTAGCCGACCAGCTCGCCGTCCACGTACAGCCGGCCAGCGTTGATCTTCTCCAGGTGGTTGATGCAGCGCAGAAGGGTGGACTTGCCGGAGCCCGACGGGCCCACGATCACCATGACCTCGCCCGGCTGGACCTCGAGGTCGATGCCCTTGAGCACCTCCAGGCGGCCGAAGCGCTTGTGCACGCCCTGGGCCAGCACCATTGGGGTCACTCCTGGGGTCACTCCCATTCGCGCCGCCTCCGTCCGGGGAGCAGGTTGCGCCCGACGCGCTGCACGAGCGTGTCCCGCAGGGCTCTGGAGGTGCCCCGGGCATAGCGCCGCTCGATGTAGTACTGGCCGATGCTGGCCACGGTGGTGAGTAGCAGGTACCAGATGCTGATGACCACCAGCAGCTCGAAGACCAGGAAGTTGACCGAGTAGATGTCCGACGCCGCCCTGGCCAGCTCGTGGAAGAGGATCACCGAGGCGAGCGACGACGTCTTGAGCATGGAGATGAACTCATTGCCCGTCGGCGGGATGATCACCCGCATCGCCTGCGGCAGCACGATCCGCCGCATGGTGAGCGACGAGGTCATCCCCAGCGCGTGGGCGGCCTCGGTCTGCCCCTCGTCGACCGAGAGGATGCCCGCCCGCACGATCTCGGCCATGTAGGCGCCCTCGTTGAGCCCCAGGCCGAGGAACGCGGCCATGAAGGGCGTCATGAAGCTCACCATCGGCGTGGTGTACAGGGTGACGCCCGTGCCCGGAATGGCGATCGTGAGGGTCTTGAAGACCTGCGGCACCGCGTTGTACCAGAACAGCAGCTGCACCAGCACCGGCGTGCCGCGGAAGAACCAGATGTAGAACGAGCTGACCACGCTCAGCACCGGGTTCTTGGACAGGCGCATCACCGCGAACGTCACCCCGAGCACGACCCCGACGGCCTGGGCGGCCACCGAGATGATCACGGTGTTCTTCAGCCCGTCGAGGATCAACGGGCTGAACTGGAACCGCCGGACCTCCTTGAAATCCAGGACGTGCGCCCGCAGCGCCGCCTGCACCAGCCAGGCGAGGAGCAGGAACACGACGAGCGCGCCGAGCCACCGGCCCCAGTGCCTGACCGGGACCGCGCGGATCCGCGCGGCGCCACCCGCCGGCTCCTGCTCCACGACCGCCATCGCCCGCTAGGTTCCCGTGTTGATGTCAGCGGTCTTGAGGGCGCCGGCCTGGATGCCCCACTTCTGCAGGAGCTGATCGTAGCTGCCGTCGGCGATCACGGCCTTGAGCGCCGCCTGGAGCGCGTCCCGGAGCTGGGTGTTGCTCTTGAGCACCGCGATGCCATACTTGCCGGCGGCTTCAACGGTGGTACCGGCGACCTCCATGGCGCTGCCGCCACCCACGGTCTTGGCGTTATAGGCCGACACCGGCAGGTCCTCGAGGACGGCGACGGCGCGGCCGGTCTTGACCTGCTGCACCGCGTCGGCGTCCTTCTCGAACGCCAGCACGTTGACCTTGGCCTTGCCCGCGCTGGTGCACTTGCCCTGCTGGTCCTTGAGGATCGGGTCCTCCTGGACCGTGCCCTTCTGCACCGAGACGGTCTGGCCGCAGAGGTCGTCGAGCGTCTTGATGGCCTTGGGGTTGCCCTTGGCGACCAGGATCCCGGTGTTGACGTTGAAGTAGTCGATGAAGTCGACCGCCTTGGCGCGTCGCTCAGGGGTGTCGTTCATCGCCGACATGACGATGTCGAAGCGCCCGGCCGCCAGCGCCCCCAGAATGCCGGCGAAGTCGGTGTCGTTGATGAAGGTCACCTTGACCCCGAGCTTCTGTCCCATCGCCTGGGCGAGGTCGAAGTCGAAGCCCTGGACCTCCTGGGTGCCCTCCTTGAAGAACTCCACCGGCGGGTACTCGATGTCGGAGCCGACCTTGATCTCCTTTGATTGCTGGATCGAGGACGGCAGCTTCTGCCCAAGCTGGGTGAGGCCACCGCTACTGCTGCTGCCCGACGACGTGCTCTTGTTGCCGCCGCCGCAGGCGGCGAGCAGCAGCGCGACGCCGGCCACCAGCGCCAGCAACCCGCCATGCCTTCCCTTGATTCCCACCATGCCTTGCCCTCCGTCTCAGGTCGCCTGCATCCACCTGCGGGCGAATGTCTAATGTTGCACGACCGGGCATTACACCACAGCTCGAGCCCGAGGTTCAGGTCAGCTCGCCCAGGTACGCCTTCTGCATCACGGGATTCTCGATCAGATCCTTGGCGGTGTCGCCCAGGACGATCCGGCCAGTCTGCAGCACGTAGCCGCGGTCGGCGATGGACAGCGCCATGTGGGCGTTCTGCTCGACCAGGAAAATGGTGGTGCCCATCTGGTTGACGTCCTGGATGATCTGGAACACCTGCTCCACCAGGACCGGGGCCAGCCCCATGGAGGGCTCGTCCATCAGCAGCACCTTGGGATCGGCCATCAGCGCCCGCCCCATCGCCACCATCTGCTGCTCCCCCCCGGAGAGCGTCCCCGCCCGCTGCGATATTCGCTCGCGCAGGCGCGGGAACAGCTCCATCACGCGCTCCAGGTCCTCCTTGACCTTCTGCTTGTCCTTGCGCAGGTAGCTGCCGAGCTCGAGGTTCTCCCGCACACTCATGCGGGAGAACAGGCGCCGGTTCTCCGGGACCATGGTCAGCCCCCGGCTCACGATCTCGGTGGTGGGCAGGCCGCCGATGGGCCTGCCCTGGTACAGGACCTCGCCCTCGCTCGGCACCACCATGCCGAGGACGGTCCGCAGCGTGGTCGACTTGCCACTGGCGTTGCCGCCGAGCAGGCAGACGATCTCCCCAGGGCGGATCTCCAGGCTCACGTCGCGCAGCACCGCGATCAGCCCGTAGTGCGTGCTGACGTGACGCAGCTCCAGGACGGGGACGGAGCCGTCGCCGCTCATCCGGCCTCCACCGCGCGTTTGCCAAGGTACGCCTCGATGACGCGGTCATCGGTGGACACCTCCTGGAAGGTGCCCTCGGCGATCTTGCGCCCGTAGTCGAGCGCGACCACACGGTCGGACACGCCCCTGACCACCCGCATGTCGTGCTCCACAACGATGATGGTGTAGCCGCGCTCCTCCCGCAGCTTGCCGATCAGCTGGGTGAGCTCCTCTGTCTCTCTCGGGTTCATGCCGGCGGCGGGCTCGTCGAGCAGGATGAGCTTGGGCTCCGTGGCCATGGCCCGCGCGATCTCGAGCCGCCGCCGGTTGGCGTACGACAGCATCGAGCCCAGCTGGTCCTCCCTGTACCCGACCAGGCGACTGCCGAAGAACGCCAGCGCCTCGTGCGCCTGCTGCCGCGCGCGTCGCTCCTCCTGCCTGGTGCCTGGCGTCCGCAGGATCGCCCCGAGCACCCCGGAGCGGGTGCGGCTGTGCTGGCCAACCATAGCGTTCTCGAGCACGGTCATGTTCGGGAACAGGCGGACGGTCTGGAACGTCCGGGAGATGCCAAGCCGGCAGATCTGGCTTGGCTTGAGCCCGACGAGCTCATGACCGTCGAACCGTATCGACCCCTTGTCCGGCTCGTACAGGCCGGTGACGATATTGAACAGCGTGGTCTTGCCGGCTCCGTTCGGGCCGATCACGCTGAGGATCTCGCCCTCCTCGACCTGGAGGTCGACGTCGTCGACCGCGCTCAGGCCCCCGAAGTGCTTGGACAGTCCGTCGATCTCGAGGAGACTCATTCGCCACCTCCAGTCCCGGGGGTGACGGTCACCGCCGGCGTAGTCTCATCCCCGCGGTGCAGCCACTCATCCTGCTCGACGTCCTCCTCGTGCAGCTCACGCATGCGACGGACGTTCGGGATGAGGCCCTGCGGCCGCAGGACCATGATGCCGATCAGGACCGCCCCGTAGATCAGCAGGCGGAACTCCTCGAACTCGCTCAGGAACCCAGGGATGCCGATCAGCACGAGCGCGCCGACGATCACGCCGGGGATGCTCCCCATCCCACCCAGGATGACCACGGCCAGCGCGGTGATGGAGACCAGGATGTTGAAGCTGGTCGGCGTGAGCGAGCCGAGCTGCACCGCGAACAGCGCGCCGGCCAGGCAGCCGACGGCGGCGCCGAGGGCGAAGGCCAGGAGCTTGTAACTGACCACGCTGACGCCCATGGTCTCGGCCGCGAGCTCGTCCTCGCGCATGGCGTTCCAGGCGCGCCCGATGCGGGAATTCGCCAGGCGCCACGACACGAACACCGCCAAGGCGCAGAACGCCACGACCAGATAGTAGAAGGGCTGCGGGTCCCGGAAGCCGATCCCCCCGATGGGGGCGTCGGTGACGTCCCTGAGTCCCTGCGCACCGCCCAGGTACCGCTGCAGCCAGTCCGAGGTCACCAGGATGCGCGCGATCTCGCCGAAGCCGAGCGTGACGATCGCCAGGTAGTCGCCCCGCAGCCGCAGGACCGGGGCGCCGATCAAGAGCCCGACGAAGGCCGCGATCAGGACGACCAGCGGCACGGCCGCGTAAAAGTTGAGATTCATGCTGAACGCCGGTGACACCGTGGCGCCCAGGGAGCTCACCGTGTGGGCGCCCGTGAACAGCGCGGTCGCGTAGGCGCCCACGGCGAAGAAGGCCACGTAGCCGAGGTCCAGCAGGCCCGCGTAGCCGACCACGATGTTCAGGCCCAGCCCCATGAGCACGTAGATGCCCACACTGCCCAGCACCTGGGAGAGGGCCGAGCCGAGCAGCAGGGGCAGCGCGGCCAGCACCGCGATCACCGCCAGCACGCCTGCTCCTCCAAGCGCCCTGCGGCGTGCCGGCGGCAACGCCGCCACCCGTTGGCGCGCCCACCTGCCCCGCAGGGACCAGGCCGCGGCCAGGGCGGCAGCCACCACGAACACGATGATGGCGCCGCCGATGGTCAGGCCACCGAAGGTGACGCTGTACAGCCAATCCGTGGCCAGGTTGAGCTGGGACAGCATCTGGGGCACGATCCGCTGCAGCAGGGCCAGCAGGAACATCACGATCAGCCCGACGGTCAGGGGGTGTCGGTACTGCCGGCCGAGCTCCCGGTACGCGGCCCCGACCAGGCCGAGCGCGGCCCCGCCCACGATCAGCAGGACGGTGGCGACCGGCAGGCTCTTGCCGAAGGTCATGATGTCCAGGAGCGCCGGTGAGACCGCCACGAAAATGGCGCGGACCGTGCTGGTCGGGAAGGCTTCGGCGAGGGCGATCGCGGCCGCGACCAGGCCACCGGCGAGCGCGCCGCTTCCCAGCCCGATGACCACCGCAGCCGGCGCCGGCACCTGCTCGAGCTGTCCGCCCCGGACCCGCGGCCGCACGGCGAGGTAGCTGGCCAGCAGTGGCGGCAGCGCCATCAGCAGGCGTCCGAGCGTCACCGAGTTACCGATGAGGTACCGGGCATCGAACTTCTCGATCATCCCTACCATGCCCAGATAGACGACTGCAATGCCGCCGATGAGCCCCGGCCGGACCACCCGGCGAGCCAGCTCGGACCCGCTCACGTCATACCTTCCTTCTCACGCTCCCCGGTCCCGAGGATGCCGCCCGGCCTGAAGATCAGCACCAGCACCAGGATGGCAAACGCGATCACGTCCTTGAGCTGGTTGGGGGAGGGCACGTGCGCGCCTGTGAGCAGCAGGAACGGTGCCACCGACTCCACCACCCCGATGATCAGGCCGCCGAGGGCCGCACCGGTGATGCTGCCGATGCCTCCCAGCACCGCCGCGGTGAACGCCTTGATTCCCGGGATGAAGCCCATGAACGCATTCACCTGGCCGAACACCAGGGCGAACAGCACCCCCGCCACGCCGGCGAGAATCCCGCCGATGGCGAACGTCACCACGATCACGCGGTTGACGTTGATGCCCATGAGGCTGGCGATCTCGCGGTCCTCCGACACCGCCCGCATGGACTTGCCCGTCTTGGTCCTGGCGACGAACTGCACCAGGCCGATCATCACCACGATGGCGGTGAGGATGACCAGCGCCTGGGTCTTGAGCACCGGGATGCCGAAGATCTTCCAGGTGCCCTGCAGGCTGTCGAACGAGGGGTAGCCCCTGGTCTGCGGCCCGAAGAAGCCACGGAAGGTGTTCTGCAGGAACAGCGACGCCCCGATGGCGGTGATGAGCGGGACCAGCCGCGGAGCGTTGCGCAGCGGCCGGTAGGCGACCCGCTCGAGCAGCACGGCGATCAAAGTGGAGACCGCCATCGCCACCAGCAGGAGGATCACCAGGCTGAGCGCCGGCTGCCGATTGATGAGGCCCTTCTGGTCAAGGGTCGTGGCCACGAAAAAGGAGGCGAACGCGCCCGCCATGAACACCTCGCCATGGGCGAAGTTGATCATCAGCAGGATGCCGTACACCAGGCTGTAGCCCAGCGCGATCAGCGCGTAGACGCTGCCCTGGGCGATGCCGAGCACCAGCGTGTCCCGCCAGAACCCCAGGCCGAGCCGCCCTTGTCCGACCGGGAGCGTGAGCGTTCGCCACGACCCGTAGCCCACGCCCACGATGATGAGGATGCTGAGGGTCCACAGGATGAGCCGGCGGACGGGCACCCGCTCAGCGAGCGCCACCCCCGGCTGCTTCACCGCCTGCGCAGCCGAGCCCTTGCCTTGCCGCATATGTTCACCCTTGCTCAGAGGCCGTCAGAAGCTTGCAACGCTAGATCCCAGCAGCATAGTTGCCGATAGCGAGCGCCACCGTCCAGCGGGCGCGCTCCAGATCGGCCCGTGAGAAGGCCACGCCGCCATATTTTCCTACCTCGACGACGTAGCCGTCCCTGTCAGGCAGGCTGAGCGAGAACGAGTGGACGCAGTCCTGCCTGGCCAGGACGGTCACCCGCAGTGTGCCAGCGCGCAGCGAGGTCCTGGCGACCACGGCGCCCGACCGGTCCTTCACGGTGACCGGCGTGCCCGGGCCGATGTCCGGGTAGCCGACATCCGCCGCCTTGCACGGCCCACCTCCGGAGGTGCCCTGTTTGACACCCGGGTAGGCCCCGTGGACGGCGTACTCCCCCGTGACCCGGTGAGGCACCGGCGCCGCGGGCTTGTGGCCGCAGGCGGCGAGGACGAGGACCGGCAGGGCGGCGAGGACGGCTGCACGCCGTCCGGTCGCCGCTCCTGCTGGCCACCTACGCCGCCAGCTCCGGCCGGCCACCCGGGATCCATATCGGTTCACGGGTCCGCCCGACTGGCGCTCCGGAGCCCTCGTCCTGACTGTGCTACCCGCCGACCTCCGCAAGCGTCAATGTCTTGGTGAACACCGGCTTCGAGTTGGGGTTCCCACCCTCGACCGGGAAATTGGGCGCCTGGAACACCGCGATCGTCACGGACGTGGCGCAGTCGCCCAGCGGGGTGCAGGTGATCGTCCCGGTGAGCCCCTTGTAGTCGCTGGTCTGGAAGATCGCGTCCTTCAGCGCGGTGCGCGGGATGTAGAGATTCCCGTTGTTGTTGATCGCGACCTTCTTGACGGCCTCGAACAGGATGTTCGCGGCGTCAAAGGCGTGCGCGTGGAAGGAGGCGGTCGGGTCGGTCCCGAACTGCTGCTTGTACGCGGGGAGGAACTGGTTCGCGTAGAACGCGTTCGTCGTCTTCAGGCCCGAGAAGTCCGGCCCGGAGGCGTACGAGAGGTAGACGTCCTTGCCGCCGGTCTTCAGGTAGGCCGACTCCAGGCAACCGTCCGAGCCCGCCAGCTTGGTGCCGCTCATGCCAGGCACCTGCTTGGCCTGCTTGGCGATCAGCGCGCACGCTGGGTCGAAGTCCGGGTAGTAGAGGAAGTCCGGCTTGCCCTGGGCGACCTTGGTGAGCATCGGCTTGAAGTCGGTGTCGGTGCTCTGGAACGCCTCCGAGTCGGTGATCTTCCCGCCCAGCTTCTGGAAGTCCGCCCGGAACACCGCCGCCAGCGCATCCGCGTACGGGCTCTCGTCGTGGGCCGTCGCGGCGCTCCTCGCCTTCAGTTGGTTGTAGGCGAAGTCGGCCACGGCCGCGCCCTGGATCTTGTCGTTGTGCGCAGTGCGCAGATAGAAGGGCTGGTGCGAGCCCGTCGCGGTCAGGTTCGGGTTGGTGTTGGACGGCGAGATGAGCAGGATCCCCTTGTCGGAGAAGATCTTGTCGGCCACCCCCAGCGCCGAGCTGGAGCAGCTCGTGCCGATCACCGAAAGGATGGTGTTGTCCGCCGCCAGCTTGGTCGCCCCGGCCTGGCCCTGCTCCTTTGCGCAGCCGTCGTCCTCGTTCACCATCGTGACCGGGTGCCCGAGGAGCTGGCCCGGCTTGGCGTCGAGCTTCCCGTCGAGGTTGTCGACCGCCAGCGTGACGCCGTGCTGGCTGTCGGTTCCGAGGAACGCGGTGTTGCCCGAGATGGCCAGCAGCGTGCCGAGCTTGATCGGCTGGCCGGACGTATAGGTCGCGCAGCCGAACTTGTCCTTGGTGCAGGCGTCGGGCGTGCCGCTCGTCGCCTTCTTGTTGCTAGCGCAGCCCGCGCTCACCAGCGCGACCACACCCAACAGGGCTACCAGCAACCCCCACCTTGGTACTCTCATGCCCCACTCTCCTCCTGCGCGTAGACGGTAGGCGGGAACGCGCCTACCGGCCGTAGATAACCACAATTGCCAATGCGCTACTAGCGAGCCCGATGGCCAAGAAATTATGGCTGCCTGCCAGATCAGTCGCCTGGACGGCCACGACTCAGACAGCGACAACAGACCGAGCCTTCCTTCTCCCCCGACCCAGCGCCTCCCACCTGCCCAGGGACCCAATCGGGGGAGCCGTATCCTAGCACCGCAAGGCCCCTCCCGCGCGTCAACGAGCCTGGTCGGACCCTCTTTCAGCGCCGGTGCTCCGCAAAGATGCGCCGATATCGGTCCAGTATCCTCAATCGGACTCACTGGCGGGTGCGATCGTCGAGAAGGTGAGCAGGTCGGCGACGGTGAACCGGTCGGGGTCGGCGGCGGGCAGTGTCGGCCGCCAGGCGGGGTCGACCGTGCGCCATGACTCTGGGTCCGCGTCGATGATGCCGAGCAGCACCTCGGCGACGATCCGCCCACCGACCGGGCCGAGGCGCTCGCCGCCCTCGCGCACTTCCGCCTCCTTGAGCACGTAGTACCACAGCGGCGTGCCGCCCTCCCAGCCGAGGGCGGCCAGGCCGGTCCCGCCCGGGGCGAGCGGCGCCTCGCCCATGGCGCTGGCGACCGCCTCACCCGACGGCAGGCCGTACGCCTGACCGCGCTGCAGGTCACGGACGGCCAGGGAGTGGAAGGCGGCCACGTCGACCGCGCCGGTGATCGCGCGCGGCAGCTCGATCAGGGAGCGGGCGAGGCGGCCGTCGATCCTCTTGGCCGGCTGCGGCGCCGGCGCGCCAGGGAAGCGGAACAACCGCGACCAGTCGACCGTGTGCGCCGCAGGCACCGGGGCGAAGCCGAGCAGGTCCGGAAACAGGGGCTTGGGCTCACCGTCGTCGCGCAGCCGGTAGGAGTGGCGGATCTGGCTGTGGCCATAGCGGAAGGCGCCGTCGGCGAACTCCAGCGGGATCCAGGCGGGCCCATCCGGCCGGTAGTGGCGCGGGCCGTCGGCGAGCAGCTCGGCCACCAGCTCCGCACCGGCCACGGCCGGCAGGTAGTCGTTCACGATCACCCACTGGTAGTGCCACGTCGCCGAGCGGCGCGCCAACTCGAACACGGCCGCCTCCGGCTCGCCGTCGGCTCGCAGCCGGTCGACCAGCCCGTTGTGGACCTTCAGCATGGCCACGTGCAACTGGTTGACGAATATGTGCACGTCGTTGCGAGGGTCGCCGATCAGCGCGACGCCCTGCTGGTTCCGTGGCAGGTCCGCGGGCTCGCCGCGGTCGTTGCGGCCGATCAGCAGCTTGGCGGGGTCGTCGCGCTCGTAGAGGAATGGGCTGCCCCCGGGGCCGTCGTCGTAGAGGCTCTCGAGGTTCGCCCGTGGCGAGCGGAAGTTGGCCAGGTGAGCGGCGTCGGCGTGGCGCAGCAGCAGGGAGCGGTCGGCGGTGATGTCGTGCGCGACGAACTGACCGAAGAGCGGCCAGCCGGCCGGGCCGCTGGCGTCGTCGCCGCTGGCGTCGTCGCCGTCAACGGTGACCGGACCCTCGTCGCAGATTCCGCCGACGTCGCCGAGGCGGTAGAGCAGGTCCTCGTCGGTGTCGAGCGGCGGCAACTGTGGAAAGAGACGGCCGTACTTGCCGCCCACGCCGGCGAGCGGCGCATCGATCGCACGCGACGGCGCGAGGCAGTAGTCACGCACAGCACGGTGCTGAGTCGGGGTCGGAGTCGGGGTCGGCATGGATCACTCCTCAGCGTCAGTCAGGCGGAGGGCCATGGCGAGTCACTTGCCGATCGCAAGCTACTCGCCTCTGGGCAGGCGGGCAACCAGGCGTAGGGCTCATCGCTTGGGGCCTACGAACTCGTCCAGCAGGGCGACGCTCCTGCGCCTTGCCACCGAGAGGTTGTCAGGTTTGTTCGGCCGCCACTCGATCCCTATGGCGTCACATGCACGGCCGAAGGTGGCCTGAATGTCCGCCGAGACATTAGTGAACTCGTATCTTGGGTACAGGGTGCCGTTGACCCAGTTGTTCACGCGGCAGCCGTCGGAGTGGAGCAGCCCTCGCAGCAGGTGCCGAGCATCGCGGTCGATCAGCTCCTGTTGCCAAACGGTGAGCTCGATCTTCCGCTTATGCTTGACGCCAGGCCCGTGCTGCGGGAACAGGCAGACCCAGTGCTTAGAGTAGGCGTACACCTCGGTATGGCCCTTGTATCGAACGCGACCAACCTTCACGGGCAGCACCTGTGGGATTGCGGCCTCGCATCGTTGGAGCAGCTCGGGGTAGGCGTTGGCGCAGGCGATGCGGAGCCGGTAGACGCCGCGCGGGCAACTGGCGAGGCATCCGTCGCCTAGGTAAAGGCCGAGGAGGTAGGTGTAAGGGGCCTGCGGAAGGGTCGCGGGCTGGCCAGCACAGACATTGCAGGTCGCCCTGCGCCGCTCGAAGTCTGGAGTTCGGCCTGCCAGCCAGCCTCGAACGGTTGCCCTTGAGATACCCACTCGCCGCGCGATCTGAGAGTGGTTGAATCCTTCGGCGTGAAGGGCTCGCACCAGGGCAACTTCCTCTTTCGAGTACACTTTCGCTACCCTCCTGACATCAGGCCCGAGTGGCGGAATCTCGGTTTACGCGATCGCCTCAAAAGCGATTGCCCGAAAGGGCGTGCGGGTTCGAATCCCGCCTCGGGCACGAAGCTAGCACGGGAGTCGAACAAATATTCGACTCCCGTGCTGTTTGTGGATAACTATCTTCGGTCAGCGGGTGCGGACGGCGGCGGCCAGCTCGGCGGTGAGGGCGCGGACGCCGTCGATGCCGTCCTCGCCCAGGCGGCGGACCAGGGCGGTGCCGACGATGACGCCGTCGGCGAAGCGGGCGACCGCGGCCGCCTGCTTCGCGTTGGAGACGCCGATGCCCGCGCAGACCGGCCGGTCCGTGTGCGCCCGGACCCTTCGGACCAGCTCGTCGACGCCCGCGGCCAGCGCCGCGCGTAGGCCGGTCACGCCGAGGGTCGCCTGCGCGTAGACGAAGCCGCGGCCAGCGCGGGCGACCGCCTCCAGGCGCTCCTCCGTCGAGGTGGGGGCCGCCAGGAAGATCGGCGCGATCCCCGCCCGCTCGGCGGCCGCCAGCCACTCCCCCGCCTCCTCCGGCGGCAGGTCCGGGACCACCGCGCCGCTGCCGCCCGCCGCCGCCAGCTCCTTCGCGAACCGCTCCGGGCCACGGTGCGCTACCAGGTTGTAGTAGACGAGCAGGACCACCGGGGTGGCCACCTCGGCGGTCAGCTCGCCGACCAGTGTGAGCACGTCGTCGACGCGCGTGCCCGCCTGCAGCGCCGCGTTCACCGCCCGCTGGATCACCGGGCCGTCGATCAGCGGGTCGGAGTAGGGCGGGCCGACCTCTAGGACGTCCGCGCCCGCCGCCGCCATCGCACGGAAGGCCGCCAGGGAGGTAGCGCCGTCGGGGTAGCCGGCCACGCCGTAGGCGATCAGCGCCGCGCGCCCCTCTTCGCGGATCTCGGCGAGCCGAGCCTCCAGCCGGTCCAGCGGCCGCGACGACGAGGGCGCGGCCGGCTCGCCCGGGAGCCCGGGCACCGCGGCGGCCGGCTCGCCCGGCACCGCGCGGGCCGGGCC
>JBKPDO010000183.1:0-4936 GCA_046727955.1 bacterium | reverse complement strand
CGACACAGGTCGCCCGCGTCGTCAACGACACCGTCGCCAACTTCTGCCGCTCCGCCGACGCGGAGATCGCCTGGCGGCATGTCCCAAAGATCGCGGGCATCGACCTGCCGGAGCCGCGCGGGCGGCTGCGCGGGGCGGTCGTGCCGCTGGCCCGCAAGGCATGGGCTGACCTCTCCCGGCCGGAGGGCAAGCTGCGCTTCCAGCACGACCACTACCTGAAGCTCTGGCAGCTCACCGGCCCGCGCCTGGATGTGGACGTGGTTATGCTGGACGAGGCCCAGGATGCCAACCCGCTGATCGCTGACATCGTCGAGCGGCAGACCCACGCCCAGCGCGTGATGGTGGGGGACCAGAGCCAGGCGATCTACTGCCAGCCAGCCGGCACGATGGTCAGGGTGCCTGTCCAAGCAAGCCGTAGAACACGACCAGGCGAGCGGCCTTGGACCTTCCAGGAGCAGCCGATCGAGTCTCTCCAGGTGGGAGATCGTGTCGTCTCCTACAGCCAGAGCGGCCAGTTCGGCGCCATCCGCAAGAGAGGTTGCGAGGTCACGGGCATAACTCGTCGCCCCTGGCACGGACCGCTGAAAATCGTTGTCACAGATTCCGGGCGAAACTCGGCCTACACGCCCGATCACCACTGCATCATCATGCTTGGCGACTCCCTGCGCGGTCAGTACCCCGTCTACCTCGCGCGGCGTGGTGAGCACTACCGCGTGGGCTCCTGCGAGGGCCGCTATGCCTCGCAGGGCGACGCCTTCGGCCCACTGCTCCGTGCCCGCCAGGAAGGCGCGGACGCCATCTGGATCCTGTCCGTACATGCCACGCGCCGCGCCGCTCTTGCCGAGGAGGCGCTGACGCAGACCTTCCACAACATCCCCGGACGCTGCTTCCTCAGCGAAGGCGGGGCGGACTACTGGAAGGACCGGCCATCTAACCGGCAGGCTGCCGCTGAGCTGCTCATGGCGTTCGGCCTGTTGATCGACGCGCCGCTGTTTGATCTGCGCGAGGAGTTGCTGCGCTCCGACCAGAAGGGGATTCACACCTGGCGCACTCCACTGGTCACGCAGGCGCGCAACCTGCTTGACGGCATGTGGGTACTACTGGCAGACCGCACCGTTCGCCACTCGCGTTCGGAGACGGTGCGCGTGTCCTCCTGGGAGCCGGTCAAGGTCCTCGACGAGTGGTACGACGGCGAGGTCATCTCGATCAGCGTGGACGGCGACCACACCTACATCGCTGACGGCATCGCCACGCACAACTCCTGGAACGGCGCGATCGACGCGCTCTCGAGGTTCGATGCCGACGCGCGCCTGCGGCTCTCGGAGAGCTTCCGGTTCGGCCCGCCGATCGCCGCCGAGGCGAACAAGTGGCTGTCGATCCTCGGTGCGAGCCTGCGCCTGACTGGCCGCGCCAAGCACACCTCCTCGATCGCCGAGTTACCGGAACCGGACGCCATCCTCTGCCGGACCAACGCCGGCGCCGTCGCGCAGCTCATGGCCGCGGCCGAGCAGGGCCGCCGAGCCGCGCTGGTCGGTGGTGGCGACGCGATCAAGCGCCTGGCGGAGGCTGCCCTTGACCTCCAGCGGGACATGCCGACCTCGCACCCCGAGCTGATGGCGTTCATGACCTGGGGACAGGTCAAGGAGTATGTCGAGCAGGAGAGCGCCGGGTCGGATCTCAAGGTGTTCGTGCGACTCATCGATGATCACGGTGCCCCTGCGGTCATCGCCACGATGGAGCGCTTGGTGGATGAGCGCTACGCCCAGGTCGTCGTCAGCGCGGCGCACAAGGCCAAGGGCCGCGAGTGGAACGGCGTGCGGGTCGCGAGCGACTTCCATGAGCCGAAGCCCGGCAAGGACGACGAACCGGGGGAGATCCGCGACGACGAGGCGATGCTCGCCTATGTCACCGTCACCCGCGCGCGCAAGGTACTCGACCGCGGCGGGCTCCGATGGGTCGACGGGTGGGTCTCGGGCCCCGTCGCGGCGGTCGGTGCCGAGCAACTCGCCCTCGCGGAGCAGGTGGCTGAGGAGGCCGAGGCGGAGTCGGCCAGCACCGAGCCACCCTCACGCGAGCAGATCGCCGGCATCGTCGCGGCGCAGCAGGCCACGGCGGTCGCTGAGCAGACCCTCACCGTGGACACCGCCGAGCAGGCGGTGCCAGCCGCTCTGGCAGGAGCACCGGAGGTCGATCGAGATGGGCCTCATCCCTGCTGACACCTAACACCGGTCCCGGGCCAGGCCCGTATCCGCCGCCGGGTCCCGCCCACATCACGAGAGAGCCAGGAGAGCCGATGACAGACCAGTTCACAGCCCGACCCACGCTGTACCGCGGCATCCCCATGCGCTCGCGGCTGGAGGCAGACTTCGCGCGGTGGCTCGACCAACACTTCGGGTTGCCCTGGCAGTACGAACCGCACTGTTTCGCCAGTGAGCGCGGCCAATACCTGCCTGACTTCCAAATTGACCGGGACACCCGCCCCTATGTGGGGTGGTACATCGAGGTCAAACCGACTGGGCTTACCGTCGCCCAGGTCGACCAGATGCTTGATCGCATGACGATCATCCGGGCGTCCGAGCCGACCGCCATGCTTGAGTTGGTGCTGTGGCGCTACCAGGCCGATGAGGCACCGCTTACGGTAATGGCCCACGGCAACCCGTACCCGGACGACCGGGTGGTCTTCGTCAACGGCGAACTGCACCCGCTGTGGTTCTGGCATGCGGTCAAAGCCACTGCAAGAGGGTAAGCGTGGGAGATCCCATCATCGACCCCACCAGCGAGGTCTGGAACCGCTCGCGCTCAAGTGGCACCGAGCGGGTTGTACTCCTCGCCATCGCCAAGCACGCCGATGCCGATGGCTACGCTTGGCCAGGACTCGCCCTGCTCGTGCAGATGGCGAACGTCAGCGAGCGCGCCACGCAAGCCGCCATCGCCAAACTCCTCGACAGCGGCGAGTTGGCCGTGCTCCGGGGTCGAGGCCGCGGCCACGCAAGCCTGTACCGAGTGCTCCTCGGCCAACCGGCAGGCGCCGGCGACCCGGTTGTGATGGTCGCTTGGCTGCGCGGCAAGACGACGCCATTCCTCGCCGACCTGTACGGCCAAATTACCTCTGGAAAGGTGAAGCATGCTGCACCTTTTGATTCGGAAAGGGTGAAGCAGACGACACCTATTAGCGTCGGAAAAGGTGAAGCAGACGACACCGTTACGACCAGAAACGGTGAAGCTGAGCGTCCAGAAAAGGTGAAGCTGAGTGCAGTTCAGCCCGGCGCTATAAGGAATGAACTTCCAGAGGAAGATAGAGAACCACCTACGGTGGTCGCGGCTGAGGCCGCGCCTACCAACGGTGACGGCCTCCGCGAGCCAGTCGGCAACGGCCACGGTGAATTGATCCCGCTCCGCTCAGCGCGTGCCGCCGTCGCTGTCAATGGCGTCTTCGAACGCCTCAAGGCCGAGGTGGACGCTGGCCGCCGCTCTTGGTCATGGACAGAAGCCGCAAAGGCCGAGTGGGACGCCCTGCTTGATGACGATCGCAACCTTGAGGGTGCCCGGCAGTTCCTCATGTGGGTCATTGCCGAGATGCGTGGCCATGCGGTCACGACTGAGGCCATGACTGAGGCCGAGAAGGCGGCGTGGCGCCACGACTGGGCAATGTGCAGGCAGAAGGTGCTGCGGCATCGCGCGCTCGCCCTGTACGGCATCGACCAAGCCCTGACACGCGGCCTTGAAGGCCAAGCGTTCTGGAACTACGTGGAGGCCGTCTGTCGCGGGACGCGCGCCCGCATCGCCGGAGGTGATGGCCAGTGAGCAGCCCCACCGCAGTCGCCGATGCGCTCCATGCCGAGCTCGCCGCACGCCGCAAGCACCAGCGCGAGCGGCATGAGCGCGCCCGGCTGGGGGAGTACGACCGGGATGTCGGCAACACCTGCAAGGAGTGCGGCCCAGTCAACCCGCTCGTTGCCGAGCACGGTGAACTGCGCGGGTTCGTGCCGGTGGTCTTCAAGGTTCCGGCCGGTCTGACTGGCACGACGGAGGATCAGGAGAAGGTGGGGCATCGGCCCTGCTTCACCTGTAACCCGGACCGTTGGGAGGCGTGGCAGCGTGGCGACATGGCGAGCAAGCCCGCCAAGGGCGAGACCGCCGCTGATCGGCAGGCCAAGGAGCAGAAGCGCCGTGCCCAGGAGGAGGCGAGCTGGGTATGACCGCCCCTGTCCCCGCGGTCCCCGAGCCGCTGTGGACGCTGCCGGGCCGTCCCGAGTTCTGCCCGGTGTGCGGGGACTCGTGGGTGCGCTACACGTGGCGCAACGGTGACCCGCTGGAGCGGATCGCCTGCCGCGCGTGCGGCTGGGCCGAGGAACGCCTGCCGGTGCTGGAGATCACCTACCGCGGCGTGCCCCTGGACGGCACGGCGGCCGACCTGCACCGCGCCGTCGACCTGCTCGAGGCGGACACCGTGCCGGAGTCCTACTGGCGCAAGGTCAAGGCGAGTGAGGTGGAGCGGGCGCGGCTGCGGGTCATCCAGGGCGGCAGGCGTGACGGCCGGAGCCATCGTCGTGCATGACGTTGCGAACGCTTGCGAGTTAGCGAGCGTAAGCGTAGAATCGAAGCCCAAGACACGAGGAGGAACCTTGACCACCGAGACCACCACGCCAGCCACCTCGATCCGCGAACTGGCCATCGCCGCCGCCGACCAAGCGGACCGAGAGGCCGCCGAGAGCCGGGCTGCCGCGCAGATCCAGGACCGAGAGATCATCGTCAGCAGGGCCGCCCGCCACGCGGTGCAGATCCTCGGCAAGCTGGCCGGGGAAGCGTCCTGCGCCTCGGGCCACCCCGCCGGGGCGGCGGTCCCCCAGCACGGCCACCACGAGGGCACACCCCCCGCCCCGGCTGGCCGTCCGCACGCCGCCCCGGCGGACCAGTCCGGGATCGGCTCTTCCCC
>JBKPDO010000182.1:0-67079 GCA_046727955.1 bacterium | reverse complement strand
CGGCCGGCCGCTGGTGGTGAGCTTCTTCGAGTCGTGGTGCCCCATCTGCCGGGCCGAGCAGCCCGACCTGTCGCAGGTGGCCAGGGAGCTCGCCGGCCGGGTCGGCTTCGTCGGGGTCTCCAACCACGACACCGTGGCCGCCGGCCGCGCCTACCAGCGCCGCTTCGGTGTTCCCTACCCGCTGGCCAACGACCCGTCCGGGCGGACGTGGGCCCGTTGGCGCGTGCCGTACCAGCCGGTCACGGTGCTGGTCGACACCCAGGGCCGCATCGCCGAGCGCTTCGACGGTGGGACCACGGCCGCGACCCTCCACGACGCCCTGGTCTATCTGCTCAGCGAGTGACCCGGACGGCTCGCAGGGACACACGGAGGCCATGATGCGCCGCGTGCAGGTGTTCGACGTCAACGAGACGCTGCTGGACCTGGGCGCGATGGACCCGCACTTCGAGCGGGTCTTCGGCGATGCCCGGGTGCGGCAGGCCTGGTTCACGCAGATGATCCAGTCGGCGCTAGTCGCCACGGTGACCGGCGCCTACAGCCAGTTCGGCGCCATCGGCATGGCCGCCCTGGAGATGACCGCTGAGCAGACCGGCGTGGAGCTGCGCGACGAGGACCGCGAGGCCATCCTCGGCCAGATGCGGCGGCTGCCCGCCCATCCAGAGGTACCCGGCGCGCTCGGGCGGCTGCGCGAGGCCGGGCTGCGGCTGGCCGCGCTGACCAACTCGACCGAGCAGGTCGCCAGGGCACAGCTAGAGCACGCCGGCCTCATCGACGTGTTCGAGCTGGTGCTGTCGGCCGACACGGTGCGCCGGCTCAAGCCCGCGCCGGAGCCCTACCGGATGGCGGCCGAGCGGCTCGGTGTGGCGGTGGGCGAGGTGCGGTTGACCGCAGCGCACGCCTGGGATCTGGCCGGCGCGGCGCGGGCCGGCTGCGCTACCGCCTTCGTGGCGCGCCCGGGCAAGGTCCTGGACCCGCTGGTGGAGCGGCCCGACGTGGTCGGCGCTGACCTGGCCGAGGTCGCCGATGGCATCCTGGCCGCCGACACGTAGACAAGGAGCGGCCATGGCCGAGCAGGGACGCGTGGATCTGGAGCGCATGCGCGCGGTGTACGAGCACGAGCGGACGGCGGTGGCGCGCGCCACACCGGACCAGCGTGCCAGGATTATCCGGGCACAGGCGAGCATCGACCGTGACTGCCACATGGTGGGGCGGGTGGGACGCTTTCGGCTGGAGTCCGACGAGCCCACCGACCGGGGCGGCACCGACACCGCGCCCACGCCGCTGCAGTACCTGCTGTTCGGCGTGGCGACCTGACTGCTGACCCAGACGGCGCGGTTCGCGCCGCTGTACGAGGTCGAGATCCAGGACGCGACCGCGGAGGTCCGGGGTCAGTTCAGCCCGGCGGACAAGCTCGGCTTCGAAGGCACCGGTGGGGCGTTCGAGGAGGTCGACGTGGTCCTGGAGGTCCGCAGCCCCGCTCCTGCCGAGCGGGTGGGCGAGTTGGTCGCCCACGCCGAGCGGGCGTGTCATTCCGCCCAGTCGCTGCGCGCCGCGGTGCCGGTACGCCTGCTCGCCCGCCTGAACGGCGACCGACTCCAGCTCTAGATCCGGCCGGCGCAAGGCTTCGTCGACCGCAAACGGTGGCCTCGGCTCTGCCGAGCGGCCAGGCCGCGTGCCCAGGCCGTGCGCGGGTGGAACCCGCAAGTGTCAGCAACATGACAAAGCCTTCGGCAAGGCACTCGTGCGATGCCAGGCGCCCGGCCCAGCACTTTTCCCCGAGGACCATCCCGACCGGGTCGCCGCTGCTATTCATGAGGTCCTGGGCGCCGTCACCACTGGTTGACCCGGACCTTTGCTGGTGTGGGTCTGGCCCGCCTTGAGTCCCTGGGTGGTGGCGTGGAAGGTGCGCTGGCAGCTCATGCCGAGCATGGTGCCCATGCCCATCATCGGGCCGGTGCTGGCGTCGAGGTTGAGGTGCCAGTGGCCGTAGCCGGCCACGTCCGGCTTGCCGAACAGGGCGCAGCTGGCGTCGAAGTTGCTCAGCTTGACGGTCACGTCGAACGGTCCGGACACGGTGGCGCCAGGGGAGGGGGAGAGGATCTGGATCGAGGGCGCGGCCGGGAAGGTCTTGTCGGTCAGCGTGGCCAGCGGGTGGGCCGGCCGGTAGTCGATGGTGACCGAGCGGGCGTTGTGCTCGACCTCGGCGTGGTCGTTGAGGGCCGGCACCACCGTGAGGGTGTGCCGGCCGGAGGTGAGGTTCTGCATCGACACGGTCGCGGTGGGGGTGCAGTACATGTTGACCAGCGCCTTGTCGATGAGCACGTGGTAGTGGCCGGAGGTGGCGTTCAGGACCGGCTTGCCGGCCAGGTCGCAGGTGTCGGTGTAGCCGCTGACCGCGACGTTGAGGGTGAGCTGGTTGGCGGTCACCCGGGTGTTGTTTGGGGGCGCGGTGATCGCGACCTTCATGTGCTCGGCGCCGGGTGGCAGCTGCATGCCCATCTGGCCCATGGTCGTGGTCGGCTGGGCCGAGCTTGCGGCGCTGGGCTGCTTGGCGGGTTGGCTCTTGCCGCCGCCGGCGGCGGCGAGCAGCGCGAGGACGGCCAGGAGCGCGGCGGGCCGACGCCGAGGACCTGGTGCAGGAGACCTACCTGCGCGCCTGGGCGGCGTGGAGCTCGGGCCGGCGGCCGCGTCGGGTCGAGCCGTGGCTGGCCACGATCTGCCTCAACGCCGGGCGCGACCGGGCGCGCCGCGCCGCGACCCGCCTGGAGACGCCCAGCGCCACGGCCGCCACTCTGGACCTGCCGGACAGCATCGACGTGGCGGAGGCGGCGATCGGCCGCGTGCGGCGTGGCCTGGTCGAGCGGGCGCTGTGGGCGCTGCCCGCCGAGCAGCGGGTCGCGGTCGCGCTGATGGACCTTGGCGGGCTGACCGCCGCGGAGGTCGCCAGGGTGACCGGCAGCCCGCGCGGCACGGTGCTGGCCCGGGTGCACCGGGGCCGCAAGGCGCTGGCCCGCCTGGTCCGTGAGCAGGAGGTGGGTCGCCGTGCGCCATGACCCGGAGCGGACGGCCGCCGCCTACCTAGCCGGCGAGCTTTCGTCCAGGCAGCGGGAGCGGTTCGAGGTGCACGTGCTTGGCTGCGACGACTGCTGGCGGGGAGGTCACAGCCGGCCGCCAGGGTCGCGCGCTCGCCGAGGGGCTGCGCGAGGTCGCCCCGCAGCCCCTGCGCGAGCGCATCCGGGCAACCATCGCGGCGGCGCCGGCACCACGACCCCGCCGGGTGCGGCTGGGGACGGGGCTGCCCGCGCTGCTGTGGGTGGCCGCCGCGCTGGTAGCGGTGGGGGTGGCCGGCGGGCTGCTGGCAGCCCGGGAGCGCCCCCCGGCCCAGCCGGCGCCGATCACCGCGGCTGTGGCCAGCTACCGTGACGGCGTGGCCGACTGGACCCCGACCGCCGAGGCGCCGCCGGCCCGCCAGCTCGGCGGCCTCACCTGGCAGGGCGCACGCCGGGGTGCGCTGGCCGGCCTGCCGGTCGTCGCGCACGCCTACCAGGACACGGCCGGGCACCGGCTGGTACTGCTGCTGGCCGGCCACGCCTTCCCGCAGGCGGTAGGCGCACGGCACGCCTCGTCGGGTGCCACCTGGACCGCCCAGATCAGCGGGGTGGTGCTGTTTTGCGCCGACCACCCCGCGCCCTCGCTGCTGCTGGGCGCCGACCAGGCCGAGGTGCTGGCCGCGGCACAGCAGCTCGGACTGTGGTGAGGCGGTGAGGTCGCCGTGCTCGCGCTCGGTAACCGCCGCTGGCTGGGACTGCTGCTGGCCGCCGCGGTGGCCGTGGCGGCCGTGGCGGCGCTGGCGCTGGCCAGCCGTGTGGCGCTCCACCCCTCGGGGCCGGCGGCCACCCTGGTCGAGGGCTCGGCCAGGGTCGGCCAGCCCGCCCCGCGGGTCGAGCTGCCCGACCTGGCCGCCAGCAGCCGCCGGGTGCGCCTAGCCGATCTGCGCGGCCGCCCGGCCGTGATCAACTTCTGGGCGTCCTGGTGCCCGTTCTGCGTCGCCGAGATGCCCGCCTTCGAGCGGGTCCACCAGCGCCTCGGCCAGCAGGTGGCGTTCCTTGGCATCGACCAGCGCGACCGCCGCGAGCCCGCCTTGGCGCTCGCCAAACGGACCGGGGTCAGCTACCGGCTCGCCTCCGACCCGGCCGGCCGCTCGTTCGACGCGTTCGGCGGCCTGGGCATGCCCACCACGGTCCTGCTGCGCGGCGACGGCACCGTCGCCGAGATCGTCACCGGCCAGCTCGACGAGCAGGCGCTGGCCCGCACGCTCCACGACGCCCTCGGCGTGACCATCAACGCCGGCGTGGGCGGGGCGGCCGAGCCGGCGCCGCTGGTCGACCCCGCCAGGATCATCCCGGGTGGGCCGCCGTCCGACGGCATCCCGCCGATCGACCACCCAAGGTTCCAGCCCGCCAGCTCGGTCGGCTGGTTGGCCGCGGCGGAGCCGGTCGCCGCCGTGCAGGTCGGCGACCAGGCCAAGGCGTACCCGCTTGAGATCCTGGTCTGGCACGAGATCGTCAACGACAGCGTCGGCGGCGTGCCGGTCGCGGTCAGCTACTGCCGCTGTGCAACACCGCCATAACCTGGCGCCGCCCGCTGGTGGACGGCGCGGTGACCACCTTCGGGACCTCCGGCAAGCTCTACCAGTCCAACCTGGTCATGTACGACCGGGCCACCCGGTCGCTGTGGCCGCAGGCGCTCGGCCAGGCCGTCGTCGGGCCGCTCACCGGCCAACGGCTGGCGCCGGTCCCGACCCAGATCGTGTCATGGTCGGCCTTCCGCGCCAGCTTCCCCGGCGGGCTGGTGCTGTCGCGTGACACCGGATTCAGTCGCCCCTACGGCCACAACCCCTATGTCGGCTACGACGCCAGGGGCGCCACCCCGTTCCTGTTCGACGGCACCGTCGACCCGCGCCTGGGCGCGGTCGAGCGGGTGCTTGGGCTTGCTGTCCGCGGCCGCCACCTGGCCGTGCCCTACACCCGGCTCGCCGCCCGCGCCCAGGGCGGTGTGAGCGTGGCGGACCTCGACCCGGCCGGCGTGCCGTTGCTGGTGGTCTGGCGGGCGGGCACGACCTCGGCGCTGGACCGCGAACAGATCGCCGGGTCGCGCGACGTGGGCGCCGCGGCCGCGTTCTCCCGGCAGCTGGGCGGTCAGGCGCTTTCCTTCACCGTGACCAATGGGCAGGTCCGTGACCAGCAGACCGGCAGCGTCTGGGATCAGTTCGGCCGCGCGACCGCCGGGCCGCTTGCGGGCAGCCGGCTCGCCGCGGCCGACGCGACCGACTCGTTCTGGTTCGACTGGGCCGCCTTCCACCCCGACACCGCCGTCTGGACCGGCTGACCTGTCTGATGTTGGAACACCATGTCAGGGCCGGCCGTCGGCCAGGCGCTGCAGCGCCGCGCCGTCCAGGATGCGGATCGAGCGGTAGCCGACCGCGAGCAGGCCGTGGCGCTCGAACTGCTTGAGGACCTTGTTTAGGGAGGGGCGCTGGACGCCGAGCATCGCGGCCAGGGTCCGCTGCGGCAGCGGCACCACCTGGTCGCTGGCCTCCTCGACCAGCAGCCGGGCGGTCTGCTCCGCCAGCGAGCGGCCAAGCAGGCCGAGCAGCCGGGCCTGGCTGGCCGCCAGCCGCGCTGCCACGCTCGACAGCCAGCGCCGCGCGATCGCGGGTGCTCGCGCAGCAGCCGCTCGAACGCGGCGGCCTCCAGGAACAGACACTCGGCCTGCTGGGCGGCCCGGGCGGTGTAGGGCGGGGCCATCTCGAGCAGCAGATGGATGTCGCCGTCCACGTCGCCCGGTCGCAGCAGGGCCACGACCGCACGGCGCCGCCCGGCGCCGACCGCCAGCTCCAGCAAGCCGCCGCGCACGATCCACACGCCCGCGGCCGGCCCGCGGCGAACGCCACCTCGCCGGGCGCCAGCTCCCGCGCCGCAGGTAGGTGGCGAGCGCGGCCAGGTCCTGGGGGCGCAGCGGCGCGGCCTCACCGCGGCCGACGCAGCGCGCGACCCAGGCAGCCGCCCGGACGGCGGCGGGGTCGGCCTGGCGCCAGCCAAGCAGCTGTGTCATCGGGCTGACAGTGTAGGGCGCGCCAGCGGGTGGCGGGAATCCGGGCCGCAGCCAGGGGCGGTCGTCCGGGGCGTGCTGGCCGGCGCCGCGGGCACCGCCGTCATGGATGCCGTCTGGTACGCCAGGTACCGCAAGGACGGGGCACCAGCGGCTTCCCGGAGTGGGAGACTGCGGGGGGGCTCGACAACTGGCAGGACGCTCCCGCCCCGGCGCAGGTGGGCAAGCGCGTGACGGAAGGGCTGCTCCAGCGCGAGCTCAAGCCGGCCAAGGCCCGCCTGGTGACTCACGTCGTCCACTGGGCCTACGGGATCGCGTGGGGCGCGGCGTACGGCATCGTGGCGCCGACCGCGACCCCGCCCCCAGATCGGCCGTGTCAGTGATCTCGTGGATCGTGACCAAGATCCCGGCGCTCAGCGTCAGCGACGCGCTCGCCAGCCCGCCGAGCACGTCGACCTCGGCGTTGCCGGTGAGCATCAGCCCGAGCGTCACCGTGCCGGCGCTCACCGCCAGGCTCATGCTCACGACGATCGACTTCGGGGCGCCCGGCGTCGCGTCGAGCACGAGCGTGCCATGCGCCGGGACCACGGTGTTCGGGTCGTTCGGATCGGCCGTGCCGTAGACGAGGACGAGGTGCACGATCGCCAGGTCGAGCAGCGTCCGATCCGGATCGTTGATGTCCCAGTCGTAGGTCCGCTTGAAGCCGTCAGCCTGGAGGGGAAGGTCGTCGGTGGACGGGATCTCGAGCGCCTTGCCGAGCTCGGGGAACAGCCCGCCGACGCCCAGCAGCGCTCCCACGTCGGCGAGCTTGGGTTGGTTGTCGAAGCCCAGCGCCTGCCCGTCGTCGCGGATCAAGGGATGCTCGAGCAGCGTCTTCGAGGTGCCCGTGCCTTGGAGCAGGCCGTAGAACGTGCTCGGGGAGTCCACGGACTGCGCGTCCTCCGGGTCGAGCAGGCGCCAATTCTGTCCGTAGCTGCCCCCGCCGCCCGGAGGTGGCTGCGCGCTTCCGGTGCCACGCGTGAGGGGGATCGGCGTCTTCGAGTCGACCGCCTGGGGCTGGTCCGCGGTCCCCGCTCGCTTGGCGATGCTCCATTGGCCGTCCTTGGGCAGGCGCGGCGTTCCGAACACGGCGAGCTGGAGCTTCGGCTGCCCGCCGTCCGCGAGCGCCGCCCCGAACGAGCTCACGTTGAGCGTGAAGCGGTTCTTGCCCGGGCTGCCCACGTTCGCGATGCACGCCGTCGCGCCGGTCAGGCGTGTCGAGCCGGTCTTGGCGCCGATCGCCTCCATGAGCGCGATGACGTCGGGCGGCTGCGGAGCCGGCCCGACGGTCTCGATGGCGTAGCCGACGATGCCGTGGCCGGGCGTGCTTGCCGCCAGGTCCTTCCCGTTGGCCACGATTTTCAGCGCGCCGTCGTAGACTACGTCCGCGTCGAACGTGACGCGGGCGTAGATCTTCATGTGCGGGTCGCCCGTGCCGGGCGCCTGCACGGGAGCACCCTCGAAGATGATGTTGCGCACGCGCGTGAGATGGTCGACGGGCCCCTTCAGCTTCGTGTTGTCATCGAGCAGCTCGAACGCGCCGTCACCAACCGCCTGCCAGCCCGTGTCGTGCTTCAGCACCTCCCCGCCGTCCGAGCGGTCGAAAACGACGGTGCGCTGCATGCGGATCGACCACGGGAGGATCCACGTCTAGAACTGCACCAGCTCAAGCGCGGTACGGCCTAGAGCGCCGGTCAAGTAGCCGGTATTGAGGTGATTGGGTGGTCACCGGGGGCGGCGCGCAGGGCTGGGAGCTGCACGTATGGTCCTAACGCTGCATGCTGCGCCGCCTACTTGACCGGCGCTCTAGCAGTGCTCCGTTAGATCATCCTGACCTGCGGAAACAGGAAGCGACCCCAACCCCTCCTTTGATGAGACATTCCTATTCGTGCAGGTCAGCGCTTCGACCACGGCGAGCGTTTGAGAAGGAGAAGCCAGGTAGAGTCCAACCTGACGGAGTACTGCTAGTGCTACGTTCGTCAAATCCAGTGCAGAAAGACGGACTCCACTGCCCTCACAATCTGGCCGATGGCGGTCTGACCAGCAACGATCCAGGGCAGAGCATGTGTACCGCTTTTGAGGAACGCAGCACTAGTGTCCGAGTCACTAATGCGCTTCATATTCGTGGCGGTAAACCTTCCTGGTGCGGGGGCCGAGAGCCGCCCTGGAGACAGCAACGAATCAACGACTCGGGGCACTAGGCGCCCTTTCTACTGCATGAGCAGGAAGAAGGCAACGGAGAAACTGGTCCGCCTCGTGCCGCCCGAGCAGCCCAGATCCTACTGGCGATCGCGCCAGTACTTCGGCGGCAGCACGACCTTGGTGGCCAGGCGCACGAGGTGCGCGGTTGTACCTCTGGTCTGGTGCGTGCCTCCGCCTCGCTCCATCAGCTTTCTGTCACGCGCCTGTCAGCGGATCCCATCGCTGCTGGTCAGCGGGTGTTGTCGGCGCCCGATTACCAGGTCGCGATGATCGCGGTCGCAGCATCGTCCATCAGCAGGGGAGCAAACCTACAACCTCTGCGGGCATCCCCACCGTCTTCATCACCCAGGCGCCCTCGATCACCCGGCACAGCCTGTGAGTGCCGTAACGTCGATCGTAGGCTCAGGCTCAGGGCCGGGCGGGCTTCTGCCCGGGCCTTGTGCTGTCTCAGTAGCCGGCGCCGAAGCCGGCGCGCGGCACCGTCGCGAGCACCTGCTGCTGGTAGTAGACCGGGCCGCCCTCGTCAGCCGTCACGCTCGAGGGGTAGTGGGTCGAGACCATGAGCGCGTAGATGTTCGCGTTCGAGATCGCGAGCGCGAAGTAGTCGCCGATGAACCCGCGGCCCGTCGGGCAGGGGTCCCTGGCTCCGGCGCAGGGATACTGCGAGAGCCCGCCAAGATGCTGTCCCGGCTGCTCCGGATCCCAGGTGTACGTCGAGATCCGCACGTTCGCGCCGACCGGCACGGCCCCGCTGCCGTTGTCCTTGTAGGCCTGCAACGAGGTATCGATGCAGAAGTTGGTCCGCCCGACGTCGGCAGGCAAGACGCTCGGGTTGTTCGGGCACGCCACGCGACGGTCGTAGAACGCCACCGCCACCGCGCCGCCGGGGCCGGCGGCGACCGACGGCTGGAACTGGTCAGTGGGCACGCCGACCACGTCGACGTTGTCGTTGACCACGACCGGCGTCGTCCAGGTAGAACCCCCATCGGTCGATTGCGTGAACTTCACGTCCATCTGGCCGGAGGCCGCGTCCCAATCCTCGTAGGTGAGGTACAGGTGGTTGGGGTAGGTCGGGCTCGCGGCGAAGTTCTCGGTGATGCCGTCGCGGAAACGGGTGTTCGGCAAGACCCCGCCTGGGACCATGGTCACCGTCGTGATCGGCACGAACGGCGTGAACGTTTGGGCGTCGTCGCTGGAGCGGGCGACGTAGATCGTCGAGGAGGCCCCGTTGGGCGGGAACGAGACCACCGCGACGTAGACATTACCGGCGGCGTCGATCTCGGGGTACACGTAGGTGACCGCCGCGCCGACCTGGGACGGCGGGCTGATCGTCACCGCCTTAGCGAAGCTCACGCCCCGGTCCCGGGAGACCGCCATCCGCACCTTGATCCCCTGGCCCGCCGAGGAGCCGTTGAAGACCGCCCAGCCGGCGTACACGTGGTCCTGGAACTTGTTGCCGACGATGTGGTTGACTGCAACCCACTGCTTGTCCTCGACATGTCCCGCCTGCTTCGCGGAGGCGTTGTTGGGCGGCTCCAGCGCCACGCCGCCGTTGCCCTTCACCCAGTGGCGGCCCATGTCGTCGCTGTAGGAGATGTCGATCTCGCCGTCCGGATGCAGCTTGGTCGCGTCGAAGAACGAGTTGAACGGCAGCATCGTCTGGTAGACGCGGCCCTTGCTGTCGAAGTCGATGTTGGGGTCGGTCGTGTCGGTCCAGCTCGGCGGCATGGCCTGGGTGCCGGTCGAGACGCAGTCGTAGTCCTGCACCTGGTTGTTGGAGACCGGCGCCCCGTTCAGGATCTGGTAGGCGCCAAGATAGAACATGTAGAAGGTCGAGTACTTGTCGAAGAAGAACTTCGAGCTGCCGACCAGCTCCTCCGTCCCCGGCTTGACCGCGAGCCAGGACTCGGAGTGGTTGGCGTTGAAGGGGCCAGGCCGGCACGTGCCGGCGAGCGGGACGCGCGAGCCGGGCGGGACGGGATACCCGCCACCGGTCGTCGGCGAGCTCGCGACGACGTTGGTGAACGGCGGGCTGGCGCTCCAGAGGGCACCGCCGGCCCCGCTGGCGGCGGGTATGGCGCCGAGCACGAGCGCGGCCGCCCCGAACGCCGCGAGCACTCCGGGCAGTCTCCTCATTGTTTCTCCCCCCTTTCGCCGCTTCGCTAGCGCTCGGTCTACCACGGCCGCGAGGTGACTACCAGAGGCCGGCCTGCAACACCGGCGCTGCGGGCCTACTGTCCGCAAGGACGTAGGGGTTCAAGCCCCCCGACACGAACCTATACCGTAATTCGGACGACCTGCGGAAGTCGGGTCTTGGGGACCTACCGACGATCGCGCTGGTACCTCGGCGGCAGCGCGATCTCCGCGGTGAGGCGTACGAACTTGGGTTGCATCTCTGAGCGGCTTCGTGCCGCCGGAGCGAACCACACTCTAGAAAACCGTCACCCTGGCCCTCGGTCAGGGTGAGGTGCAGCCGCACGGTGTGCCGCGTGTGGTCGTGGCAGACCAGCAGGTTCAGGCTGGCGAGCAGCTCGCGCAGGGCTGTTTGACCCAGCTTGCGCAGCTCCATGCCGTTGACGGGGAAGGTTGCGAGCAGCTCCCGCGCGGTGAGCGCGTCCGGCGGCGCCGGGTCGGGCTGCTGCTGGAGGCGGGCCAACGACGCCTGGTAGCCGACGCCTGGTAGCCGGTCAGCTCGTCCTCCAACTCGGCGATGCGTCCGATGATGTGCCGGCGGGCGTGGTGGGGGGCGAGACGTCCTGGTCACTACTGGTCACCACCGGACGGTACGGCTTCAAGACCTACGACGTCAGCAACCCGCCGCGCCACGGCTGCTCGACACCTTCCAGCCGCCCGAAATCCTCGGCGCGAGTGGCTACTGGCAAGACGAGGACATGGAGCTGGACGTCAGACGCAAGCTGATCATCGGAGCGCTCGACCCACGCCACGACAACGTGGATCAGGCGAGCTGCCCCGGCACCGGCACGCTCGGCCCCAAGACCCGGAATCCTGGCTGCCGGTCCGGCTTCTACGTCATCTCGTACGCGGACCCGGCGAACCTGCAGCAGATCGGCGATTTCGTCGAGCTTTGCGACCAGATTGCGACCATGCGGCGCGGGACGGCGCTGTGCGCCGACAATGCTCCATCGGAGGTCGGCGCGGATCTCAGCCGCCGGTGAGCCCTAGCCGTTCCGCCAGGCCGCCAGCGAGCCCCAGCCGTTCCGCCAGCCAGGCTGCCTGGCGGCGGCGCTCGCGCTCGTACGCCGCGGGCCCGCCGCTGAGCTCGGCCGCGCGAGCGGCGGCGAAGGCGGCGAGGCCGTAACGGTCGCGCGAGCGGAAGCGGTCGATATCCCCAACGTAGCCGCTCAGCGTCGGGATCGCGCCGACGCGGCGCTTGGTCTCGGCGCGACAAGCGGCCGTGAACTCGCGGAGCAGCGCATCGTTCCACTCCGGGATCTGGCGGACCAGGCGACCGCGCCGCGCGATCACCTTCCGCTGGTGCTCGACGATCTCGCCGTCCAGCTCGATCTCCCACAGCTCCCTGCCGAGCCAGTAGGGAAGCTGGCGTGGACGGCAGGCGTGGACGCCGGAGCGGCACGCCTCGACCGCCTCCGCCTCGACCGCCTCCGCCTCGACCGCCTCCGCCTCGACCCACTCCGCTTTGGGCCACTGGAAGCGCGTGAAGGGCGCTACCCGGTCGTCGCCGAGGAACTTGTACGCGATCACGTTTCGCTCCAGCCGCGGAACGCATCCAGGAACCGCTCCTCGAGCTCGGGCGGCAGGTCCGTCTCGCGCAACCGTCCCGTCGCCGCAATCGTCGCGCGCATCTGGTCGAGGTAGGTGCTGCAGCCGTCGCAGAACGCCAGGTGCTCCTCGAAGCGTTCGGTGTCATCGGCCGACATGCGCTGCTCCAGATAGTCGGTGACCAGCTCGACGAGCTGCGCGCAGGTGAGTTCGCGGTCAAGTCTCATGTCAGGTAGTCCTCGAGGGCACGTCGCACCCTCGTTCTCGCACGGTGCAGAAGTACCCGTTGGTTGGTGTCGCTGATCTCCAGGGCGTTACAGACCTCAGCGGAGCTGAAGCCCTCGATGTCGCGCATCGTGATCACCAAGGCCTGGGTGATGGCCCAGGCGGCGTTGACCAGGCCGATGTGACTGAACGCCTGCGGGAGGTTGCCGATCAGCTCGCCGCTGGCGGGGTCGATCTCCTCGGCGAGCAGCCCGACGTCGTTGGTGAAGGCGACCGCCCGCTCGAAGGTCGCCTTGGCCTGGTCCACCTCGCCGGCCAGCGCCTGGGCCTGCGCGAGCCAGAAGGTGCACAACAGGAAGGTGCCCTCCTCGCCTTCCAGGCCGTCGTGGGCCAGGTAGCGGTACACCAGGCCACGCTCGTCGGTGAGCCGCTCGGCAGTGGCGTCGATGGTCGCCTTCATGCGCGGGTCGTCGCCTGGCAGAAAGCTGGTGATCGCCAGCATCAGGTTCGAGGTGTCCAGGCCCTGGCTGCCGAACGCCTGCGTGAACGCGCCAGCCTGCTCGCTCCAGCCGTGCTCCAGGATGGCGGCGCCGATCTCGTCCCTGGCGGCGGCCCACCCCCGGCACCCGGTCCCAGGCGTCCAGCTGGGCGGCCAGGGCGATCGCGCGGTCCAGCGCCACCCAGCACATCAGCTTGGAGTACAGGAAATCGCGTGGCTCGCCGCGGATCTCCCAGATGCCCTGGTCCTTGTCCTTCCAGCGGCTGGCGGCGCTGTCGGCCGCGGCGACAAGGAACCGGCGGGTGACCGGGTCCAGCTCACCAAGCTGCTCGACCAGCCGCTGGGCGGCGCTGAGCAGCGGCTAGAGCCCGTAGGCCTCGAGCAGGTGCAGCCAGACCTCGCTGACGGTCGGGAACGACGGCACCGCGTGCCACAGCCGCTCCACCGTCGCCTCGGTGACGATGGCCACGGTGGCCGAGTGCAGCAGCTCCTGCAGGCCGGGGCCGGTGAAGGTGGCACCAACGACCGCCCGCCGGGCGTCGTCGATCACCAGCTGGCTGGTGCCGCGGATGCCGTTGCCCTGGGTGTAGGCGCCAGGCACGTCGCCGGTCGGGGTGGCCACCACCGTGACGTCCAGGCCGGCGGCCCGCGCCTCGGCCTCGGTGCGGCCGACCGCGCACACCTGCGGGTCGGTGAAGGTCACGCGTGGGACGGCGTCGCGGGAGGCAACATCGGTCACCTCCCTGCCGAGGATCGCGGCCGCGGCGATGCGCCCGTGGTACTTGCCCATGTGGGTGAACGGCGCGAGGCCGTTGCAGTCGCCGATCGCGTAGAGCCAGCCGCCGTTGACGCCGACCGCCCGCAGCCGCCCGTCGACCGGGACGGGCCGGCCGGGCTCCAGGCCGACGGCCTCCAGGCCGATGCCCACGGTGGCCGGTCGCCGGCCGACCGCCACCAGGATCTCGTCGCCGCTGAATTCGCGCCCGTCCTGCAGGCTGGCCACCACCGGCCCGTCGCTGCCCTCGCGGCGGGCGGCGGTCATGCGCGCGCGAGTCACCACGCTGATGCCCTCGGCCTCGAAGGCGGCCCGCAGCTCCTCGCCGGCGAAGGGCTCCTCGCGGGAGAGCAGCCGCTCGGCGCCCTCGATGACTACCACGTGCTCGCAGCCGAGGCGCTTGAACGCCTGCGCCATCTCGACACCGACGGCGCCGCCGCCGAGCACCAGCAGCCGCCCGGGCAGCTGCTTGGCGCTGGTGGCGGTCCGGTTGTCCCATGGGCCGACCTCGTGCAGGCCGGGGATCGGCGGGACCAGGGGCTTGGTACCCGTGGCCAGCACCACCGCCCGCGCGGCGCTGAGCCGGCGGGTCGCACCGCCGGGGGCCTCGACCTCGACCGCCCGCTCACCGGCCAGGCGGGCCGAGCCGCGCACCAGCTCGATGCCTTTGCTCTGCAGCCAGGGCAGCTGCCCGTCGTCACGCCAGCCCGAGGTCATGTAGTCACGCTGGGCGAACGCGGCGGCCGCGTCGAGCTGGCCGGTGACGGCCTCGGCGGCACCCGGCGCCCGGCGGGCGGCGGCCAGCACGTCGCCGGGCCGGATGAGCGTCTTGGAGGGGATGCAGCCCCAGTAGGAGCACTCCCCGCCGACCAGTTCCCGCTCCACGATGGCGACGGTCAGGCCGCCGTCGGCCAGGCGGCCGGCGGCATGCTCGCCGGCCGGACCCGCCCCGATCACCACCACGTCGAATACCTCGGCCACCAGGATGCCCCTCCTTATAGATCGTGCGTCATGGATCGTGCGTCACCGTCAGTCTGGCCACTCCCCGATTACGTTACGAGTTCACCGTGTAACGCTTGGAACTCCTTGGACGACAGCACCCAAGCCCACAGCGAGAGGACGTCATGAAGGGACTGCAGGGGAAGGCCACCATCGTCACGGGCGGCAGCTCCAGCATCGGCCAGGCCATCGCCATCCGGCATTTCCTCGACGCCGACCCGACGCGCGGAGGGAAGCTACGGCTGGTGGCCGTCCCGTTACGGGCCTGACGACCTACGCCTGCCCCGGCGAGCCAGACGCGACTGTGAGGATTTCCGAGGCTGGGCTGCTTCGGAGTGGATGGTTCAACGCCGGGCCATCGCGTCGTCGGGCGCTGCATGCTTCTCGGCCTGCTTCTCGGCCTTCTTCTCCGGCTCGAGAACGGTGACCACGACGACGCTGGCGGCCAGGACCAGACCGGCGCCGACGAGGAACGCCAGGTGGTAGCCGCTGGTCAGCGCGGAAGCGGCCGCCGCGCCGCCGTCGGCCAGGTGGTTGCCGCGGCTGGTGGACAGGGTCGCGAGGACGGCCAGGCCCAGCGCGCCACCAACCTGGACCGACGTGTTGACCAGACCAGAGACCAGGCCCGCGTCGTTCTGCGTCGCTCCCGACATCGCCAGGGTCAGCAGTGCGGGGAACGCCAGGCCGGCGCCGAAGCCGAGCAGGATCATCACGGGCAGGACGTCGCGCGGGTAGCTGCCGTCCACCGGCGCCTGCGCGAACAGGACCAGCCCGGCGGCGATCAGCACCATGCCTGGGAACAGCGTCGTCCTGGCGCCAAAGCGCGCGATCAGCCGTCCGGCGTAGCGAAGCGACAGCACCCCCATCACGATCGTCACGGGCAGGAACGCAAGCCCGATCTCCAGGGCGTCATAGCCGAGCACCCGCGCAGGTACAGCGCGCCGAGGAAGAACATGCCGAACATCCCGACGACCAGCAGCGCCTGGACGAGGTTCGCCCCCGAGACGTTGCGCGAGCGGAACATCCGCAGCGGGATGAGCGGGGTGCGCGCCGTCGACTCGCGCGCGATGAAGGCCGCCAGCAGGGCCAGCGACACGGCGCCGAGCGCAAGCGCGCGGCCCGACCCCCACCCGTCTTCGGCCGCAGGCTTGACGATGGTGGAGACGCCGAGCATCAGCGAGCCCGTGATCAGCACCGCACCCGCGATGTCGGCTCCCCGGCCGAAGCCGATGCCCTCGTCTCTGCCGAGCAGCCGCCGAGCCAGGACCACCGTCGCGACACCGATTGGCAGGTTGACGAAGAAGATCCAGTGCCAGTTGATCGCCTGCGTCAGCACGCCGCCGGCAAGCAGCCCGACCGAGCCGCCGGCGGAGGCCACGAACGCGTAGACGCCGATCGCCTTCGCCAGCTCCCGCGGCTCGGCGAACATTGTCACGATCATGCCCAGGATCACCGCGGAGGTCATCGCCCCACCGACACCCTGCACGAAGCGGGCCACAACCAGCAGTTCCTGGCTCTGCGCCGCCCCGCATGCCAGCGACGCTGCCGTGAAGACGACAAGGCCGGCCATGAAGACGTTCTTGCGCCCCAGGATGTCGCCGAAGCGTCCCGCGAGCAGGAGCAGGCCGCCGAAGGCGATCAGGTAGGCGTTGACCACCCAGGCGAGGCCGGACTGCGAAAAGCCGAGGTCCTCCTGGATCGACGGCAGCGCCACGTTCACGATGGTGACGTCGAGGACGATCATGAGCATCCCCAGGCAGAGCACGTAGAGCGCGAGCCAGCGGTTCCTGTCAGTCATATGCTCAGTCACGGGGGTTGCCTCCTCCGTCGTTGCGGTCTACAGAGGAGTCGGAGCGAGCTTTGGGATCTCGACATCCGACGTGCGCGATCACACGTCAGCGATCGGATCGGCGACGCTCTCACGCGATGTCGAGAACTCGTCGCCTGCTCCGACCCACCTATGAGAGACACCGTTCCAGGCGGAAAGGAGCCAAGCCGTGAAGTACGTCGCGCTGGTCTACGGCAATCCCGGGGCCTTTGAGGCCCTCTCCCAAACCGAACGCGATGAGCTGATGCGCCAGGCCGACGCCTTCCTCAAGGAGCTCACCCAGTCTGGGGAGTTGCTCGGTGGGGAAGCGCTTGCCGACCCGTCCAACGGCAAGACGGTGCGGGTGCGCAACGGCCTCCCGGCCGTCACCGACGGACCGTTCGCGGAAGCCAAGGAACAGCTGGCCGGCTACTACGTGCTCGACTGCGAGAGCCTCCAGCGGGCGACCGAGATCGTCGCACACGACCCGGCCGCCCGCCGCTGGGCCGTGGAGGTGCGGCCGATCATGGACACGGCCTGCATCGAGATGTGACCGTGCAGGCCGGGGTCGAGGACCTGCTGCGCCGGCTGGCGCAGCAGGTCCTCGGCGTGCTCGTGCGCCGCTACGGCCGCTTCGACACCTGCGAGGACGCGGTGCAGGAGGCGCTGCTCGCCGCGGCCGTCCAGTGGCCCGACCAGGGCGCCCCCCACAATCCGCGGGGCTGGCTGCTCACGGTCGCTTCCCGCCGGCTGACCGACCAGCTGCGCAGCGAGCAGGCACGCCGGCGCCGTGAAGATGCCGCCGCGGCCCGGGTGCCACCCGACGAGTTCCTCGCGCCGGGTCCGGGCGACCAGCACCCGCCGGCCAAGGATGACACCCTGACCCTGCTGTTCCTGTGCTGCCATCCCGCGCTCTCTGCGGCCTCCCAGCTCGCGCTCACCCTGCGCGCGGTCGGCGGGCTGACCACCGCCCAGATCGCGCGGGCCTTCCTGGTGCCCGAGGCCACCATCGCCCAGCGCGTCAGCCGCGCCAAGCAGGCCATCAGGGCCAGCGGCATCCCGTTCCGCCTGCCCCCGCAGCCCGAGCGCGCCGACCGGCTGGGCGTGGTCCTGCACGTGCTGTACCTGATCTTCAACGAGGGCTACACCACCACCTCCGGCCCCGACCTGCAGCGCGGTGAGCTGACCGGCGAGGGGATCCGGCTCACCCGCGCGGTCCGCCGGCTGCTGCCCGACGACGGCGAGGTCGCCGGCCTGCTCGCGCTGATGCTGCTGACCGACGCGCGACGCGCGGCACGCGCCCGGCCCGACGGCACCCTGGTCCCGCTCGCCGAGCAGGACCGGGAGCGCTGGAACCAGGACCTCATCCAGGAGGGCGTCGCGCTCATCAGCGAGACGCTGGCCCGCGCGCCGATCGGGGCGTACCAGCTCCAGGCGGCGATCGCCGCGGTGCACGCCGAAGCGACAACCGCCGACGACACCGACTGGCCGCAGATCCTCGCCCTGTACGAGCTGCTCGAGCGCATCTCGCCCAACCCCATGGCCACGCTCAACCACGCCGTCGCGGTCGCGATGGTGCGAGGCCCACAGGCCGGACTCGACCTGCTGAGGACGCTGGACGACGACGACCGGCTGGCCGGGCACCACCGCCTCGACGCGGTCCGCGCACATCTGCTGGAAATGGCCGGTGACCGCGCGGCTGCCCACGCCAGCTACCAGACCGCGGCACGCCGTACCACCAGCCTCCCCGAACAGCGCTACCTGGAGGCCCGAGCCGCCCAGCTCACAGACGACGACCCATGATCGGACAGGGCCGACCCGGCCACACGCGAGATCGAGCCCACCCAGCGCGAACGTACGCTGGGCCCGCAGATGGCATCAGCTCGCCTGGATGCGCAGCACCTGCCCTCCGCCCGGCGAGCCTGCGTTGTTGGTGACATACAGCCCATCGCTGCCGACGGCGATGCCGCCGGGCATGGTGAGCGTCCCGGGGGCCAGGGCGATCTGCCGCTTCGTCCCGTCCGGGGACACGGCAAACAGCCCGCCATCGGCGGACCCTCCCAGAAGCCCATCGTGGTCGATCTCGAGCACGTACAGCGTGCCATTGCTCCCGAACGCGAGGTCCATAATGTTCGTGAATCCGCTCGCAAAGACGGTCACCGCTCCGGTGCGCGGATCCACGCGGTAGACTTTGGCGCCGCCGGGCGGGAACGGGAAGCCGGTGAGCTGGCTGACGTAGTACTGGCGATCGGGCCCCACGACGACCGAAGTGGGCACGGCCTGCATCGGGATCTCCGGCCCGCCGAACGGGTTGGGAACCAGGCGGTTGGCGAACACCGCCAGGTTCGAGACGCCGCCCCAGGGATTCACGACGTCGATCGCGTTGCCGCCCGCGTCGGCCACCACGAAGCGCCCGCGGTCGAAGAGGACATCGACGGGGTTGGAGTCGACCGCTGGATTGCCGACCGCCGCATCCGGATTCACGGCGCGCTCGAACGCCCAGAGGTCGGCGACCTCCCGGATCTGCCCGTGGTGTTGGATCAGCAGCAGTCGGCCGAAGAGATCAGCGACCGGGTTCTGCCCGGCCAGGGTGTCCCGAGAAATCGGCGAGCCGGATGCGTCCTTGGGTTCGGTAGGCCCCCCATTGGTGACAAAGACGCGATCGGCACCGAGCACGGTGATGCCGTGCGGGCCGATGGCGTTTGTGTTGCCCGGCGTGTTCGCGTACGAGGCGAGGCCCTCGGCGATCCGCGACTGGCGGCCCCACCGGTCGATCTTCGTCACTGCGCCCGTGGCGCCCATGCACGCGGGACCCTCACCACCAACAAAGCACGGCCCGCTGCCACCCCGGCCGGACTCCGCCACGAACAAGTCCCCGCGCGACCCGAACGCCAAATGTCGCGGGCTGTCGAGCCCGGACGCCACGACGTCCACGCTGGGCGTTGCAGCCACAGCGGGCGCCACCCCGAGCGCGAGAAGCAACACGATGGGCAGGACGCGGAACGCGCGCATAGGACCCTCCTCCGGACGGATGACGGTGCGGAGACGCTCTCATTAGAGGTCGAACGGGTCAACCCCTGGCCGGCGGTTCACGTCTGGGTCGTCGAGACCGCGCGTGCGCGCTCGGGTGACAGCCCGTGGGCGCGGAGCCGCTGGATGTCGTCGGGACCGATCGAGATGGCGTCGCGGGCGACCTGGTCGGCGAAGTCTATGACCGCGACCTCTGCCGGGGTCAGGCCGGCGCGAGTGTGGTCGGTGGCGATGCGGCGCACTGTCTCGGGGTCGTAGAACCGATCCCGCAGCACCCGGCCGTGGGCCATGGCGCAGTAGGTCGAGCGCAGGGCGCGGGCGGCGGCGAGCGTGGCCAGCTCGTAGAGCGCAGGTCCATTCCGTGCTTGATGGCGCCGTTGAGCTGCGCCCAGCCGGCGAGGACCTCCGGCCGCAGCGCGAACAAGCGCGTGTAGTTGGCCACGTAGCCCTGGGCGGGTGTGCAGCGCTTATCACCGCGGCGGGTTGAACACCCGCACAGCCGGTAAGCAGACCGGAGGCGCATCTGGAGCCTCCCTGACTCAGCTGGCGCGGCGAGCCGCTGTCTGGCCACCGCGGGCCACGACAGGTCTCGCTGGCGGGGTCCTCGTTATGACCGCCAGTCGCGGGCGTCGGACGGTCAGCCGCTCCCAGATCCGACGGCGGTGAACGGTCGGCTTGCGGCTGGCGCGCAGCTCCCGCAGCAGCCGCTGCTTGGCGGCCTGCCGGTGCAGGTCGGCCACATGCTGGGCGACGATCTCATCACCGGAGATGGTGTACATGGTGCCTGCCTCTCTGGTTTTCGACCCGGCGGTCGGGTCGTTCAGCGGTAGGGGCGTTCACCCTTGTCATAGTGTTGGGGGCGCCGGGCGGCGGCACATCCGTGCAACGCACGGATATCGGCACGGACGGCGTCTGGGTGGCGCCGGTGGAGGAGCCGCCCAGGTGCGGGTGTCCAGCGCCCATCACGAACTGGCAAGATGCCCCTATGGCCCGCCTCCACGGCGGCCCGCCAGAGCGGCTGGCCCGAACCGGTATCACCGAACGCGAAGCCGAGGTCCTGTCGGCCGTCGCCGAGCGCCTGCACAACCGCGAGATCGCCGACCGCCTGTACATCTCCGTGCGGACGGTGGAGAGCCACATCAGCGCCCTGCTGCGCAAGCTCGGCGTCGCCGACCGGGCGGCCCTGGTCGAGGTGGGCGCGGAGATCGGCCGGGCGGCGCAGCTCGGCACCGCCCTGCCCGTCCCGCTGACCAGCTTCGTTGGCCGGGAGCGCGAGACGGACGAGATCGCCGCGTTGCTCCAGGGCCATCGGCTGCTCACGCTGACCGGCCCGGCTGGCGCGGGGAAGACCCGTCTCGCGCTGCATGTGGCAGCATCGGTCGCCGATCGCTTTCCCGACGGTGTGCGCCTGGCCGACCTCGCCGCCGTTGCCTCCGCCGACCTGGTCGCCGACACGCTGGCGCGGGCACTCGGCGTCAGCCCGCAGCCGACGCGCCCCGTGCGTGACAGCCTCCGCGACGGGGCGCGCGAGCTGCACTGTCTGCTGCTGGTCGACAACTGCGAGCACGTGGTCGCCGAGGCCGCTGAGCTCGTCTCCGACCTGCTCGCGGCCGGCGGCCAGCTGCGGCTGCTGGCCACCAGCCGGGAGGTGCTCGGCGTCCCCGGCGAGGTCAGCTACGAGGTGCGGCCGCTGCCCGTCCCCATCCCGCGCGCATCGTCCCGGGCGGCCACCGCCGGCGGTTACGACGCGGTGCGCCTGTTCGTGGACCGTGCGGTGGGCGCGTCGCCGGGCTTCGCACTGACGGACGCCAACGCCTCGGCCGTGGCGGCGCTGTGCCAGCGGCTGGATGGGTTGCCGCTGGCTATCGAGCTGGCGGCCTCCCGCGTGCGCAGCTTCCCGCCGGCCGAGCTCGTGGCGCGCCTCGACCAGCGCTTCGAGTTGCTGTCCCGCGGTGCCCGCACGGTCCTGCCGCGGCACCGCACGCTGCGGGCCGCGATCGACTGGAGCTACGACCTGCTCGGCGACGAAGAGCGCGCCCTGTTCGACCGGCTCGGCGTGTTCCCGGCCGACTTCGACTACGACGCGGTCGAGGCGGTGTGCGCCACCGGCGGGTCCGGCGGCGGCGCCGTGGTCCGGCTGTTGCCGGCGCTGGTGGACAAGTCGCTGGTGTCCGCCGCTGGTGGCGACACGCCCCGATACCGCCTGCTGGAGAGCCTCCGGGCGTACGCCGCCGAACGGCTGGCCGCCAGCGGCGCCGACAGCGACCTCCGGCGGCGGCACGCCGCCCACTACCTGGCGGTGGCCGAGCTGGCCGCCGGGCGGTTGCGCGGGCCGGAGCAGCGGGCGTGGCTGGACCGCCTGACGATCGAGCAGCCCAACCTGCGTGCCGCGCTGGACCACAGCGTCGGCGCCGGGGACATCGAGACAGCCCTCCGCTGGATCTCGGCGTTGGAGCTGTTCTGGGACGGCACGGGGCAGCGTCGCGAAGCCCACGAGTGGATCCGGCGGACGCTGGAGCGCGGTGAGCCGCCCGCCACGCCCGCGGCTGTCGCCGGGCTCAGCGCGGGCAGCACCCTCCTGCAGCCCTGGGACGACGAAGCCGCGCTGGACCTGGCCCAACGCGCAGCCCAGCTCGCCTCCGGTCTCGGCGACACCGAGCGGGCCAAGGCGGCCGCGGCGGTGGGCGCGGCCGCCACCTACGGGGTCCGATCGGAGCTGGCGCTGCCCGCGCTGCACGAGGCGCTGGCCCTGTTCGGCGACGAGCACCCGTGGGAGCGCGCGAGGGCGCTGCAGGGTCTTGCGCTCGCCACCGTCGAGCCAGCCGAAGCGCTCCGCTGGGCGCGGCAGAGCCTGGCGCTGTCTCGCCGGGTCGGCGACCACCTGCGCGTCGCCAACACCCTGTATGTCATGGCCGCCCGGTCGATCGACGTCGGCGTCGCCAACGACGAGGTCCAACGGTGGCTGGCCGAGAGCCTGGCGCTGAGCGAGGCCGCCGGCAGCGAGCACGACCGCGCGCACGCGCTGCTCGGCTTCGGGCGGCTCGCATGGTTGCGCGGCGACCGGGACCACGCGGTGCAGCTGCTGGAGGAGTGCGTGCCGGCGATGCGGCGGCTCGGCGACCAGCGCTGCACCAGCAGGGGGCTCCAGCTGCTCGGCGAGCGGGCACGCGAACAGCGGCAGTTCGCCCGCGCCGACGAGTTGCTGCGCGGCAGCGTGGGGGCAGCCGAGCCCGCCGGAGAGGGGACCGTGGTCGTCGACGCGCTCGAAGCCCTGGCAGCCATCCTGTTCGCCGAGGACCGTCCGCGGGAGGCCGCCGTACTCCTTGGCGCCGCGGACGCGCGGCGTGGTTCGGGCAGCTCATCCCGGCGGCCCCCGCAGCCGCCCGACGAGAAGCTGCGCCGGTCGCTAGAGCGGGGGCTGGGACGCTCCGCGTTCGACGAGGCCCGCACTGAAGGCCGATCGCTGTCCCCCACAGAGGCGCTCCGGCTCACGGCGTCCGCGCAGCCAGCCAGGAACGCCAGCTCCCCGTAGGCAGTGGAGGTTCACCAGAGGTTCACCAGCGTCATACAGGCGCCCAGAGGCCGATGGCGAGCAGGTCCTGGACGGTCGTCTGCGGGGTGACCTTGGGGTGGTGTCTCCACTCCAACAGTTGCACGATGATGTCGTCGGGGCGGGAAGCGGTCGAGCGCCCAGGTGCGGTCCGCCTCACAGTCACTGCAGTTGAGAGTGCTGGGAATCACGTCCTGCATGTGATGCAAGGCACTGACACCCGCACGTCGGAGACATTCACTGTCGCTGGGGAACTTCGGGGGAACCTCAGATTCCGGGGCTGCTGGCAGGCTCGCCCTTTTGACGCCTCTGGTTCCTCGGAGCTGTAGCGCTTGCCCTAAGGAGGGAGAGTCATGGCGCTGATTGGTGAAGGAGTCCTCGGCCCGGGGGCTAGTGAGTATTTCGATATCGCCATGCGAGGGGGTATCCAGCACCGAATCTACGTCCGCCCGGAAGAGCCAGGCGTGGACTTCGACCTTTACATCTTCGACGAGAACGGGAACCTGGTCACGGAGGACATCAGCACGGCGAGCGACGCGTACTGCGTCATTACTCCCCGCTGGACGGGCCCTTTCCGCCTTGTGGTTAAGTCGGCGAGGGGCCTGAGCAGGTACAACATCGTCGTCGACGCGTAGCCCGCCGATTCATTCAAGCGAGAGGGACGGGGAGGGCGGATCCGGGAGTCGATCGGGCGTCTTCGTCCACGGCGGAGCGACGGCCACCATCGAACGGAATCGCATCTTCGGCAGTGCCCGAGCCGGAGTATGGGTCCAGGGGGGCCAGGCCGAGGTGCAGCGGAACGCGGTCTACGGCCATCCGAACGACGGCATCGTAGTGATCGAGGGCGTGGGGATGATCGACGACAACGTGATCGTCCAAAACGGCGGCGCCGGAATCGTGATCGGGACGAATGGCCGCGTGATGGCCCGGGGTAATCAGATCAACGACAACGGGGCCGTCGCCGTGGACGTGCTCGCTGGGGGCGGCGGCACAATCGACGGAAATGACCTGCCCGCCAACATGCTCGGTGCGACGAGGATCGACGACGGAGCTGGGCCGCTCGAAGGGCGGAACCTGGAGTAAGGAGTTGCCGCCCAACCGCTCGTTGCTGCACGTCCTGGTCAACTGGCGCCAGAGTCCTTCATGGGAGTCCGCCCCGGCAGCCCAGTCCGCCGCAAGGGAGCAATATCTCCGATCGTCTCGACAATGCGCATTCGCGCCTCGGCCATTGCGCGGTAGGCGGGGAGGAGCAGCTCTGTGAGGGACTGTTGCCCGACCTGGACGGCAGGAGGCTCGAGCTGGTGGAGGAGGAGATCGGGGGCGGCGGCGGAGGCCGCGCCGCGGTAGGCGGCGAGGTCGCCCCGCGGTACCCAGAAGCGGTCGAGCTGCTCGGCCAGCGGCGGCTCCCCGGTGGCGCCGCGGTCCTGGCGACCGTCGTCGGCGCTACCGGACACACCCGCCGCGGGGCTGGTCAGAGCGCGCAGGCCGCGCAGGCGGGCGAGGAGGTCGTCCCGGTCTCGGCCTCGCCAGGCGAGCGGCAGGAACGGGTCGCGGTCGAACGCCTCGGCAAGCAGGTAGAAGGTCGCGGCGATGTGCTTGCACGGCACCGCCCAATCCGGGCATGAGCAGGACATCTCGAGGTCGGAGGCGCTCGCGGGGAAGAGCGACAGCCCGCAGCTGGCGAAGACCTCCTCGATACTGTGCGGCAGCTCGCCGGCCAGCAACTTGGCGCTGTACAGCGCGCGTGTGGCGAGCGCCGACTCAACGCGAGCCCAGTCCGCCTCAGCGAACCGGGGGAGCGCGATGCGGACGCGATACGGGCTCGGCCGCGAGCCCTGCACGCGGGCGCTGACGATCCCCGGCACGACCGCCAGGTCCAGGACCTGCCCGGCGCGGGCGTAGGCGCGACCACGCTGCAGCCGGGGGCCCATGCCGAGCGCCTCCAGAATGGCGATGAACCGCCGCGACCACCACGTCTCGCCGATCTGGCCACGACGGCTGCGTGCCTTGACGCCGCCCTCGACCCGCCGGGGCCGCGAGCGCGGCGGCCACTCGTCCCAGGAGCCTGCCATCGCTGCCTCCTACTCGCTTACCGCTTCGGGGTCGAGCGCCACCAGCTCACGGAGCTGCTCGGTGGACAGCTCGGTGAGCCAGCCCTCGCCACTGCCCACGACCAGCTCGGCGAGCGCCTTCTTCTCCTCGATCAGGGCGTCGATGCGCTCCTCCAGCGTGCCGATGCAGACCAACTTGCGGACCTGCACGTCCTTGCGCTGGCCGATGCGGAAGACGCGGTCGGTTGCCTGCTCTTCCACCGCCGGGTTCCACCAGCGGTCGAAGTGGATCACGTGGTTGGCGGCGGTCAGGTTCAGGCCGGTGCCGCCCGCCTTCAGGGACACCACGAACAGCGCCGGCTCCGGCTCGTCCTGGAAGCGGGCGACCATCGCGTCACGCTGCCGCCTGGTCGTGCCGCCGTGCAGGAACAGCACCTCGCGGCCGAACCGGCCGTTGAGGTGGGCACGCAGCAACTCGCCCAGCTCGGCGAACTGGGTGAAGCAGAGGGCCTTGTCGCCACCGGCCAGCACCTCCTCGAGGATCTCCTCGAGCCGGGCGAGCTTGCCTGAGCGACCGGGGAGCCGTGAGCCGTCCCGCAAGAGCTGCGCGGGGTGGTTGCAGACCTGCTTGAGCTTGCTCATGGTCGCCAGGACCAGGCCCTTGCGCTCGATGCCCTCGCTCTCCTCGATCCTGGCGAGCATGTCGTCGACCACCGCCTGGTACAGCGAGGCCTGCTCTGCGGTGAGGTTGCAGAGCAGCTTCATCTCCAGCTTGGCGGGCAGATCGGCGATGATCGACCGGTCGGTCTTGAGGCGGCGCAGGAGGAACGGCTGAGTTGCGCGCCGCAATTGTGTGGCGGCCTGCCGGTCGCCGTCCCGCTCGATCGGGACGGCGTAGCGGCTGCGGAACGCGCCCGCCGACCCGAGCAGGTCGGGGTTCAGGAATTCCATGATCGACCAGAGCTCGGCCAGGCGGTTCTCGACCGGCGTGCCGCTCAGCGCGACGCGCTGGCCGGCTGTCAAGGCGCGGACCGCCCGCGCCTGCTTGGCGGCGGCGTTCTTGATGTTCTGGGCCTCGTCGAGGACGACGCGGCCCCAGTCGATCGCGGCGAGGGCCTCCTGGTCTCTGACGGCCAGCCCGTAGGTGGTGAGGACCAGGTTGGCGCTGGCGACGGCACGCGTGAGCTCCTCCCCGGCCAGCCGCTCGGCGCCGTGATGCACGTGGACCGCGAGGTCCGGCGCGAACCGCTCGGCCTCGCGCTGCCAGTTGCCCACCACTGACATGGGGCAGACGAGCAGCGTCGGCCTGGGCCGTCCACCGCCGGCCTGGGTCCGCTCCGCGACCAGCAGCGCGAGGAGCTGGACGGTCTTGCCGAGGCCCATGTCGTCGGCGAGGCAGGCGCCGAGCCCGAGGCTGCCGAGGAAAGCGAGCCAGGCGAGGCCGCGCTCCTGATAGGGGCGGAGCTGGCCTGCGAACCCGACCGGGGTGCTCATCGGCTCCAGGCGGCGCTCAGCCTGGTCCGAGAGGAGGTCACCGAGCCAGTCGGTGGCCTGGACTCCGGTCACCGGGAGATCGGGCACGGGCTCGTCCGCCAGGCCGAGGCCGACTCGGAGCGCCTCCGACGCAGGCATCGTGCCGGCTCCGCGCCGCTCCAGGAAGTCCAGGCCGCGGGCGAGCGCCTGCGGGTCCAGCTCCACCCACTGGCCGCGCAACCGCACCAGCGGGATCTTCAGCCGGGCCAGCTCCGCCATCTCCTCGGCGGTCAGCGGCTCCTCTCCCAGCGCGAGCTCCCATTGGTAGTCGATCAGTGTCTCGAGCCCGAGCCCCGCGGACTTGGCGGATCCTTGGCCCGCGCCGCGAGCGGTCATGCGCATCCCGATGCGGGCGCGGGGCCGGTCCCACCAGGACGGGAGCAGCACACCGAAGCCAGCCTCGGTCAGCATGGGCGCGGCCTCGCGGAGGAACCGCTGGGCGCCGGCCGCGTCCAGCTCCAGCCCGGCGGGCCTGGCGACGCGAAGCGCTCCCTCCAGTTCAGGGTATAGGCGGCTCGCCCGGCCAAGGTCGGTCAGGAGCCGCTCTTGCGGGTGGTCGACGCGCCGGGCGAGCGCGGTGAGCGAGTCGCCCGCACCCCACACTTGCGTCGCGGGCACGAGCAGGCTCGGCTCGTCGGTCGCCTGCAGCAACAGCTCGAGCCGCCAACGCTCCTCTGGCGGCTCGCCGGCGGGCTCCACCAGCCGGAAGCAGGTCCGTAACGGACCGGCCGGTGGCACCGCGGAGCCACGCCAGGCGTCAAGGGTCTCGCGCAACCAAGCCGCGCTGGCCGCGTCGACCTCGACCCGCGGGCTGGCTGCGGCGAGACCCTGCAGCCAGGTCTCGGTCGCCAGCTCGGCGGCAGACCGCCGGCCCTGCCGGCCGCCCCGCCGGCGGCCCACGAGGGGCCAGGCCGCTGGGCCGCTCGTGGCCACGTCGGCAACGGCCCACCGGACGGCGGCATCGGCGAGGGCGTCCAGCGCGTCGCCGACCAGGTCGGCGGACTGGCGGCCCTCGAGGGAGCGGTCCCTCTGCTCGGCTCGGCAGACCGGCGGCATCGCGCGGACCAGCGCCTGCAGCCGCTCGGCGTCCTGACCGCTCACGACGGGGCGCCAGCGGGCGGCCAGGCAGCCGCGCTCGTCGACCAGCGCCGGCAGGACCCGTCCCCTGCCCACCAGGTCGAGCGCCAGCCGGGTCAGCTCGGCCAGGAAGCGCAGCGATGTCCCGACCGGAACGGCGGCTGGGTCTGTGGTGCCATCGGCCGCGAGGTACACAAGCAGCTCAAGGGCCGCAGCGGCGTCAACGGCGAGTGCCGGCACCCGCCAAGGCGCGAGCACCAGGCCGCGCCTGGTCGCGCCGGCCGCCGCGCCCCGTCCGGTCTGCATAGGCTCGCGGACCAGCTCTGGCGAGGCCAGCGGCCCGGACGCAACCGACGGCAGCAGGAGCGTCAGTTCGCGCGCCTCCGCCTTCCCGCCCAGCCCCGCGACAGGTGCGCCCACAGCGCCGAGCGCGATGGTTTCGCGAAGCCGTTCCGCCGGGCAGGCGAATGGGTGCGCGGGGGCCGGAGCCTCCCGCGATGGCCGGCCACGCCGGCCGGTAGCCTTGGCCGGGAGCGTCGAGTCCTCGGCCCACAGGCACAGCTCCTGGGCCGCCGACCAGCTGCCGTGAAGGACGTTCACCTGCTCGCCTCCGTCCTCCTCGCTGCCGAGCTGGCGGTGACTGGGTCGACGGGGCTCGTCAAGGTGCCGCCGGGCGGACGGAGTCCCGGCCGCTCGGGGCCGGAAAGGTGACCGGCAGGCTCGCGAGGCCGCGGAGCGTGACGGTGTCGCGGCGGGCCGGTGGCTGCGGGCCCAGCGCCAGGCCGGGCAGGCGCGCCAGCAGCGCGGGGATCGCGATGCGGGCCTCCATGCGGGCCAGCGGCGCACCCAGGCAGAAGTGGATGCCGCCGCCGAAGGCGATATGGCGGTTGGGTGCGCGGGCCAGGTCGAGGCGGTCGGGGTCGGGGAACTGGGCGGGGTCGCGGTTGGCGGCGCCGAGCACCGCGACGACCGTCTCGCTGGCGCGGACGCGGACGCCGCCGATGTCCAGGTCGGCCAGTGCGTGCCTGCTGGTGAACTGTACCGGGCTGTCGTAGCGGAGCAGCTCCTCGACCGCGCTGCCGGCGAGCGTGGGGTCAGCCTGGAGGCTGGCCCGTGCCTTGGGGTGGCGGAGCAGCGCGAGCGTGCCGTTGGCGATGAGGTTGACGGTCGTCTCGTGGCCGGCCACCAGCAACAGCACGCACATCGACACAAGCTCGGCCTCGCTGAGAGAGTGGCCCTGATCCTCGGCGGCGATCAGCGCCGTGAGCAGGTCGCCGGTGGGGCGGGCGCGCCGCTCGCCGACCAGCTCGCGCAGGTAGCCACGCAGCGCGAGCCGCGCCTGCAGCGCCCGCTCGAGCGCGTCCGCGGCCACCAGCGGGTCGAGCAGGCGGACCAGCTCGCGTGACCAGGCCCGGAACCGATCCCGGTCGGCCTCGGGGACGCCGAACAGCTCGCAGATGACCGTGACCGGCAGCGGGTAGGCGAGGTCCTCGACGACGTCCATCGTGCCCGTGCCGGCGACCCGGTCGAGCAGCCCGGCGACGATCGCCTCGACCCCAGGCCGCAGCCGCTCAACCGCCGCGGGCGTGAACGCCTTGTTGACCAGCGCCCGCAGCCTGGTGTGGTCGGGCGGGTCGACGAACAGCATCGACGGCGCGGCCTCCTCGGAGGCGAGCAGCTGGTCCACCTCGGCCGACGACCGCAGCAGCTCGAACCGCTCGGAGTGGCGCGGGTCCCGGCTCATGCGCGGATCGCGCAGCACCGCCAGGACGTCGGCGTGGCGGGTGAGGACCCACAAGCCAAGCGGGCTGCGGTTGACCGGGTCCTCCGCGCGCAGCCGGTGATACAGCGGGTAGGGGTCCTCGTGGACCTCGGGCAGGAACGGGTTGAACGCGAGCGTGTCGCTCGTGGACATCGGCACCTCGCTCCTCTGGTCCGGTGAACGCGCCCCGACAGCGCCGATTGGCGCGAGCTCAGGCGCCCGCAGCGTAGATGTTCTGGTCCAGCCCTCCCTGTGACAGGCACGGATCGCCGACGGTCGGGGATGAGTAGGACGCGGCGTTGATGTCGTTGGGCACATAGGTGCACGGCTGGTAGACGTCGAAGCCGTCGTGGTCGTCGTCCGCGCCGGTCTCGCGCGGGTCGGTGCCCGGCACCAGGTCGCGCGAATCGGTCCAGGTAGCGACGACGGTGCCGCCGACCGCCGAGATGTAGATGTAGTCGCCCCAGAACCCGACCCGCCGGGATCCGTGGGTCTCCCAGCCGAAGTTGCTGCCCGCCGTGGAGATCTGGGTCTCGCTCCAGCCCGCGCCGCCGTTGCTGGACTTGGCCACGAAGGTGTTGACGACGTCGCCGGAGTTCTGCCCGTTGGCGGTGTTGCCCGGCGGCAGGTTCGTTGCGTACGCCGGGTCGGCCCTGGAGTCGTAGAAGACCACGGTGATCACTCCGTTGGCCGAGGCGATGTCCGGGGTCCACTGGTGGCCCATGGAGACAGTATCGAGCGTGGTGGCAGGGGCCGGCCAGGTGGTCCCACTCGGCGAGTTGCGGACGAAGATCTTGGACTGCCCACTCGCTAGCTCCGCGCCCCAGACCACGTGCACGCCAGTGGCGTCCGCGGCGACCGCCGGAGCGCTGAAGAACCGGGAGAACGTGAGTCCGCTCGGGCAGGCGAGCGGTCCGTCGCCGCAGGACTCGACCCCGTTGCCGCTGTACTGGTTGGAGTCGGACAGCACGATGGTCGCGACGTGCGATGTCCGGCCGAAGGACGCCCCGCCGTCGGTGGACTTCGACAGCCACACGTCGCTGCTCGGGTTGGACGACGACGGGTAGGTCAGGAACGCCAGGTACACCGCGCCGTCAGGGCCCACCGCCAGATCGGCGAAGGAGGCGGTGCCGAGCGCCACCGGCGTGACCCGGACCGGGTCGGAGAACGTCAGACCGTGGTCGGTGGAGCGGGAGAACAGCACGGCGTTGTTGGGGGCGAAGCCGTCGTACTGCGACCAGGCCACGTACACGTTGCCGGACGACGGCCCGGTGGTCTGGTCGACGGTCAGGTTGATCTTGTCCTGGAACAGCCCGGCAGAGAACAGCCCGGAGGGCGTCCCGCGCTTGACCAGGACGGTCCGGTCGTAGGCCGCGCCGTCACCGGTGTAGCGGGCCACGAACACCCCGCCGTTGATGGGCTTGGCGCGGTTGAAGCAGATGAAGGCGTAGAACAGGCGGCCGTCGCGGTCGAAGGCCTGGGACGGGTCGCCAGCCGCGCCGCAGGTCCCATGCACCGGGGAGGCAACCCCCGCCGCCGACGAGTCGGCCGGATAGCCGGGCACCAGGCTGTCGTGCCAGCTGGACCCGCCGTTGGTTGAGCGGTAGTAGCCCGTCCACACGTCGCCGTTGACGATCTGGGCGCAATAGTCGTTCGACCCCGCGACGATGACTTGGGGATTGTGGGGGTTGACCGCCACCGTCGGCTCGTTCTGCGAGCGTCGCCCGGTGCTGCACGCCGTGGTCGTGGCGTCGCTGGAGCCGTCGTAGCGCAGGTAGCTCGAAGTCACGCTGTCGCGGGTGACCCGGACGTTGGCGCTGGTTCCGAACGCCGGACCGCTGAAGCTGAAGGCAACGGCAAGCGCCATGGCCAGAGCACTAAGAGAAACAAGCCAGCGAGATCTCATCAGGACCTCCCCATCCGGCCGCCGGTTGCGTCTCCCCGTTGGGCGACACCCGGCCTGAAGAGGCTCGCAAACCCGCCCGCCACGGTCAACCCGAATCGAGGCGGTCCCTGGTGCCCGCCGCGAGCAGGTGCTGGCCGAGAAGCTGCGCACAGCAGTGTCGAACGTCACCTGCCAGCTGTGCCAGTGGTTACAGCTGGCAGCCGGGCCGAGCCGTCATGCTGACCAAGCTCAGCATCGCCGTGTTGTATCAGGTGCCGGGCACAAGGCTCCTCCTGACAAAGGAGGTACTCGCCGGTGACGCTGTGGGACGAACTGGACGGGCGGACCTGGAGCGCGCGCGCCGGGCCGCGATCGGTGAGTGCAGAGCCACGTCGCCGTCGCCGGAGCCGACGCCGCGTGGCGCGGCCTCGCCGCCAGGCTCACACACCGACTTCGCCCAGCCCTTCGACGTCGTGACTGTGCTTTCGGAGCAGGCGGCTGGCTGGGACACCGGCTCAGCCTTGCCTACTGGGACACCGGCTCAGCCTTGCCTACTGGGACACCGGCTCAGCCTTGCCTGGGCGCGTAGCCGACCGGTTCCAGCTCAATCCAGGTCCGGCCCGGGCGGAGCGGGATCGTCTGCCCGCCCGGGCCGATGAGCCGCATCACCTGGCCGACGGCCGGCCGTCGCCAGGTCCCCATAAGGACTCGGCCGTCTCGGAAGACCCAGCAGGCGCCCTGGCCGACAACGATGACGTTCGGGTCGGGGTTGCCGAGCGAGTCGACCAGCCCGGGAATGGTGCCGACCTTGACCCGCAGCACCACCAGGTTGGTGGCGGTCACGCCGGCGCCGCTGGCCACCGTGGCCCGCTGGCCGCCCTGATACCGGTCCCAGAGGCCCGCCTTCGCGTCCCAGCGCCAGCTCGCCACGTAGTCGGCCACCGGGGAGAACGGCACCGCCACGGTCTGGACTGGGTGGGCGCCAGCCGGCACCTTTCCCGCGAAGGAGAACAGGGCGGGGGGCGGTCCCCGGCGGGCACCCAGCCTGTCGGCGGCCTGGTAGAGCCGCGCGGTCGAGGTATAAAGGTTGTGGGGGGCTGGCCGGCTGGCCGACCGCGAGTAGGCGCCTGGCGCCTGGTCCGGGCTGAGCAGCACGGCGTTCGAGTAGGCCTTGACGGGGGCGATCTCGCCCTGGGCGGCGCCCGCGTAGCCGAATAGTCCGCCGCCGAGCTGGCGCAGCAGGGCGGCATCGACCGGCCGAGCCGAGCGGACCGGCCCGACCAGCGCGGCGTCGTGGGACTGGAAGGTGACGAAGAAGCGGGTGATGCCGCCTTCGACCAGCTCTTCGGTGACGACGTCGGCCGCGTTCAGGCCGGCCTGGGGGCGGGCCGGCGGGGTGTTCTCGACCTTGATCGACAGGGCCGGCCGGGCCGCCGCCGCGGTCGCGCCGCCCACCGGCAGGCCGGTGAGCGGGAACACCGCCGGCCGAGGTGGAGCGACTGTTGTGCTGGTCGGCGCGCTGGACGTGGTTCCAAGTGCCGCCGGCGCCTTGGCCTTGTGGCCGCAGCCGGCGAGCAGGGTGAGCGCCGCCAGCCCGGCGACCAAGGACCGAGCGCGGCGGTGGGGGGGAGCCGCTGGCATGACGCACGCATCCTCTGCGTTCGATGATGAACGCACCGTGAGAGCTGACTGGCGCAGTCACTAACGCCGATTCTCGCGACAGCGAATCCGACCCCAACTTTGCGTCTTGGTGGGACGGGGCGGTCAGTCGAACTCGAACCGGAGTCGTCGTCCGTGCCACCAAGCCGAGCGCCAGGCACGGACCGGCCGGGTCGAGCGCGTGGTGGTCGAGGCCGCCGGGGGTGCCGACCTGCTGGTGGCAGCCCGCGACGGCGACCGCTCCCGGCTCGGCCCGGCGAGCCTGGGGCCGGCGACCCGCTTCGTCGTCGACCATGCCCCCTGCCCGGTCCTGCTGGTCTGGCCTGACGAGGCACCCGGGCTCGAGTCGATCCCGCCACCGCCGCCACACCCAGCCCCACCACGCCCGGGGCCACCCCCGCCTGGGCACTGACCTGACGTTCCTGGCTATGCCTGTGACCGGCATCGTCGCTGGCGACCAACGGCGGCGAGCGGCGACACGAGGCCGGTGACCGGCCGATCGGGCTGTGCCTGGTTGCGGGCGTGAAGGACCGGACCGGAATCGTCACCACGATCGTGTGCCTGCTCATCACCATTCAGCGTGTCGCGTAACAGCTGGCACCCGATGGGCTGCCTGCCCTCCATCGATGTGGCGTGCCGCCCACACCGAGACGTCATCGGCCTCCTCGCCCAGCTCCGCGAGGTGCATACCGTGTCCAGCGTCATCGGTTTCGTCGCGGCCGTGGCGAGCATGCTGCTGCTCGGCAGCCTGCTCCGCGAGATCCCACAGTGTCGCCACCTCGGCGAGATCGGACAGCTGGCCGCCTTGGTGCTGGTCGCTCTCGGGATGCTGGAGCTGCCGCTCACGCTGACAAACCATTGGGTCGGGCTGGTCGAGCGCATCCAGGTGCTGTGGATGTCCGGGTGGTTCACTGCGCTGGCCGGGCAGGCCGGCAGCCTAGCCAACCGGCTCGACTCCTGAGCCTCGGACCTTCGACGACCCGCCAAGTGGCTGCCCATCTGACCCCGGGCCGGCGCTGCGGGCGCCCCAGCCCCAGGCAGCGTCACGACCGGACGCTGGTGGAGCGCCGGCGTGCGGTCAGGAACCACACCCCGACTGCGCAGAGCACCGCGACCACGATCGCCGCTGTGGCCCGTCTCACATGGTGGATGGTCGAGCCCGCGATGTGCCCGGGCAGCCAGGTCGGGACGCTGCGGACAGGGGTCACGAAGTAGAAGACCCCAGCGGCGAGCGCCACGAGCCCAACCACGGCCAGCAGGACGACGAGACCTCGGGCGGAGCGGCGCGCGAGAACCGTTGCCATCCTGCCTCCTTCGCCCCATGGGGAGCCCGCACAGAACCCTGCCACCAACGATCGCGTAACCGTGAGCCAACTGCCCTCACAGGCGAAGAGGGAGAACGACGAGCTGGATCACGAAGATCTCGCCGATGCCGACGTCCACCAGCCTCCAACCGGCGAGGTGGCAAGGCGGCCGGGCCGCTTCTCTGGATCCTCCCTCGTCCATGGAACCAGGACGGCCGTGAGGCTGTGATGAGATGGCAACGGTCCTGCCGCCAAGGTGCTCAGCGGCGCCAAGGCCGTGCTGGGTCGGCTCACCCCGATCTCATCCCGCCGCTGGGATGCTGAGGGTACGACGTCGCGCCGTGACGGCCGACGCTACCTCCTCGACGCGGAGGAAGCGCTGTCAGTGGACGACAAGTACCTCATCGTGATTTGGTGCTCGCCCTCCTGTTCGGAGCCAGTCGCCGGCCGTTGCTGGGCCGCAACTTCGGCCAAGGGATCCGCGAGTTCAAGAAGGGCATCACCCAGAGCACCCAGGATGAGCCTGGACTGGCACCGCCGATGCCGCCAGACGACGACCGCGGCACCGCCAGCTGAGGAGCCGGCCGGGTTGTTGCCGCGTGTCGGAGAGCGCGTTCCCGTGTGGGCCGGGCGGAACATGCCCAGGTGTCGAGGATCGCTGCTCAGGGCTGTCCGCCCCTGGTCAGCCCCCCGCCTCCATGAGGGCCTGGTGGCGGGCGGCCAGCATGGTGGCGCCGAGGACCGCCGCGGCGATCCCGGCGGCGAGCAGCGGGCCGCCAGCGCCCGACGGCCAGCGCTCGTGGTAGAGCAGGAAGCCAGCGAGGACCGGCCCGACCGACTCGACGGCGGTCATGGCGGCGGTTACCGAGGCGGCGTTGGCCCGCTGGAAGCCGGCCTGCACCAGCCACAGCGCGACCACGCCGAACAGGGCGAGCAGCCAGGGCGTCTGGCTCTCCAGCAGCGGGCCGAACGCGTGCCAGCCGTCGGTGGCCAGGCGGTCGCCCACCTCCTTGGTCCAGATCGCCGTGGCGGCGTACAGGCAACCGGCCGCCATGCCGAAGGCGACGCCGCTGTGGCTGCGGCTGGCCGCGGCGGCGACCGCGGCGACCGCGGCGACCGCGGCGACCGCGGCGACGCCGAGCTGTGTCCCGGCGCCCAACGGTGCGCGGGTGGGGGCGACGCCCTCGGCCGCGACCGCGGCGGCCGAGCCGCCAATGGCAACCAGGGCGACCGCGGTCAGCTCGGCGCGGCCGAACCGCTCACCGAGCCAGCGCATCCCAAGCAGCACCAGGAGCGCGGCCCCGACCGCCATGAGCGGGACCACCAGCTCGATCGGTGCGAGCGCCAGGGCGGCCGCCTGGGTCACCCAGGCCGCGAGGTCAAGCAGCAGCGCCAGCAGCCACAACGGTCGTCTGAGCAGCGCCGGGAGCAGGCGGCGCGCCGGCACTCCCACGCGCACGGTCTCGTGCTTCTGGACGGCCGCCGTGGTGTTGTAGGCAAGGCCGGACGCAGCAGCCAGCGTCGCACCCAAGACGAGCACACGTCACCTCGGAGGTGAGGAGCGTCCGGCCATGGTAGGGGATGGTCGTTTCAGGGTCTTGCTGCTCACCGCCGACATCGGTGAGGGGCACAACGCCGCGGCGCGCGCGATCGCCGAGCGCATCGACCAGGTCTGGCCCGGCACCGAGGTTCGCGTGCTCGACGTCATCGCCCGGATGGCGCCGGGCATGTCCTGGCTGGCGCAGTCCGCCTACCGCCTGGCGCTCGACCACGCTCCAGTGGTCTACCAGTGTTTCTACGACGCGCTCTGGCACCACCGGTGGTTCGCCTGGCTGAGCAAGCGCTTCATCGCCGCCTGGTGCGGCTGGCGGCTGTGGCCTAGGCTGCGCCGCTTCCAGCCGGACGTGGTCGTCTGCACGCACCCGTTCGGGGCCGCCGCCATGGACCAGCTGCGGCGCGTGCACCGGCTGGCGGTTCCCACCGCCACCTTCGTGACCGACTTCGCACCGCACCCGTTCTGGGTCTTTTCGCAGATCGACGCGCACTTCCTCATGCACGACGTGAGCGCGCCCGACGCCCGCCGGCTCAGCGCCCGCGGCCTGGTGTGCGTGGCCGCGCCGCCGATCTCCCTGGTGTTCCAGCCACGCGACCAGGGCGCGGCGCGCGACTCCCTCGGCCTGCGCGCCGGTGCTTTCATGGTGCTCGTGACCGGCGGGGCCTGGGGGGTCGGCACCCTCGCCGCGGCGGTCGCCGCCCTGCTTGAGCTGGGCGAGCGCATCCAGGTCGTCGCGGTATGCGGCCGCAATCGGGCGCTGCGCCGGTCTCTGGAGACGCTCGGCGAGCCGCGCTCGCGGCTGGTGCCGCTCGGCTTCGTGGGCATCATGCCCGAGCTGATGGCGGCGGCCGACGTGGTGGTGACCAACGCCGGCGGGGTCACCTCGCTGGAGGCGTTCGCGTCCGCCCGCCCGGTGCTGTTGTTCGACCCGATCGCCGGCCACGGCAGGGCCAACGCCGCCATGATGGAGCAGGCCGGCCTGGCGCTGGTCTGCGACGGCATCCCTGAGCTGCGGTCCACCGTCGCCGAGCTGATCGCCGACGAGGGGCGGGCGGCCCGGATGCGCGCCGCCGAAGTGGCGCACCTGGAAGGCAGGGACCTGGGCGACGACCTCGCGCTGCTCGCCGCTGCAGAGCCATTGCCGCTTCCGCCTGGGCGCGGCATGCGCCTGGCGGTCCGCATCCTGATCGCGAGCGCGGCCGTGACAGCGCTGCTGTTCCAGGGTTCCTGGGCGGCCGGCACCCGGCTCGCCTCGGCGGCGCGGGGGTCGACCAGGGCGTCCGGCGCAGTGGTGATCGTGGTGGCCGGATCGCTGCCACCTCAGATGCTGCGGGTGGTGGCTGCGGCCGGGACCGACGAGCGCCTTGCCCTCACCTTCTTCGTGGAGGGCGAAGACGTGGCGGCCGACCGGGTCGACCTCGCCCGGCTCGCCCGGCGAGGCTTCGAGGTCGAGGCGGGCACCTGGGAGGCGCGATGCGACAGCACCGTCGAACTCGGCCGCACACGGGCGGAGTTCGCCGACACGGTCGGGGCGCTGCGCCTCCAGGTGGGGCTGGAGCCGGTCTACGTGGCCGAGCCCTGCGGCCGCTTCAGCCTGCTCGCCGTCGCCGTCACCAGGGACCTGCACGTCCGCCGGGTGGTGTTCGGCCAGCGGCTGACCGTCTCGAAACGGCCCTTCGAGCCGCCGTCGATCGTGCCCGGCCACATCGTCGAACTGCTCGTCACTCCGACCGCCTCGCCGGCCGACGCGGCGGGGGCGGTCCACGCGGTCACCGCCGCGCTTCGCCGGCAGGGCCTGCAGGCGCTCACGCTGGCCCAGATGGACCGGCCAGGCCGCCACCGACTCCGGACGGCCGCATGAGGCCGCGCCGCGTGACAGCCGCGACCGCCGGGACCGCCGCGGTCACCGCGGTCAGCTATTGGGGCGTGGCCGCGGCGGCCACGCGGCCCGGGCGGCGGCTCCTGGGCGACCGGCTGGTGCTCTGCTCGGTGCGCACAGCTGAGCCGCTGCTCGCGCTCACCTTCGACGACGGGCCGGACCCCGCCCTCGTCGGGCGCTTCCTGGCGGCGCTCGACAGTTCGCCTTGTACCTTCTTTGTGCTCGGTGAGGGCGTGCGCCGCGCGGCTGGGCTGGCGCGGCTGACCGTCGCGACGGGCCACGAGCTGGCCTGCCATGGCGATACCCACCACAGCCTCGCCAGGCTGCCGCCCCGGGCGACTACTGTGGCGCTGCGCCGCGCCCGTGACACCATCGCGGACGCCTGTGGACACCCACCGCGGTTCTACCGTCCCGCCTACGGCGTGTTCAACCTGGCCGGCTGGTGCGCGGCCCCGCGGCTTGGCATGCGCCGGACGCTGTGGAGCGCCTGGGCCAGGGACTGGGAGCAGCGCGCGACGCCCGCGCTGATCGCCGCCCGCATCCTGCGCGCCGCCGCGCCGGGCGCGATCCTACTGCTGCACGACGCGGACGGCAGCCCGGGCGCGCCCGAGCGGACGCTGGCGGCGCTACCGCTGATCCTCGAAGGGCTGCGTGAGCGCGGGCTACGGACGGTGACCCTTTCCGAGCTGGTCGCCGCCGGCGACGGATTGGCCGGATAAGGATCGCCGCCGCGGGGCCGTGGATCTCAAGACAGCCGCCGAGCTCATGGAGGCCGAGGCCGCTCCTGGGCTGCGAGGATACGTGAGCCGGGATCAGGGCGGGACCAAGAGCTGAGGCTCAGGATGACGTGGTCGGAGGCATTCCTGGCCAGGATCGGTTGACTCCTGCCCTGAGAGCCGAGCTGCTTGCGGTATGCCACAGGCAGCGAGATCGACCCCAGCACGGGTGGCGCCTGCCCGGGCGGGCGGAGAGTTCTTCGCCTGGCCGTCCAACCCCAACCACCGCCGCTACGAGGCCCTGCGGGCGTACCTCTTCGAGGGGTCCTCCGCCGCCGACGCCGCGCGGCGCGCGGGTTTGGTCGGTGGCGACGCTGCGCGCTGCGGTGCGGGACTTCCGGGCCGGCAAGACCGGGTTGTTCGCCACGCCCCGGCCGGGGCCGACGACCGCACCGGCCAAGGACGCCGCTCGGCCAACGATCATCGGGCTGCGCCAGCAGGGCCTGTCGGCGACCGAGATCTCCCAGGCGCTGGCCGGCACCCCCACGCCGCTCAACCGCACCGGCGTGGCCGAGGTGCTCCGGGAGGAGGTCTGCCACGTCGACGACCTCGCCGCCGACGCCGGCGCGGGGCTGTTCGCCTGCCTGGTCGCCCTGCCGACGGCGACCGCGCTGTGCACCTACTCCTACCGCCTCTCCCACGCCCGCCAGGTCGCCTTCCTGGGGGCGCTCGGCCAAGCGATGCTGCAGGCCGACCTCGTCGCCGGGCGGGGCGGGGACCTGGACCTGGACCTGGACCTGGACTTCCACGCGATCATGCACTGGGGCGAGGACGTGGCCCTGCAGCGCCACGACGTGCCCGCGCGCTCGCAGCGCACCCGCTCGGCGCGGTCTGTGCCTGGCTCCGCCGGCGGCTCACCGGCTACCAGGCGGCGACCCCCGACACCCTCCAGCGCCGCTTCCTGTCGACCGGCGGCGTCATCATCAACCAGGCAGACACCATCGTCGTGCGCCTGAAGCGCCGCACGTACTCACCGGTGCTGCGCCAAGCCGACATCCCGGAGGTGGCCGTGCCCTGGTGGCACGGACGACGACTCCGGTTCGAGTTCGACTGACCGCCCCGTCCCACCAAGACGCAAAGTTGGGGTCGGATTCGCTGTCGCGAGAATCGGCGCTAAAGGCCGCTTGGGGCGATGTCGAAGCGAGCCAGGTTGGAGTGGGACGGGTAGCGCCGCCCGGCCGGCCCTGCGGCGAACACCCGCAGCAGGGTGACGGTAGCGGCCCGGACGACCCGGGCGGTCAGCGGCGAGCGGCGGCCGTCGGCGCAGCCCATTTGCAGCTGGCAGACCCAGGAGCTGGTGCCGCTGTCGAACACGCCGGCCCCGCTCGGGGCGGTGTAATAGGTCGCGTCCGCAAAGCTGGCCCGCCCTCGGCAGCGGACGGGCGAGTGCAGCAGCAGCTCGACCCCGGCGGGCCGTGGCGCTGCGGCCTGGACCCGGTCGTACTCTGACCCGACCAGCCCCGGCAGCGCGGTGCCCACCCGCACCCCCGCCCCGGCGAACGGCCAGGCCGCCGGGTCGACGACGATCCCGGCCGCGTTGACGGGGTTGCACTCGTACAGGTCGCCGAGCAGCCGGCTCTCCGGGTCGCGCAGGGGTGGCTCCCGCCAGTCGGTGGTGACCTCGGCCGGGTCGGTCCGCCAGGCCGGGTCGTCACGCGCCGACCAGGGCTTGTAGTTGACCTCCTCCCGGTCCGGGCCGGTCGGGGAGGGCTGCAGGCGGATGTGCCGGAAGATGGCGTTGGCGCCCAGGAAGGCCAGGTTGACGCCGTGGTCACGGGCGGCCTCGGCGCCGCGGCGCATCCGGGTGGACCAGTATTCGTCGTGGCCCAGCGACACCAGCGCCCGGTGAGCCAGCAGCCGCTCAGGGTGCTCGTGCAGGTCGACGTCGGTCCAGTAGGTCACGTCGAGGCCAAGCGCCTCGACCAGGCGGACCAGCGGGTACTCGTTGCCGAGGAAGTCGCCGGCGCCCTTGCCGGACCAGTCGTAGGGGCGGTCGAAGGAGACGACCCTGGAGCGGGTGGCCGCCGACCCGTCCGGGCCCTGGTACAGGTCATAGCCGCCCCACAGGTTGTAGGCCTGCCAGGTGGTGACGTCGTTCTGCACGACCAGGGCCGCGTGGCTGGCGTCATCCCGGACGGTGAGCGGCACGTACCGCTGGCTGCTGCTGGCGACGAGCTTGAGCAGGTAGTCACCCGGCGGCCAGGCCGGCCCGACTCTGAGGGTGAGCGACCGGCGCCAGTGGGTGGCAAGCATATTCGTGCCAGGGGTGCGGGTCGGCGGCGGTTGCTGGCGGCCGGGCAGCTGGGCGGAGCGCCAGACCAGACGGGCGCCAAGCCCGCCGTACCAGCCCATCCGGTACGCCTCGACGCGGAACCGGGGCGCGGTGGTGGAGACGAACAGCCGCACCGGGTCGCCGCTGGCGGCGCTCACGTGGTCGGCCCACCCCTCGATCGCATCGGTGGCGCCGGCCCGAGTGATCAGCCAGCCGCTCGTGCCGGGCCGCTGGTTCTCCCGCGCCACCCAGCTGCCCCTTGCCTGCGCCGCCGCCGCGGGCCCCGGCGTAGGTGCCGGCGGTGCCAGGGTCGCCCCGGGACGGCCCGAGCCGGGCGCCGTGGCCACGGCGCCCACGGCGGCCGCCAGCCCGGCGAGGATGACGGCCCCCGCGGTCATGGCCAGATGGCGACGGACGGCCACGATGCTCCTCCGATGAGCTACTCCGGCGGAGCAGAGTCTCGCCACCCGTGGATGAGAGCAGGCTGAACGCCACTTCTCCGCCGTTGACGGCCACGGTCACCGGCCGCCCGCCAAGGGCGCTCGGCGACGCCCTGGCGGCGAACCAGTGTCTTGTCTGTCTTGTCGGGCTGGCTCACCGAGTTCTCATGCTGCCACTGAGACCCTGGCAGGCAGGGTGCTCGCGCCCGTCCGTCCCGGCGCGGCGGTCGCCACCGCCTCGACGCCAAGGAGGTGTCGCCTGTGGACGACAAAATCCTCATCGTGATCCTGGTGCTCGCCATCCTGTTCGGAGCCAGCCGCCTGCCGTCGCTGGGCCGCAATTTCGGCCAAGGGATACGGGAGTTCAAGAAGGGCATCGCCGAGGGCGCCCAAGCCGAGGGCGCCCAAGCCGAGGGCGCCCAAGCCGAGGGCGCCCAAGCCGAGGGCGCCGACCCGCCCGGCAACGATCAGAGCAAGCCCCCACAGGACCCGTCCGACCGTCCAGCCGTCCTGCAGCGCCCAACGCATGAGGCGTAAGCAGCGTCATTGAGGACCTGACCGGTCGTCCCGAAGCCGGTCAGCGCTGGCTGGGGCGACCTGGCCGACGAGCCGCTGGTCCGTCGGGTCACCGAGAACGTCCTCGGCGTGTTCGGGCTCGGCCCGGCCGCCAGGCAGCATCCACCAAGCCCCGACCACTCGCATCTCCACGCTTAGCTACTGGCGGTGCGGCGACCCCGGCTTGTGGGGAAGCCCGGTCTGGGCCACCGGTGTCCACGGGATCGCCGCTCGCGAGCCGGAAGGGTCGGGCCAGGCCGCCTCCTCCGGCCTGACCAGCAGATCCGCCGGCAGCAGCAGCAGCACGGTCACGCCGGCCTCCCAAGAACGGCGCAACTGCACCTTGATGGCGTGCCGAGAGGCGAGCTGCCCCACTACGAAGAAGCCGAGCATCCTGGCGTGGGCCAGGTCCACGTCCTCGGGCTCGGCCAGGCGCTGGTTCACCTCGGCGACCTGCTGGTCGCTCATGCCGATGCCGCGGTCCTGGACCTCGACGAGGTAGCCCGCGGGAAGCGCCTGCCCGGCGACGAGCACGTTGGTCTCGGGTGCCGAGAACGACAGCCCGTTCTCGATCAGCTCGGCGAGCAGGCGCACCACGTCGGAGGAGGCATGGCCGGCGACGTGTGCCTGATCGATCCGCAGCAGGTCGACACGCCGGTGCTCGCGGACCTCGTCGATGGCGGCGCCGACGACATCGCGGACCAGCACTGGTCCCCGCCAGCGGCGGGCCGACTCCGCACCCGACAGCACGACCAGGTTGTCGGCGTTGCGGCGCATACGGGCAGCGAGATGGTCCAGCTCCGACAGCTCGACCAGCACGTCCTGGCTGGTCGATCTGCCGCCGAGGTCGGCGATCAGCTCGAGCTGGCGCTCGACCATGCTCTGACTGCGACGCGCCAGGTTCAGCAGCACGGGTCAGGACCAGGGCGCGGACGCGTCCCGGGTCCCAGACGGCCCGCGCGCCGACGAACGGGTCGACGCAGGCGGCGGCGTCGATCAGCGCGAAATCGGTGGTCTCGCCGGCGGTCACCTCGACCCGCTTGCCGCGCGGGACCACCTGCTCGGCCGGGACGGCGCCTCCCGCCACCAGCCCCGCGGCCAGGCCCGCGACCGTGCCGTCGACCATGGTGGGAACGACGTTGTTGGTCCCTGTCGAGATCGCGACCAGCGGCACGTCCCGCCCTCGACCTCATCGAGCGCAAGCGTGCCGGCCTTGGCCCCGCTCGGCGAGCCGCAGCCGCTCGCCCGCGATCTCGCCCAGCGGGCGGGTGCCGGCGTCCCGGATCACCGGCACGATGAGCCCGTCCTCGAGCGCCACCGCCACCCCATGTGCACCGCCTCGGCGACCACGATGCCCTCGTCGGTAAGTGTCGCATTGAGCAGCGGGTGCTCGGGCAGCAACCTGGCCACGGTCTCGATGAGCAGGTCAGTGTAGGTGAGGCGGATGCCGGTGGCGGCCTCGAACCCTGGCGCGAGCTCGCGCCGGTAGGCGACCAGCCCTCTGACCTGGGCCTCACGCGAGATCGTCACCTGGGTCATGGTCCGCAGGCTCTCGGTCAGCCGCTCGGCGACGACCCTGCGGATGCCCTCGAAGGCAACCACTCGCCCGGCGGCCGGAGCGGTCTGGGCGGCGGTCTGGGCGGCGGCGAACGCCTCCACGTCGTCGGTGGTGACGCGCTTGCCCGGCGCCGCCGGCGGCACCTGCGCGATGGCGACGCCCAGCTCGCGGGCGCGGCGCTTGGCCGCCGGGGACGCGAGCACCTCGCCCTCGGCAGCCCCGGCTGGGACACGGCCCAGCCTGGCTGGGACACGGCCCACCCCGCCTGGCCCGCCTGGCCCGCCTACCCCGCCTACCCCGGCGGGCCCGGCTGGCCCGGCTGGCCCGCCTGCCGCCGCGGGTGGTGTGGTCGCCGGCGCCGGCGCGCTCGGAGCCAGGTCCTCCACGGCCGGGGAAGGCGTCGCCCGGTTCGCCGATCAGGGCGAGCAGAGCGCCCACCGGCAGCTCGGCCCTGCTGGCCGGGGCGACCGCACGGCCGAGCACGCCCGAGGCCGGCGCGGGCACGGTGGCGGTGATCTTCTCGGTGGCGAGCTCGTACAGCTCAGCGCCCTCTTTCACCTCGTCGCCCTCGGCCTTGAGCCACCTGGTGACAGCGCCCTTCTTCATCGCCATGCCGAGCTTCGGCATGCGCACTTCGGTGATCATGACGCCCGTTCCTACACCGTCGCGCGCACCGCGTGGACGATGCGTTCAGGGCTCGGGACATAGAGGTCCTCGAGCACGGGCGAGAACGGCACCGGCGTGTGCGGCGCGGTGACCAGCTGCGGGGGCGCGTCCAGGTGGTCGAACGCCCGGCTGGCGACCAGGGCGGCGATATCGGTGGCCATGGAGCAGCGCGGGTTGTCCTCGTCGACGACCACCAGACGACCGGTCTTGCGCACCGAGGCCAGGATCGCCTCGTCGTCCAGGGGCGACAGCGTGCGCGGGTCTACGACCTCGACCTCGATGCCGTCGCCGGCAAGGGTCTCGGCCGCCTCCAGCGACAGCTGAACCATGCGCCCGATGGCCACGATCGTGACGCCGTCGCCCTCCCGCCTGACGCAGGCCGGTGGCGGCCGCGCCCACCGCGGCCCCGACGTAGCCCGACTCCGAGATCGGAGTGTCCAGCACCCGCTCGCGGCCGAACTGCTGCACCAGACCCTTGGTGACGCCGAGCACCCCGCCCCAGGCGTCGTCCTGCTCGAAGCCGGCGACGGTGGCGCCGCCGGCGACGTCCTCGCCCATGAGGATGACGTCGGGGTCACGAGCCATCTCCTGGCGCAGGGCCTCGTTGACGGCCTCCCGGAAGGTGGCGGTACGAGTGGCGACAGCCATGACTTCGACCCTCCCGGTCAGCGGTACGAGACGTAGACGTCGGTGAGCGCCTCCTCAGGCGCCGGCTGCGGGCTCTTGTCGGCGAACAGCTTGGCGACCCGCTCCTCGAACGACCGGATGGTTACCATCCGGTCGTAGATCCACAGGGCCTTGTCCTTGGCGAGCTCCATAAGCCCTCCTCCCGCCGCCCGCGTGCGATCCAGTCTCGACGACCCGAATGGCGCTGACAAGGGAGGGAAACTGCCTGTTCGTGAGACTGTGCCATAGACTGCCACCACCGTCCGGGAGGAGGTGCTCGATGTACGACGTCATAGTCTTCGACCACCGTCTCGCGGGGCATCGGCCGCTCGACTCCAAGGCAGAGCTGGCCCGCCTCCTGTTCGGCTACACCACCGGCAATGGTCAACGGTTCCCGGCCCAGCCCGAGCTGGTCCGGTTCGTCGTGCGTCCGGGTAGGGACAGCGAAAACCAGACCGACCTGGCCGGGCCGGAAGCCATCGCTCACGCCGAGGGAGGCGAGGTCGTCCGCTTCGTCTATCGGGCAGAGGGCCAGCGCCGCGAGGGCTCCCTGCTGCGCATCGGCAGCGGGGAGCTGAGGGTCCGGTGATCGGGCGCACCGCGGGAGGAGCTCCGTTGACCGTGCTCGGCCTGTCCCCAGCCGCGGTCCGGTAGGCCGTGTCCCCCGCGATCTTCCGCGTCGAGCTGGCGGGCGGCCAGACGCGGCTCGCGCGCGGGACGGTGGAGGACGGGCCGGCCGAGCTGCTCGACGATGAGCTCACGCTGGACGCGGTCCTGGCGCGCCCCGGGGGCTTCGCCGCTGCGCTGAAGGCTCCCGCGGCGCCGGGCGGGCTCGAGGGCCACCGCCTGGTCGCGCCGGTGCAGTCGCAGGAGGTCTGGGCGGCCGGCGTTACCTACCAGCGCTCGCGCGAGGCGCGGGTGGCGGAGTCGGAGGCGAGCACCGACCTCTACCTGCGCGTGTACGACGCCAGCCGGCCGGAGCTGTTCTTCAAGTCGGCCGGCTGGCGGGTGCGTGGGCCCGAGGAGCCCATCCGCATCCGGGCGGACTCCGGCTGGGACGTGGCGGAGCCCGAGCTCGGCCTGGTCCTTGACGCGACGCTCAGCCCGGTCGCCTACGTGATCGGCAACGACATGAGCTCGCGCAGCATCGAGGGGGAGAACGCGCTCTACCTGCCGCAGGCGAAGATCTACGACGGCGGCTGCGCGCTCGGGCCGGCGCTGGTGCCGGTCGGCGCGGTGGCGCCGCCGTTCACCGTCGGGCTCGAGGTGCGCCGCTCCGGGCGCGCGCTGTTCGTGGGGGAGACCTCGACCGGGCTGATGCGGCGACCGCTCGCGGAGCTGGTCGAGTACCTGGGGCGCGAGCTGCGCTTCCCGCACGGCTGTGTGCTGCTGACCGGCACCGGCATCGTGCCGCCGGACGACGTCACGCTCCAATCGGGCGACCTCGTCCGCATCCAGATCAACGGCCTCGGCACCCTCGTCAACCCGGTCGAGTGATGGCCGTGAAGCGCCTCAGTGCCGCCCCTGCTGACCGTCGGCAACGCCCGCGGTGTATGTCGCCGTCCGGCTCAGGTGCTGCGGCTCAGGTGCTCGGCGGTTGCGTCAGCAGCAGGGCGAGCTGGGTCAGGTCGAACAGCGCGTGGGCGATGATGATCGGCCACAGCCGCCTGGTCCGGTAGTAGTACCAGGCGTAGAGCAGGCCCAGGCAAAAGATGGTGACGGTGGGGCCCGCGCCCTCGTAGAGGTGCAGGAGCCCCCAGATGGCGGTCGGCAGCAGCAGGATCACCGCCGTCGGCATCTTGAGCTGCTCGAGCCGGGTCTGGGCGTAGCCGCGCACCACGACCTCCTCGGTGACCCCCGCGGTGATGGCGATGACGAAGGCGTCGACGATGCGGAACCACAGCGGCAGCTGGCTCGGGAGGAAATCCACGTTGTTCTGGCCGAGGAACTCGAAAACGCGCGCCAGGATGAGCACCAGGATAAAGCTAGCGATCCACAGCCCGAGCCCGACCAAGCCGTCGGCGCGCCAGTCGAAGCGGCCGAGGCCGATGCCCCGCCACCCCTCGCCGCTGCGGACCAGCAGGTAACCGATGAGCAGCACGGGCGACCAGGAGAGGAAGAGAGTGAAGATGCCGCCGACGATGGCCGGCGTGAGTTGCTCGGCCGGCTCGTTGTTGGTGACGTCGCCGAGCGCGGCGAGGAGCAGGCTGAGGAGCCCGGGCGCAAAGGCCAGCAGCAGCACCAGCCCTAGCTCGAGCCAGAGGATCCGCGGTGCGGCGGGTGGCACGGGCACCGGGTTGCGCTCGGGAGCCCTGGGCTGCCGCGGCGGCTGCTGCCACACTGGCGGCGGCTGCTGCTGCTGCGGAGGCTGACCTTGGGGTCGCTGGCTCTGGCCCTGGAGTGGCTGGCCCTGGAGTGGCTGGTCTTGGGGTCGCTGGTCTTGGGGTCGCTGGTCCTGGGGTCGCTGGTCTTGGGGTCGCTGGTCTTGGGGTCGCTGGTCCCGGGGTGGTGGGCCCCAGGTGGGCTGCCAGCCGTTGCCCTCGCCGCTCGGCTGTCGGGTCTGCCCACCCGCGCCCGGGGGTGTCGACCACGGCCCGGCCCAGGAGGGTCCGCCGGGTTCCGGCGGCGGCGTGCGCCGTCCCCAAGGATCGGGCGACGGAGGTGTTGGCTCGTCAGTCGAGTCGCTCACAAGGGCTCCTGCACGTCAGGGGGCAGAAATCCAGCCTACCTCAGAGCGGCCGGCATGCTCGGAGACCCCGCGCGAGTTTCGCGCAGATCGCGCCCTTCATAGTTCCGTACCCTGACAGTCCATCCACCGCACAGCATTCGGCTGGCCAGTGCGCCCAGCGCCCGGCAAGCGATCATGCGACCTCTGGGCGGCTGGCGGACCAGCGCTCGCTGACCGAGGGTTGGCTGCGCGGGGGCTGTCGGTGCGAGCGGGCGCGGTCCAGACTTGCGCGATGGGGTAGTAACGACGGCTCCGAGCAACGCGAGGAGCCGGAAATGCCCAGCTAGGGCCCGTAGCTCAGTCGGTCAGAGCAGCGGACTCATAAACTTCTGGCATGGGGCTGTAGCTCAGTCGGTCAGAGCAGGCGACTCATAATCGCCCGGTCGCAGGTTCGAGGCCTGCCAGCCCCACAACAACCGCTTCTGGTCACCAATAGCCAGGGGCCACGAAGACTTTCGCCCTACGAGGCCCTGAAGGGCGCTGCGTCGTCCAAGGGGCCGCGCGTCCGACGCCTAACTGCGCGTCGACTGCCAACTCGGCAGCGGCGAGTAGATGTTCTTGCCCACGTTCGTGGAGCCGGACCGCGACAGCGAGACCGTCCGGCACAGCTGTACGGCATGCCCAGCCCCGCGGTTCCCAGCCGACCTGCAGCGGACTCCCACGAGAGTCCAAGCTCGACGGTCCAGGGTGGGGTCAGCAGGAAGCACTGACGCTGACACCGGAGGCGACTATGCGACGCCCACCCGACTCCCCGACCGCCCCACTTCCGCCGACACCACCCCGCGGCAGTGGCCGCGACGTTGGACGCCGACGATTGCCTGCCGGGCCGACGGCCATCAGCGCGGAGCGCCTGGTGCGCCGGTTCGACGGGCTCATCGCTACGGCCGGGATCGACCGCGACATCCGCCGCGGCGAGATCTCCGGCTTTTGGCCCGATGCAAACGGGAGGAGATGACCCATGAATGACACAGCGACTCTGGTAGAGGGCCTGGTCAAGCGCTTCGGCGAGGGCCCGGCAAACAGTGGGCAGCTGAGCACCGACACACGACCCGGCAACGCCGACCTCCAGGCGGGCGGGTGGCTCACCACGGTCCTCCGTCCGGCGGGAACGCTGGACCGGCCGGCGCTCAACCGGCTCAGCCAAGCGCTCGACCGCCTGGCCGCCAGCAGTGACATGGTCGTCGTCGATCTGACCGCCGCACGGGTGGCCGCTCCGCGCGCGCTCGCCAGGAGCTTGCAGGCCCCCGCCTTGGAGCTCCAGCAGCCGGGGGCCAGTGGCGGGTGCTGGTCGAGCCGCTCCCCGGCGGCTCCGGCGCCACCGTCGTGGCCGCCGCCAGCCTCGACGAGGTCAGTGCCACCATCGGCCGCCTGCAGGGCATCGACCTGGCCGTGAGCGTCGCCATCCTGGTGGTGCTTGCCGGGGTCGGCGTGGCCATCGTCCGCGCCAGCCTGCGGCCCCTGGCCGAGATCGAGCGAACGGCGGGGGCGATCGCGGCCGGCGAGCTGTCGCGGCGTGTCCCCGACCGCGACCCGCGCACCGAGGTCGGCCGGCTGGGGCGGGCGCTCAACAGTATGCTGGCCCAGATCGAGGCGGCCTTCCGGGCCCGCGCTGCCTCCGAGGCGGCCGCCCGCCGCTCCGAGGAGCGCATGCGCCGCTTCATCACCGACGCAAGCCACGAGCTGCGCACCCCGCTGACGACCATCCGGGGGTTCGCGGAGCTGTACCGGCAGGGCGGCGCCCGCGAGCCCTCTGAGCGCGACCGGCTCATGCGCCGCATCGAGGACTAGGCCGCCGCGATGGGCCTGCTGGTGGAGGGATTGACAGACCCGGCCAGCGAGAGGATGGTCGAGCCCGCGGGAGGCCGACCCTGGTGTTTCCAGCCATGGCCCAACCTTCGGGTTCCCATGGCGAATGAGCCGCGGAGAGAGGGTGTCGCAATGAGGCGATGCGTGTTCGTGAGCCTGCTGGCCCTCGCGGTGGTCGCGGCAGGAGTACTGCCTGCAACCATCGCACCTGCTGTCGCTGCCAACTCGAACCCAGAGTGGTACCTGCCGCAGAATCACGTGTCGGCGGCCGGGGACGTGCTCGCTGGCGTGCTGAGTGGGCGGCTTCGCCAGCCGTCGCCGGTCAATGCGGGAACGGCCTGTCCAGCCGAGCCCAGCCCCACCGGGAACGTCCAGGTGACCTGCCTAGCCGAGGACGACGCCTCCTCCCAGAATACCCAGAGCGAGACGGCTGTGGTGGCGGTGGGCAAGAAGGTCGTCGTCGGCTTCAACGACTCCCTGGTGTGCTGCGTGCCAGCCATCAACCTCAGCGGCTACTCGGTATCTACCGACGGCGGCAGGAGCTTCACCGACATGGGGGACCTTCCCTGGAGCGGCGACGTCCAGCCCATCGGGGACCCCTCGCTGGCCACCGACGACCAAGGGAACGTCTACTACGCGACCCTGGCCTACCAGGGCCACTTCAGCAAGTCGCTGATCGCGCTGTATGAGATGCCGGCGGGCACCAACACCTTCCGGCTGCTGTCGGTGCCGGTGAACGTGGGCAACGCCACCTCGTTCTTCGCCGACAAGGAACTGCTGTCGGTCGGGCGGGACGCCCAGGGCAGAACGCACTTCTACCTCACGTGGACGTTCTATGCGCACTCGTTTGTCCAGGGCCCGGTGATGCTGTCCGATTCCACGGACGGGGTGCACTGGCGGACGACGCAGATCTCCGCTTCTGACACCTGCGCGCCGACCACGCCGGGGTCGCATCCTGTCCCCGCCGGGGGCACCCTGTACGTGACCTGGGAGCAGTTCGACATCGCGGCGTGCACTACCAACCCTGACGTGACCAGCGGGACGCAGTTCGTGGCCACCGTGAACGTGGCCAACGCCACGGTGACCCGGATCACCTCCGTGGCTCGCGTGCAGGGCGCCGGCGACGTCCTGCGGTTCTGCGGGTTTGCTGCCCTCGGGGTAATCGAGACTGCGCCAGGCCACGACTCCCGGCAGTTCGAGGCGCCAAGCAGCACCCTCGACGCCAACGGCACCTTGTACCTGGCGTGGAACGACCGGCCCGCCGGGACGGGCGGCGGGTTCGACAACGCCACCCGCATCTTCCTCAGCTACTCGACCGACGGCGCCAAGACCTTCAGCACGCCCCAGGTCATCAGCGGACCGGTCAGCACCGTGTTCATGAACGACCGCTACCAGCCGGCCATCGTGACCGACGCCAGCGGGCTGCACGCCATGTGGTATGAGCGGGTCCAAAATCCGAGCGGCGGCCCGGATCTGCTGCGGACCGACAAGGAGGACCTGACGCTGGCCACCGCGAGCGCGGCGCCGGTGAGCTCGGGCGAGGTCGCGCTCAGCACCGTGCCGTTCCCGATCTACCAGACCAACCCGAATCAGGATCCCGTCATCGCCGCGTGTTACATGGGCGACTACAACCAGATCGCGTCGAACGGGTCTCGTCGCTTCGTGAGCTGGGGTGACAACCGCAACGTGGTCACCACCGCGGCGGGGGTGACGGAGAACCAGCCCGACGTCTTCCTCCAGAGGTACTGAGCAGGCACGAAGCAGCCGTTCGGTCGGGGCTGAAAGCCCGGGTTGGGCTGAGCAGTACCGCGCCCCACATCTGGGCGCTTCAGGCGTCTGTGGGCCCGCCTCAGAATTCGAAGCACTCCATCAGGTTGCCGACCGCGGCGAGCCCGTCCCGAGGCGGGGCGGGAGGACCGGCCAGCTGACCGCCCGAAGCCTCGTTGTTCGGTCCCCCTGGAGTGGAGACGTCGAACCGGTGGTTGACGGACGCGAGAGGATGCTCGTCCCAGCCCCTGGCGAAGCTTGGGACGAGGAACGAGACCTGTGGCAGGCGTCCGAGTCGCAGATCGTTCAGGAAGCCGCCCTTGCTGCCCCGGGTCCGCTGGTCGTGCGCCCACCGCTCCCAGAAGACGAAGACGTTGTCGGTGTTCCCAAACGGGACGCTGTCCCAGCCGATGTTGTAGACCTTCCAGGTCACGCCGGCGTCCTCGAGCAGGTCAAGGATGATCGGGTAGTCGAAAACGCCGTAGCCCCAGACGCCGTTGGTCGTTATGCCTCCGGACGTCCCCGCGGCGAGGTAGAACCGATTCGGCCAAGTGGGGCCGAGCACCGAGCAGAAGTAGTTCACGCAGAGCGTGAAGTCGTCGAACAGGCTGTAGTAGTAGGGGAGCTGCTCAGCGGTGTAATAGCCCATGCAGTCGATGCCGTCGGTGGTGTAGAAGCCATCCATTGCGCCGCTATTCCACTGCCTGTGGATCGCGTTCCAGGAATGGCCGATGTCCGGCGTCGAGAGGCTCGTGAATTCGAACGGCGTCACGCTGCCGCCCTGGCCATCGGGCTGGGAATATCCTGGCGGGACGCCATATTGGCCCGCGAACGGCGCGAACCCAAAGTAGTGATCGAACGACCGGTTCTCTTGGCAGTCGATGATGATGTGCTGAAGTGGCGTGCTGGCGGCCAGACGAGCGCTCTCTCGTGCGAGGGCCGGGCTCGTCGGCAGGACCGATGCTGCGAGGCTGCCTGCACCCAGCGCTCCGGCGCCCTTCATGAAGGTTCGTCGGCCGATGCGCTTGTCCATGCGCTCCTCCGTTGCCGTAGCGTTCCGCGGAGCCCTCGCCCACGTGCCTGACCGCCGGGTAAGCGAGTGCCGGCCGATCGATGAATATCTCGGGTCAAACCTCCTCTGAGTGGGCGGCAATGCCGCCGGAGGCTCAGTCACCCGCAAGTCACCACACCGCGCGCTGTCATGGGCAAGTAGGACTATCCCGGCGATACGGGCGAGGGCTCGTATCCGTGGACTTCGCTGGACGGGCTGCTCAGGAATGAAGATCATGCTGCAGAATGGCGTGCGGCATGTTCCAGACCGTTACCCGCTCCCGCGCCTCCACCAGGCCCGGACACGAGCGTGGCAAGCCAGAAGAGGGATCGCCCATGCAGAGCTCTGACCCAGACGAGCGCGCCCGCCTGCTCGCCGACGAGGCGCGTCCGCTGCTCGGGGCCGAGGGCTACAGCGACGAGCGCATCGACGAGCTGGCGTCGGCATTCGTGAACGACAACATCGGCGAGAACACGGCGCAGTTCGTCAACTGGGCAATGGCCGAAGGACCCTTCGGGCTGGACCCCGAGGCGGGTTTCTAATTCCGGCTCGAGGCGGTAGCCCATGAGCTGACCCGCCTCGGCTGGGTCCGGTCGGCTGGGTCCGGTCGGCTGGGTCCGGCGGGCCGCCGCCCCCGGTGGTGGTGGTGGTGGTGGTGGTGGTGGTGGTGCAGGTCGTTCGCTGTCAGGCTCCGAGCAAGTTGTGGACGACGAGGTCGACGAGCTTGATGCCGATGAACGGCGCGATGAGGCCGCCGAAGCCGTACAGCCACAGGTTGCGTCGCAGCAGCGCGGTCGCGCCGACCGGGCGGTAGCGCACCCCCCGCAGGGCCAGTGGCACCAGTAGCGGGATGATCAGCGCGTTGAAGACGACCGCCGATATGATCGCCGACAGGGGGGTGCCGAGCCGCAGGATGTTGAGCTGGTCCAGCGGCCCCTTGGCGGCGCCGGCGGCCGCGTAGGAGCTGACGAATATGGCGGGCAGGAACGCGAAGTACTTAGCGACGTCGTTGGCGATCGAAAAAGTGGTCAGCGCCCCGCGGGTGATCAGCAACTGCTTGCCGACCTCGACGATCTCGATCAGCTTGGTGGGGTTGGAGTCCAGGTCGATCATGTTGCCGGCCTCGCGCGCGGCCTGGGTGCCGGTGTTCATGGTCACCCCGACGTCGGCCTGAGCCAGTGCGGGCGCGTCGTTGGTGCCGTCGCCGGTCATCGCCACCATCCGCCCCTCGGCCTGCTCGGCGCGGATCAGCTCCAGCTTCCGCTCCGGGGTGGCCTGGGCGAGGAAGTCGTCCACGCCGGCCTCGCTGGCGATCGCCGCGGCGGTCAGCGGGTTGTCACCGGTGATCATCACCGTGCGGATGCCCATCTGCCGCAGCTGGTCGAAGCGGTCGCGCATGCCGCCCTTGACGATGTCCTTGAGATGCACCACCCCCAGCGGGCGAGCGCCGTCGGCGACCACTAGCGGGGTGCCGCCGTCGCGGGCGATCTCCTCCACCATCCGGGTGAGCTGCGGCGGCACCGTGCCGCCCTGCGCGCGCACCCAGGCGCCAACGGCGTCTGAGGCGCCCTTGCGGACCCGCCGGCCGTCCAGGTCCGCGCCGGACATACGGGTCTGCGCGCTGAACGGGATGAACTGGGCGCGGCGTTCCAGCAGCTCGCGACCGCGCAGCCCGTAGCGCTCCTTGGCCAGCACCACGATCGAGCGGCCCTCGGGGGTCTCGTCCGACAGCGACGACAGCTGCGCCGCGTCGGCGAGCTCACCGACCTCCACACCGGGCAGCGGCAGCAGCTCGGTCGCCTGCCGGTTGCCCAGCGTGATCGTGCCGGTCTTGTCCAGCAGCAGCACGTCCACGTCCCCAGACGCCTCGACCGCGCGGCCCGACCTCGCCAGCACGTTGCGGCGCACCAGCCGGTCCATGCCGGCGATGCCGATGGCCGACAGCAGTGCCCCGATGGTCGTGGGGATCAGCGCGACCAGCAGCGCGATCAGCGTGGTGGTGGAGGCGGCCGTATGGGCGAACAGCGCGAATGGACGCAGCGAGACGACGATCACCAAGAACACGGCGGTCATCGCCGCCAACAGGATGTTCAGTGCGATCTCATTGGGAGTCTTGCGCCGGTCGGCGCCCTCGACCAGCGCGATCATGCGGTCCAGGAAGCTTTTGCCTGGCTCGGCGGTGATCTCTACCACGATCCGGTCCGATAGCACGTGGGTGCCGCCGGTCACCGCGCTGCGGTCGCCGCCGGCCTCGCGGATCACCGGGGCCGACTCGCCGGTGATGGCCGACTCGTCGACCGAGGCGATCCCCTCGATGATGGTGCCGTCGCCGGGCATCACCTCGCCGGCCCTGACCACGACCACGTCGCCGCGGCGCAGCTCAGAAGCGCGCCGCTCGCTGCCGTCGCGCATGTGGGCGATGGTGTCGGTGCGCAGCGCCCGCAGGGCGGCCGCCTGGGCCTTGCCGCGGCCCTCGGCGAGCGCCTCGGCGAAGTTGGCGAACACCACCGTCAGCCACAGCCAGATGGCCACCGTGAAGGTGAACCACCACGGCTCGTGGCCGCCGCCGAGCGGGGCACCGCCGAACGCCTGGATCAGCCAGGCCACCGTAGTGATCGCCGCGCCGATCTCGACGACGAACATGACCGGGTTGCGGATCTGCACGCGGGGGTCGAGCTTGGTGATGCTCGGCCAGATCGCGGCGCGCAGGATCGCCGGGTCGAAGATCGACTGGGACGCCTGCGACACAGACGCCGCCCCGGGCGGCGCCCCGGGCGGCGCCTCCGGCTCAGGCGCCTGGTTGGGCTGGACTGGTGTGGTCATCGCAGTGGGAACTCCTTGTCGAGTGCCAGGTTGAGCTCGAGCACGTTCACACCGGGCTCGCCGAGCACCCCCAGCGCGCGCCCGTCGGTGTGGGCGCTGATCAGCCTCAGGACGCGGTCCAGCGGGGCCTTGCGCACCGCGGCGATGCGGTTGGCCTGGATGCGCGCGTTGGCGACCGAGATTTGCGGGTCGACCCCGGAGGCCGAGCTGGTGACCGCGTCGACGGGGACACCCGTGGCCGTCAGGGTCGGGGTGTAGGGCCGCTCCAGGGCCAGGTAGGCGTCGAGGTTGGCCTTGACCTGGTCGGCGAGGTCCTTCTGGTTGGGGCCGAGGTTTGAGAAGAAAGTGACGTTGGCCGAGTAGCCGCTCTGCGACGGGCGGCTCTGGAACCAGTTCGGGTCGGCCTCCAGCACTGGGTTGCCGTCTTTGTCCACCTTGGGCTTGCCGCTGGCGTCCAGTACCGGCTTGCGGAAGTCCTGGCCGATCAGGCTCGAGCCGACGACCTTGCCGTTTTGCTTGACCTGGCTCCCGTCGGCCTGATCGCGGAAGGTGACCTGCGCCACGCCGGTCATGACCAGCGGGTAAACCAGACCGAAGCCGATGGTGATCACCACGATGGCGACCACCGACCCGATGATGTCTCTGCGCACTGCTGTGCCTCCGCGATCGCTAGAACAACTGGTGGGTCAGGCCCTGCACGAGCGGGCCGAGCGCCAATGCCGGGAGGAAGCTCAGCGCGGCGACGACCACGGCGACACCGATCAGCAGCACGATGAAGATCGGCGAGTCGGTCCGGAACGTCCCCGGCCCCGCTGGCGCCGGCCGCTTGACGGCAAGCGAGCCAGCGACGGCGAGCGCGGCCAGCAGCGGGATGAACCGCCCGACCAGCATCGCCCCGCCGCCGAGCAAGTCGGCGAAGGTGACCCCGGTCGCGCCCTTGTTGCCGGGCGCGTTGGGCTGCACGAAGCCGGTGTAGCCGGCAAACGCCGAGCCGTTGTTGTTGACCTGGGAGGTGTAGGCGTAGATCGTCTCCGAGAACCCCTGCGGGCCCGGGTCGAAGATCGACTTCTTCCCGGCAGGGGTGGCGATCGCCAGCGACGTCGCGATCAGGACCACGACCGGCATGTACAGCGTCCCGATCGCCACGATCTTGACCTCGTGGGCCTGGATCTTCTTGCCCAGGTACTCCGGGGTGCGGCCCACCATCAGGCCACCGAGGAACACCGTCAGCACCACCAGCATGAGCATGCCGTACAGGCCCGAACCGACCCCGCCGAAGATCACCTCGCCGGTCATCAGGTTGGCCAGCGGCGTCAGGGTCGCCAGGCCGCTGTAGGCCTCGTGGGAGGAGTTCACCGAGCCGTTGGACGCGTCGGTGGTCGCCGTCGCCCACAGCGCGGAGTTGGCGATGCCGAAGCGCTGCTCCTTGTCCTGCAGGTTGCCGCCGGTCGAGCCGTGACCGGCGGTGGCGTGCACCCCCGCCGCGGCCAGCGCGGGGGTGGTCCTGGCCTCCTGGTAGTAGGCGTTGCCGATGCCGACGGCGAACATCACCAGCATGGCCACGTACAGCGCCCAGCCCTGACGCTGCCGCCCGATCATCTTGCCGTACTGGTAGGTCGCCGCCGCCGGGATCATCAGGATGAACACCATCTCGACGAAGTTGGAGAAAGTGGTCCCGTTCTCGAACGGGAACGCCGAGTTCACGTTGAAGAACCCGCCGCCGTTGGTGCCGAGCTGCTTGATGGCGATCTGCGATGCGACCGGGCCCAGCGCCAGCGACTGCGTGAACCCGTGCACGGTGTTGAAGTCGACCGAGCCGGTGAGGGTCTGCACCACGCCCTGGGAGACCAGCAGCAGCGTGCCGATGATCGACAGCGGCAGCAGGATGTACAGCAGCGTGCGGGTCATGTCGACCCAGAAGTTGCCAAGCCGGTCGGTGTCGCGGCGCGCGAAGCCGCGGATGACCGCGGCCAGCACCGCCATGCCGACCGCAGCCGAGACGAAGTTCTGCACCGCCAGCCCAGCCATCTGGGAGAGGAACGACATGGTCGTCTCGCCGCCGTAGTACTGCCAGTTGGTGTTGGTGATGAACGACGAGGTCGTGTTGAAGGTGACGTTCCACGGCGCCCCGCCAAAGCGCAGCGGGTTGAACGGCAGCGATCCCTGCAGCCGCAGGATGGCGTACAGCGCCAGCCAGAACAGCACGGAGAACACCAGCACGGTCCGCCCGTACTGCTTCCAGTCCTGCTCGCGGTCGGGGCGGGTGCGCACCGCCCGGTAGAACCCGCGCTCCACCGGCCCGAGCACCCGCTCCAGGGCTACCCGGCCCGTGTAGACGCGGGCCATGTAGCCGCCGAGCAGCGGCGTGATCGCGGTCAGCACCGCCACGTAGATCAGAATCTGCAACCAGCCCTGTCCGGTCATCTACAGCCGCTCCCCGCGCATCAGCGCATAGACCAGGTAGCCGAACACGACTACCGAGATCGTCAGCCCGAATATGTCCGCGGCGCTCATATCCGATCTATCACCCTGATGAGACCGAACATCAGTGCGAAGACGCCCAGGGCCAGAAGCACCGAAACAGCGTCCATGTCGTTCTCCTGTCCTCGTAGGTTCCTCCGGTGGCGGCGGGGGGCTCGGGTCGCGCGGACGCGCGTCACCCGAACACCGCGCCTTGGTATGTACGCTCGCCGTGACCGCCTGGGAAGGGCCCTTAACGATGCCCTAACGTCATTCTCGGGATTTTTTGCGGGTCCTTGACACCCTTGACGCCCTTGACACCCTTGCCGCTGCCGGGGTGTCTGCTGCTTCCTCCACCGGCGACCTCGTCGGCTCCCAGGTACCCACCCTGCCGCGCGAAACGCACCTTGCCTTGCGTCTGGTCGGTCAGAGCGTCACGTGGCGCGGTCGGCCGCCGCACGGCCGCGAGCCTGCCGAGGTGCTCCTCGGCGTCGCCGTGGGAGAAATTGAGGCGCGCCACGTCGAGGCCGGCGTCCACCATCGCCCCGAGCACCTCCGGATCGGTGGGTGCCGGCCCCAGGGTCGCGACGATCTTGGTGCGCAGACCGCCGTCCGTGCTGTCCACGGTCAGTCGTCGAGGCGGGCGATCGCCCGCATCTTGTTGACCGCGTCGAGCGCGGCCACCTTGTACGCCTCGGCCAGGGTGGGGTAGTTGAAGACCGCGTCGACCAGGTAGTCCACCGTGCCGCCGTTGCCCATGACGGCCTGGCCGATGTGCACGATCTCGGTCGCGTTGGTGCCGAACACGTGCACGCCCAGCAGCCGCCGGTCCTCCAGGGAGACGAGCAGCTTCAGCATGCCGTAGGAGTCGCCGAGGATCTGCCCCCGGGCCAGCTCCCGGTAGCGGGAGATGCCGACCTCGTAAGGGATCGACGCATCGGTCAGCTCCGCCTCGCTCTTGCCTACGTAGCTGATCTCCGGGATGGTGTAGACGCCGATCGGCAGCAGCTGCCCGAGCGTGCTCGTCGACTCGCCGAAGGCGGCGTAGGCGGCCAGCCGGCCCTGCTCCATCGAGGTCGCCGCCAGCGCGGGAAAGCCGATCACGTCGCCGACCGCGAAGACGTGCTCGACCTTGGTCCGGAAATCGGGCCCGACGGCGATCCGGCCGCGCGCGTCCGCCTCCAGCCCGGCGTTGGCCAGCTCGAGGTCGCCGGTCAGGCCTTGACGCCCGGCCGAGTACAGCACGGTGTCGGCGGGGATCCGCTTGCCGCTCTCCAGGACCGTCATGGTCCCGCCGGCGTGAGGCTCCACGGCGGCCACGCTCTCGCCGAAGCGGAACGTCACCGCAAGGTCGCGCAGGTGGTAGCGCAGCGACTCGACGATCTCGTCGTCGCAGAACTCGAGCATGCCCTGGCGCCGCTCGACCACCGTCACCTTGGTGCCGACGGCGGCGAACATCGACGCGTACTCGAGCCCGATCACGCCCGCGCCGACGATCACCATCGAGGAGGGGATCCGCTCGAGCGACAGGATCCCGTCCGAGTCGACGATGCTCCTGTCGTCGAAGGCGACGCTGTCCGGGTGCGCCGGGCGGGTCCCGGTGGCGATCACGATGTTGGCCGCGCTCACAAGCCGCTCCACCGGTCCGCCGGCGATGCCGACGGTGTGCGGGTCGACGAATCGGGCGCTGCCCTGGAGCAGCGTCACGTGGTTGCGGGCAAGCTGGTGCAGGATCACGTCGATCTCGCGTCCGACCACGTGCCTGGTCCGGGCGCTGAGGTCCTGCACGGTGATGTCGTGCTTGACGCGGTAGCTCTGTCCGTACAGCTCCCGCTGGCTAAGGCCGGTCAGGTAGACGATGGCTTCCCGTAGGGTCTTGGACGGGATCGTCCCGGTGTTGATGCAGACGCCGCCGACCACGTCGGTCCGCTCGACCACGGCGGCGTGCCGGCCGAGCTTGGCCGCAGCGATCGCGGCCTTCTGCCCGCTCGGCCCGGAGCCGATCACCAGCAGGTCATAGTCGTACACGGGCACACCCCCATGCGTGGTTGCCCTTAGGGTGCACATCCACGCGCGCCCGCGCTAGAGGCCAACAGTAGGGTGGAGCGGCCTGACCTGCGGGACGGTAGGGTGATCGCATGGAGATCCGCCTGCTTGGACCCCTCGAGGTCAGCTACCAGGGCCGCATCGCCGAAGTGGCCGGGCGGCGCCTGCGGCTGCTCGTCGCCGTGCTGGCCCTGCGGGCGGGGCAGGTCGTCGAGACCGAGCGGCTTATCGACCTGCTGTGGGGGGAGGCGAGCCTGCCGGCCGACCCGGTCAACGCGCTGCAGGCGCTGGCCTCCCGCCTGCGCCGTGCGCTGGAGGTGGCCGGGCCGGGCGAGCGCCTGGTCTCCAGGCCGCCCGGGTACCTCTTGGCCGTCGAGCCCGACCAGGTGGACGTGCTCCGCTTCGAGCGCCTCGCGGCCGCTGGGCACGCCGCCCTCGCCGCGGGAAGGCAGCGCGAGGCCGCCGCCTTGCTCCGCGCGGCGCTGGAGTTGTGGCGCGGGCCGGCGCTGGCGGACTTTGCCGGGGAGCCATTCGCCGCCGCCACCGCGACCCGCCTGAACGAGCTGCGGCTGGGTGCGGTGGAGGACCGCATCGAGGCCGAGCTCGGCGTGGGCGAGCACGTCGGGCTCTTGCACGTCGGGCTGGTGGGGGAGCACGTCGGGCTGGTGGGGGAGCTCGAGGCGCTGGCCGCCGAGCACCCGCTGCGGGAACGGCTGCACGCGCTGCTCATGCGCGCGCTCTACGCGGCCGGCCGCCAGGCCGAGGCGCTGGCCGCCTACCAGCGAGCCCGCCAGGTCCTGGCCGAGCGGGCCGGGCTCGACCCCTCCCCGGAGCTGCGCAAGCTCGAGGAGGCCATCCTTGCCCAGGACCCCTCGTTGCGACCGCCCACCGTGGTGGCCCCGCCGCGCGGGGCACCCCCACCCCCACCCGCGCCCGCTAGGACGGCCCCGCCCACCGCGACGGCCCGGCGCGGTCACACCAACCTGCGCGCGCCGCTCTCCAGCTTCGTCGGCCGGGACAGGGAGATCTCCCAGGTGCTCGAGCTGCTCGGCCAGCACCGGCTGGTCACGCTCACCGGACCGGGCGGGGTGGGAAAGACCCGGCTCGCCGTGGAGGCCACCCGCCGCCTCGACAGCGGCCTCGGCGACGGCGGTGGCCTCGGCGACGGCGGTGGCCTCGCTCCCGATGGCGCCTGGATGGTCGAGGTGGCGGGGATGCGGGATGGCCGCCTGGTCCCGCTGGCGGTGCTCGACGCGATCGGGCTGGCCGAGGAGCGCCTGCGGCTGGACGTCCCGTCCGCCCCCGCCGACGCCGAAGAGCGCCTGCTGGCGGCGCTCGAGCCGCGGCGGGCGCTGCTGGTCCTCGACAACTGCGAGCACCTGGCCGACCCGGTCGCCGACCTGGTCGAGCGGCTGCTGAGCGAGTGCCCGGGAGTGCGCGTGCTGGCCACCAGCAGAGAGCCACTGCGGGTGCCTGGCGAGACGCGCTGGCAGGTCCCGGCCCTGCCGGTCCCGCCGCCCGGGCCCGTCAGTCCGGACGATCTCGCCAGCTTCGCCGGCACCAGGCTGTTCCTGGAGCGCGCGGCCAGCGCCGCCCCCGGGTTCGAGGTCGGCGGTGACGCCGCCGCGGTGGCGGAGATCTGCCGGCGGCTCGACGGGCTGCCGCTGGCCATCGAGCTGGCCGCCGCGCGGGTCGGGGCGCTGCCGCCGGCCGAGCTGGCCGCCCGCCTGGACGACCGCTTCAGACTGCTCACCGCCGGTGCCCGGACCGCGCTGCCGCGCCAGCAGACCCTGCGTGCGGTGGTGGACTGGAGCTGGGACCTGCTGGACCGCTCCGAGCGGGCTGCCCTGCGGCGGCTGGGCGTGTTCGCGGGCGGCTGCACGCTCGCCGCCGCCGAGGCGGTCTGCGCCGGGCCCGACCTGGCCTCCAGCGAGGTCGCCGAGGTGGTCTCGAGGCTGGTCGACAAGTCCCTGGTCACGGTGGAGTCCGCGCCGGCGCCGCCACCACTTTGGTGGCCGGGGATCGAGGCGCTCGGGCTGCCACCGCCTGCCGGGCCAGCCGACGCCGGGCCCCGCTACGGCCTGCTGGAGACGGTGCGGACCTACGCCGCCGAGCGCCTCGGCGAGGCGGGGGAGGCGGACCGGGTGGCCCTCGAGCACGCGCGCTGGTGCGTCGCGCTGGCGGAGGCGGCCGAGCCGGAGCTGCGCGGGCACGACCAGATCGCCTGGACCGCGCGTTTGAGCGCCGACCTGGACAACCTCCGGGCCGCGCTGCAGTGGCTGCTGCAGAACGGCGAGGCCGCGCTGGCCGTGCGGCTGGTGGCGGCGCTGAGTGGCTTCCTGATGATGACCGGCCACCGCGAGGAGGCCGCCCGCTCGCTCACGGCGGCACTGGCCCTGCCCGGCCCGGTGCCCGATCGAGCGCGCGGCCTGGCCCACTTCACCCTGGCGTGGGCGGACCTCGAGCGGCGCTTCGACCCCCGAGGGCCTCGCCACAACGCCCAGGAGGCGCAGGCGGCCATGGAGCGCGCCGCGGCCAGCGAGGCCGAGCTCGCCTTCGCACGCGTGGCGGTCGCGGCCGTCGGCCTCTTCGAGGGCGCGAGTGAGGAGGCCGAGCAGGTCTTCGATGAGTACATAGAGGAGGTGGAGCGGGCCGGGGGCTGGCCCGCCGCCATGACCCGCCTGCTGCGAGGCTTCGCCCGGGTCAGGGCCGGGAACCTGGCCGCGCTTCGGGAGGACGGCGAGGTGTCCCTCGAGCGTTTCCGGCAGCTCGGCGACCGCTGGGGGATGGTGCAGTCGCTTGAGCTGCTCTCCTCGGTCGAGCTGGTGCACGGCCGCTACCAGCAGGCCACGGAGCAGCTCCGGGAGGGGCTGCGCTGCGCCTGGGAGCTGCGCATGGCCCCAGAGATCGGCGTGCAGCTGTGCCGGCTGGCGCACGTGGCGGTGCTGCAGGGCGACCTGGACCTCGCCGAGGCGCGGCTGGGGCAGGCGCTGGCCGCCGCGCAGGAGCTGGGCCTGGCGACCGAGGCCGCCTTCGCGCGAGCCGGCCTCGCCCTGGTCGCGCAGCGCCGCGGCGACACCGAGCGCGCCGGGCGGGAGCGCGAGCCGGCAATGGCGCTGCCGCAGCGCCGCAGCCTCCGGCATCCCCTGGCCCACGTCCTGATGGGCTGGCTAGGGACAGTAGCGGAGCAGCAGGGCGACCTGGAGGGCGCGACGGCGCTGCACCGCGGCGCTCTGGAGCAGGCCACCGCGCTCGGCAATCCCGCGCTGGTCGCTCAGGCGCTGGGCGGGCTGGCGGGAGTCGCCTGCGCGGAGGGCGACCCCGAGCAGGCCTCGGTGCTGCTCGGCGCCGCCGCGGCGGCGCGCGGCTCGTTGGGCATGCCACCGCTGCCATTGCCACCAGGGGAGCGCGTGGACCTCGAGCGCATCGCCGGGACGGCGCGCGGGGCGCTCGGTGAGGAGCGCTTCGCGCAGGCGTTCACCCGCGGGGAGGCGATGTCGCTGAAAGAGGCCGTGGCGCTCGCGGAGAGCCGCTGAGCGCCACGGCCTGATTCCACCAGGGGACTACGCTCGGCCTTGCTTCACTTCGCGGAGCGCGGGTCGGGGCCTCGCTCATGAGTCCCCCGGACCCTGGTTAGACCGGGGGACTACGCTCGGCCTTGCTTCGCTTCGCGGAGCGCGGGTCGGGGCCTCGCTCATGAGTCCCCCGGACCCCCTGGGTCTCAGGTGAGGCGGCGGTACTGCCGCACGGTCAGGGTGAAGAACACCACGGTGATCGCGGCGATCCAGGCGAGCGCCTGGAGGACGTGGCTCGCGGCTGGGCCGCCCAGCATCAGCGCGCGGAGCGTCTCCGCCACGATCGAGATGGGGTTGACCTTGACGAAGGCCTGCAGCCAGCCGGGCATCGTGCTCACCGGCACGTAGGCGGAGCTGGCGAACACCAGCGGGAACATCCATACGAACGCGGACGCCTGCACCGCCTCGGGGTCGCGCAGCGCCAGCCCGATGCTCATGCCTATCCAGGACATGGCCCAGCCGAAGGCGACGGCCAGCAGCACGGCCGCGACTGCCGGCAGCAGTCCGGCCTCGAAGCGGAAGCCGATCGCCATGCCGACCGCGACCACCACGAGGGTGGTCAGGCCCATCCGCAGCCCGTCCGCCATGATCCGCCCCAGCACCACCGCCGAGCGGGCGATCGGCGCCGACCGGAACCGGTCGAGCGCGCCGCTGAGCAGGTCCTGGGTGATGCTCATGCCGGCGAACGATGACGAGAAGGCCAGCGTCTGCACCACGACCCCGGGGATCAGGTATTGCACGTAGGGGATGCCGGGCTGCCTGACCGCGCCGCCGAACACGTAGTTGAACAGCAGCACCAGCATGATCGGTTGGAACACGACGAAAACCAGGGCCTGAACGTTGCGAGTCAGGTGCCTGAGGTCGCGCCCGCCGATCGCGAGCGCGTGGCGCAGCGCCGGCCTGGGCCCGAAGCGCTCGGGCACCTCGGGCGCCTGGGGCGCCGATGGCGTGCGGTCCATGGTGATCGTGGTCATGCCGCTGCCTCCTCTTGCTCCGTCCGGCGGCCGGTGAGCCGCAGGAACACGTCGTCAAGGCTTGGCCGGCGCAGGGCGAGGTCGGCAATGGCGACCCCGGCGGCGTCCAGGCGGCGCACCGTCTCGGCGAGCAGGCCCGGGTCATCCACGGGGACGCTCGCCAGCCTGCTGTCCCCGTCCACCGCGGGACTGCCGCCGGCGAGTTCCGCCAGCACCCGGGCGGTCTTCTCCAGGCCGTCGGGGCCGGCCGGACGCACCTCGAGCACCTGGCCGCCGGCGCGCGCCTTCAGCTCGTCGGAGGTGCCCCGCGCGATCACCCGGCCGCGGTCGAGCACCACGATCTCGTCGGCGAGGCTGTCGGCCTCCTCCAGGTACTGGGTGGTGAGCAGCACGGTGGTGCCCTCGGCCACCAGCTCCCGGATGACCGCCCACATCCCCAGCCGGCTGCGTGGGTCCAGGCCGCTGGTGGGCTCGTCCAGGAACAGCAGCCGCGGCCGGCCGACGAGGCTGACGGCCAGGTCCAGCCGGCGGCGCATGCCGCCAGAGTAGGTCTTCGCGCGGCGGTCCGCCGCCTCGCTGAGGTCCACGCGCTCGAGCAGCTCGCCGGCGCGGGTGCGCCGCTCGGCGCTGCCGAGCCCCGCCAGGTTGCCGAACAGCTCCAGGTTCTCGCGCCCGCTGAGCTGGTCGTCCACGGTCGCGAACTGGCCGGTCAGGCCAATCAACGAGCGCACCGCCATGGGCCGGGTGGTCACGTCGTAGCCGCCGACGGCGGCGCGCCCTTTGTCCAGCCGGAGCAGGGTGGCGAGGATGCGGACGGTGGTGGTCTTGCCGGAGCCGTTCGGCCCGAGCAGCCCGAGCACGGTCCCCGCGGGCGCCGCGAGGTCGACGCCGTCCAGCGCCACCGTCGTGCCGAAGTGCTTGACCAGCTCCTCCGCCTCGATGGCAAGGGTCATGGGCGAACTCCCTGTCGGTCGGCCGGGCGGTTCCGTCACCGCCCGTCGATGCCGTCAGGAAGGATCCTCCCGCCCGCTGATGCGCCCCTGCCGCCGGTCTGACACCGCTGACACGCCCCTGACGATCGAGGTCCGCCCTCAGGTCGTCAGGTCCTCATTTGGGGCTTCCGGCCCCTACGCCGCGGTGTGGCCGAGCACGAAGGCGGCGACCTTGGCGGCGACGGGGGTCCAGTTCTGGCCTTGGGAGTCGGAGAGCAGCGCCCAGCCGTGGAGGCCGGTGTCGGGGCCGGAGAGGACCTCGATGCGCTTGTCCGCGGCTCTGGTGGCGCGGTACATGGCGCGGGTCTCCTCGACGCTGGCGTAGCGGTCGTCGGTGGCGACCACGAACATGGTGGGGCTGGTGAGGCGCGCGACCGCGGCGCCGGCGTTGAGGGTGTGGACCGGCAGGCCGACCAGGCTGCTGGGATCGGACTCGCCCGAGAGGCTCACCACCGCCGCGACCGGCGGGCGCAGCGTGGCGCCGGCCACCAGCACGGCCGCGCCGCCCATGGACGCGCCGATCAGGGCGACCCGCTTGGCGCCGTGGCGCCGCAGCTCGCCGGCCGCGGCCGCGACGTCGTCGATCACGTGTGCTCTGGCGTCGCCGTCGGGGCAGGTCGAAAGCCCGAAGCAACGCACGTCCAGGTCGAGCACGCGCATGCCCTTGTGGCTCAGGTAGACGGTGAAGGGCCAGAAGCCACAGAGATCGGCGGGGTACTCGTGGACCAGGACGACGCCGGCGGGGCCCGTGCCGACCATGGCGGCGTCGAGCTGGACGCCGTCGCTCGAGGCGAAGCGGAGCAGGGTGGCGCGTTCGTCCGGCGGCCCGCAGCGGCTGGCCGGCTGCTGCAGCGCGGCAAGCGTGGTGGCGGGAGCGGCGGTGGTGGTGGTGGTGGTGGACCGTAAGGTGGAGGCAGAGGTGGTGGGCGCGGCGTTTCCACTGGCCTGGCGACCGCCGCCGCAGCCGCTCACCAGCAGGGTGGCCAGCAGCAACGCCACCCCGGCACGCCAGCCGGAGCTCCGAACCACGTCGCGTCCCACCTCGCGAAGCAACTATGAAAGTATTGACATAGTCATCCGCATCGACCTGGGCTGTCAATGGCACCAACGAACCCGGCCACCACTCTCGGCTACGCCATCCTCGGGCTGCTCGCCAGGCAGCCGCTGTCCGGCTACGACCTGGCCGCCCGGCTCAAGACGCCGGTCGGCTACTACTGGACCGCCCAGCACGGCCAGATCCATCCCGAGCTGCAGCGGCTGGTGGGCGGCGGGCTGGTCACCTACAACACCGCCGCCGGCCCCGGCCCGCACGCCAAGAAGGTCTACGCAATCACCCAGGGCGGACGGGAGGCCCTGAGCGCCTGGGTGACCGAGCCGCCCCGGCCGCGACCGAACAGGGACGAGCTGGTGCTCAAGGCGGCGTCGCTGTGGCTCGCCGACCCGGCTCCGGCGCTCGCGCTCTTCCGGGCCGAAGCCGAGCGCCACGCGGAGCAGCTCGCCCAATACGAGGCGATGCGGGTTGGCATGGAGGCCAGGTACGGCGAGCGCCTGGAGGCTCCGGACAGCCCGGAGTTCGCCGAGTACGTCACGCTCCGCTGCGGCATCAGCTACGAGACGCACCGCCTGAACTGGTGCCGCTGGGTCATCGCCCTGCTCGAGCGAGCGGACGCCCAGTGACCTCTGCCAGATCGGTTTCCAGGTAGCGCGGGAGCACGAAACTCGGTCGTATGCGGTTTAGCCGCCAGTTCGCGTGCTACCACATGCTCGCCATCGGGCCTCGCCATCGGGCCTCGCCATCGGGCCTCGCCATCGGGCCTGCCGCCGCCCCTACCTGCTGCTAGCAGGTAGGCCGGGATTCCATCTGGCGGGGCATGAGGTTGGGGGCCTGCGGTGATGACGCTAGACCGCCGACGCGGCATCGTCGTAGCAAAGGCCGACTCGCCAGGTTGTCCGCCAAGACGCGGTGGCAGCGATGGAGGCGGGTCTCCAGGCAAGGGGAACGCACGTGCGCATGTCGTTCGTCACCGACGATCCGATGCCGGACAACCATCCCAGGAAGTTGCGATCCATGCGCTGCTCACTCCTCGCGCTGGCGGCGCCGGCGGCGGTGGGGGCGCTCGCGGCCGGGTGCGGCAGCAGCAACAACTCAAGCTCCGGAGGATCAAGCTCGGGGGGAACCAGCTCCGGAGGCGGCGCCTACGGCGGCGGCACCCCCCCGACCAGCAGCGGCCAGGCCGGCGT
>JBKPDO010000181.1:0-19571 GCA_046727955.1 bacterium | reverse complement strand
CATGGATCAAGCGCGCTCGCATCCTCTCCCCCAAGGGGGGCCAGTCGCCCGCGGTTTTTGCGGGCGACTGGCCCCCCGCAGGGGCTCTTGCCTGCGGTGATCCCGCCGTCCGGCCTGGAGCGGGTACGCCATGCGTGGCGGGGGGATTGACGTAGGGGTTGACGTACCCATTGACGTAGGGGTTGACGTACCCGTGAAGGTGCCCGCGTCGGGCCGGGTGAGGTCGTTCTCCGGGTGAGCGGGGCAGGGCTGCGGAGCTTGCCAGCGAAGCAGCAAGCGCCGAAGGCGCTTCCAATCGAACGGCGCGTGTCGCGGTCGGTGCTCGAAACAGCAGACGGGAATGCCGGAGGCTATTGCTCTGGGTGTGCGACGATTCGCCCGTCACACACTCCGGGTCGAGCGATCACCAACGGATCGTCACGCCTTCTGTGACCGTGTGACCAACGGATCGTCACACGATCCGCCCGCCTGTGACGATCCGTTGGTGACATACGGGGAGGGGCCAGCAGCACCGAGAGTGTGACAATCCGTTCGGTGCTGCCGACCAGTGGTTACAGGCCGTACTTGTCGCGGAGCTGTTCGGCCTTGGCGTTGCAGGCGGCAGCCTCGGGGCCGTAGCTGGTGGAGGCGGCCTTGGCGCGAAGCCCGTCGTAGCGGCGTCGGGCGCGCTCGTGCGCGGCGTCGTCGTGGTGGTAGGTGTGGGGGGCGCGCAGGCCACCACAGGCGCCGCAGAAGACCCGGGGCCGGCTGGTGCCGGCGTGCGGCGGCGGCTGATGCGCTCGGGCACGCTGGCGCTGACGCTGGTGGCGCTCCTGGTCCTCGTACTGACGGCGCGCGCGCTCACGGGCCTGCTCGTAGCGCTCGCGCTGGCGCTCCTGCTCGCCCTGCTTCTGGCGGCGCTTACGAGCGCGGTAGGCGGCGGTACGACAGCGGCCAGAGCAGAAGCGGCGCTTGCGGCCGGGGTCGTCGGGCTGGGCGAAGGTGGCGCCGCAGTGGGCGCAGTCGGTGTAGATGGTGGACACCATCGGATCGTCACCTCTGGGGCGAACAAGAAGGCCACCCGGGACCGGCGCCGGGTGGCCTTCGGCAAGGCAGGGTCGCTACAGGCGGACTTCGAGGTACATGCGGACAAGCGTGCTGGCGCCGCGATCCAGGTAGGGTCCGGTGACGGAGACGACCTGAAACACCTCCAACAGCACGCCGATCGCGTCGGCGACCTCTTGGCGGGTGCCATGCAGCCGGATGGTCATGGCGCGCCGTCCGGGCCGTGCCAGATGACGCCGCGGGTGAGGCCACCACGGGTGGCGCGCTTGCGGTGGCGCTCGCGCTCCAGCGTGGCCGGGCTGAGGCCGTTGGCGGCGCCGATGGCGTAGACGACCTCGAGCACGTCGGCCAGCTCGGCGGCCAGCGCGTCGGTGGTGGCGGTGGGGCCGGGCACGGTGGCGCCGATGACCTCGGCGGCCTCCTCGATGAGCTTGGCGTTGAGCCAGGCGCGGTACTCGGCCGGGGTGGCGATGCGGTGGGCGCAGCGCTGGCCAGCTGCGGCCATGATCTCGGGCACGCGGTCGCGGATGAGCTTCACGGCATCACCTCCCGGGGGTCGGCCAGTGGCCGCTGGCCGTTGGCGCTCGGCGCCGTGGCCTGGTGGTGGGCGAGGTGGCGCTGGGCGGTGCGGCGTGGCATGGGCGGGTCGAACGCGGCGGCGAACTGGCGCCAGGTGACCGGCTGGCCACTGGCGGCAAGGCGCTCGTAGACGCCTTGGGTGGCGCCGATGCTGCGCCGGGACTGGCGCGGGCTGATCGCCCGGGCCGGTGGCGCGGTCGCGGTGGCGCTGGCGTGGCGCTGGCGTGGCGCCGGGTCGGTGGCCACCGTGGCGCCAGTAGTCTGGAGGGTGAGCAGGCGGACCATGAGCCGAACGAGCAGGTGGACGCTGGCCAGCAGCGCGACTGGGACGGCGCCGGCGACCAGGCGCGCGTCCCACCGGTCGGGTGCGTGGGCGGCATTGAGGTAGGCACTGGCCAGCGTGGCGGCGGCGATGAGGAGCCACGCGAACCAGGCGTCGTACTCGCTGACCAGGCGGGCGCCGGACAGGGCCAGCCAGAGCAGGAACGCGGTGGCGATGGTGATGAAGGTGTCGATCAGCAGGGGGGCGCACCACCTGAGCCAGTGGGGCATGGCGCCGATGGTGGCCACGTAGGCGCTGATGGCCTCGAAGCTGACCAGGTAGGCGATGGCGGCCACCACGGCGGCCAGGCCGCCGACCGTGATGACGAGCGCCACGCGGACGCGGTCAAGGCGCGAGGTGGCCAGTGGCGCGGCGGGCATGGTCATAGGGCGGGCTCCTTGCTTGGCGTCGGGATGTGGCGCTGGCCCTGGGTGGTGGCGCTCGGGGCCAGGCGGACCGCAGCCGCGGCGGGGCGGGTCAGTCGGCGTGCGCGTGGCGCCGCTGGCGGGCCTGTTCGGCGCGCAGCTCGACCGGGCGGTCTTCGAGGATGGCGCGGGCGACCTCGCCGACTTCTTCGATGAGGATGGCCAGGCGCTGACGGTCGGGGGTGTCGGGGTGGGCGCAGTCGCCCGGGCCGCCGCGCCACTTGGCGTCTTGGCGGTGGCGCTCGGCGATGACCTGGGGCAGCCAGCAGTCCGGGGTGATCATTGCCCCTCCTCGATGCCGATGCCGGCCAGGTCCGCGTCCAGCAGGTACAGCGCGTGGCAGTCGCCCTGGTGGAGCAGGCCGACGATGCCCAACACGGTGGCGGTGGGGTCGTCCAGGTCGGCGCCGTGCTGGGTGGCGTCGCGGATGAGCCAGTGCGGGCCGAACGGGTTGACCAGGTGCCGGCAGACCAGGCATCGCAGCACCTCGGGCCAGTGGCGTGCGGCGGCGCGGTAGCCGTCCAGGTCGGTGCCGTCGGGGCGCCAGTACAGATCAGCGATGGTCACCTGGCTGTCACCTCCTGCGAGGTGGTGCAGGTGTGGTCGGCGCCGTGGCGGTTGGCGGCGGGCTTGCTCCGGGTGATGGTGATGGTGGCGCCGCAGCGCTGGCAGCAGGCGGCCCAGCCGGCGCTGGTTCTGACGATGTACAGGTAGGCTGGCAGGTGCATCGCGGGTCCTCCTGGGATGCGCAAGGGCCGGGAGCGGTCGCGTCGCTCCCGGCCTGCTCATGTGCGGGTGGTGGCTAGTTCCACCAGCGGCCACCGTGGCTGTAGTCGTCGTCCTGCCAGGGGTTGAAGTCCCGGCCGGGGGTGGGCGGCTCGGGCTGGTGCCAGCCGCCCGAGGTGGCCCACCAGTCGGCGCGGGCTTGGCTGCGGTCGGGGTCGTTGGCGCCGTAGTAGTCGTCGGTGTTGCCGCTGCCAAACAGCAGGTCGAACAGGCCCATCGCGGGTCCTCCTGGAGATGCGGCGAGGCCCGGGGACGGTCGCGTCATCCCCGGGCCTGCTCGAGGTGGGCTAGAACGGCGGGTCGTCGTTGAACTGCCCCGACGCCTTGGCCTTCGCGGTGCCGTTGCTGGCACGCTCGGGCTTGGCGGTGGCCCACTTCAGGCTCGGGCCGAGCTCGTCGGCCTCGACCTCGACCACCGAGCGCTTGTCGCCTTCGGGGGTCTCCCAGGACCGGGCCTTGAGGCGGCCGACGACGATCACGCGGTCACCCTTGGCCAGCGACTCGACGGCGTGCTCGGCCAGCTGGCGCCAGACGTTGACGCGGAAGTAGGAGGTGTCGCCGTCCTTCCAGCCCTCGCCGTCGCGCACGCGGGCGGTGACGGCCACGCGGAAGCTGGCCACGGCGGCGCCGGTGGGCGTGTAGCGCAGCTCGGGGGCGTCGGTGAGGTTGCCGGTGATGATGGTGGTGGTGTCGGCCATCGTCCCCTCCTTGGGGCGCGGATGCTCTGGGTGGTCTGGTCCCGTGTCCGGGCCAGCTGCCGGTTCAGCGCTGCGTCTGACCGTCGCCGTAGCCGAACGCGTAGCCGGCGCGGCCCTGGTCGTTGTCGGTGGCGGGCTGGCCGTAGTCCTTGCCCGTGCGGGCATCGGCCCAGCCGTCGTCGTAGCCGCTTTGCCAGTCGTCGGGCTCGCCGAACAGTGCCGAGAGCAGTCCCATCGGTTCACCTCCTCCCATGAATTCGAATGCGAAATGCGTGCTCGCCACTTGGTGGCACGGGAGCTATTACCGCTCCCTGCTCTGCCCCGGGACCGACCGGGGCGGGCCATCCGCTGTGTCTGCCTTCCACGAGGCCGTCCGGCCTTGGCGTGGAGCTGCTGGGCTCATGTGCGGTGGTTGCCCTGGTGCCGTGTGGCGCTCCCTATGGACTTGTCAACGTGCCCAGGTCAGGGGCCGAGCGGATGGGCGCTTGGGGCCTCGCCTACCGGAGGGAGCGGTGCGAAGCACCACAGCACAGCCCGGCGAAGGTCAAGCCAAAGGAGAAATTCATAAGCAGATTGTTTGCGGAATGAACCGAACTGCCACCGCAGGCGGCATCCTCGCCGCAAACAATCTGTGTTGAATTTCGACGACGCTTGACGTTCGCGGAAGGGCTGTGCTCGCTCGTCCGCTCGACGCGGCGGACCGGCCTCGATGGCCGGTCGAATCGACGGGTGCAGGGTCCCGGCGATTCCGCGCGCAGCGCGCGCCGCTGTCTTGTCCCTGGAAGCGCAGCCGAGCACCGCAAGCTCACCTGCTCGCCTTCTCGACTACGCGACCGCGAGCAGGCCCGGCACGGTGCAGCCGGCCCAGCCTGCGGGCAAGCCAGCGTGGCCCGGCGGTGGCGGCACGGACCGGCCAGGCACGCGGCGGCCAATAGGCGCGGGCGACCGCAACCAACGTCGCCTCGGCAAGGCCGTGCCTGCCGGCCTGTCGGACCAGCGCGGTGACCTGCTCGGCGTCCCCCTCCCGCGCGGCAGCAGCAACCGCCAGGCGCAGCCGCCACCCGGCCGCATCCACCGGCCCATCCGGCACCGCCGAGGTGCCAGCCGGGCCGTGGTTACCGGGCGGCGGACCATCCGGGCCGGTGCCGGCGTCCGAGTCGGGCGGCGGCTCGATCGCCAGATGCCGCTGGAGCTCCCGCACCGTGCCCGCGGTGATCTCGTAGGCATCCGTCCAGGGGCGGGCGCCGGGCAACGGCAGGTCGGGCCGCAGCGAGCGCGCCAGCGCCACGATCGCCTGGGCGCGGTCGGAGGTGGCCTCGCCGATGCGGGTGCGCGCCACGATCAGGTGTTCGTAGCGGCCACGTGCCACCAGCCAGGCTTCGCCCTCGCGGGCCTGCTGCACCTGGCCGGGGTCGATCTTTGGCCGCTCGCCGATGCGGGCGGATGAGTTGCCGGTGGGGCCGTAGGGGTCGAGCCGCCAGGTCTGCTCCACCACCCTGACCACACCTGCGGCGGTCAGCAGCGGCTCGGGGTTGGGCATGGCGTGCAGCAACAAGCCGCCGGAGCAGGCGCCCACCAGGCGGCGCTGCTGCGCCTCGTCTCCGAGGCCGTCGGGGCTCTGGGCGGACAGGATCAGGGCGCAGCCGGCGTCGCGGACGCGCTCGACCAGTTGGATGGCGGTTTCGCGGCCGCCGTGGATGGCGGAGAACTCGTCAAAGACCAGCGTGACGTCTTCGCCTCTGCGGGGCTTGCGGAGGGTGGCGTAGTGGGCGAAGTCCTCCAGCAGCAGCCGGCAGCAGGCGTCGGCGTCCTCCCGGCCGGCCAGGTAGGGGGCGCGCAGGTAGGCGAAGTCCACGTCCTCGAAGCTCCACCCGGCGTCGCCGCCGTCGAAGCCGCCACCGACGGCGTGGGCGAAGTTGGCGAACCGGCTGATGGCCCCGACGACGGCGCGGGCCTGCTCACGGCCGGCCAGCGAGCGGGCTTCGCGGTGCCGGTCGGGGTCGTGCTCGTACACCCTGACCAGCAGCTCGGGATCAAGCAGCGACAGGAGCTGGGGGAAGGAGCGGACCGGCCCGGCCTCGGTGGGTGCCGCCAGCGCGAGGCGCAGGAGGAGACTGGCGATGTCCTTGTAGTACGGCTCGGTCCAGCCGAGCATCGCCATGAGCCGGTTGTGGACGGCGGCGGGGGTGCCGCGCCAGCCATCCATGGCCAGCTCGGGCCACAACCCTATGCGGGCGTAGGGGTTGCCTGCGAGGTAGCCGGCGAGGGCGCGTTCGACAAAGCCGGGGTCGGTGCCCTTGCCGTCGATCACCATGAACTTGCGGCCGGCGCGGGCGGCCAGCAGCGCTTCGCGTTCGACGTCGACGGTCTTGCCCATGCCGGAGGTGCCGACGATCAGGCGGGAGCGGCGGGCGATCCACCAGGGCAGGTAGACCAGGCCGTCACGACGGGCCAGGCCGAGGTCGCCGTCGATGGCGGCGCCGAAGGCGGGCACCTGGTCGTGATCGTCGCGGACGTGCTCGGCGCGGCGGATCGCGCGGTGCAGGCGGCGCTTGGACTCGTGCTGCTGGCGGCGGACCTCGGCGGGGTCGAACGGCTGGCGTCTGCCGGCCGCGTTCAGGCTGGCAGCGAGCAGCCCCACGGGCAGGCTGAGGGGGAGCTGGGGCAGCAGGGCGGCGCCGGGCATGGGCAGGTGGCGGGTGGGCTGGCCGAACTGGCGCGCCAGGAACAGCCAGCCGGAGAAGTGCACCCACAGCGCCGGGCCGGGGCCGCCCTCCAGCCAGACCAGCACCACCAGCGCGGCGAGGCTGCCAAGGGCGAGCTTCCACCAGCGCAGCCCGGTCGCCCGGAGCAGGGCTTGGCCGATGACCCAGAACAGCAGCGTGACGGGGCTGAACACGAACAGGGCCAGCCCCACCCACAGTGACAGCGACGCGGTGGCGGGCCGGCCGCCAGTGGGCAGGCGGTGGCCGACCTGGTTGTCATGGGTGGGCCGGGGCTGCCAGCCGCCCCACCGGCCACCCTGGCCGGGCTGGCGGGGGTCGGATGGGGCGATCATGCCGCCACCGCCCAGCCGATCCCGGCCACCTCGGGCAGCAGCGCCACCCGAACCTTGACCGTGCCGCCGAGCTCGCGGGCGACCGAGGCCACCTGTGCGGACAGGGCCGGGTACAGGGCTGGGGGCGTGTAGTAGGTGACCTGGGCGGTGGCGGGCGGCAGGGTCTTGAGCGCGGCGAGGGTGCGCTTGCGCGCCTTCTGGTGCAGCTCGACCTCGACCAGCTCGAACGCCTCGCCGATCCCGCGCGCCTGCCAGGTGGCGGGCACTGAGGCAGGCAGGGCGCCGTCCGCGAGGTGCCACGACGCCTTACCTCTGCGGCGCCACAGTTCCCGCTCGCAGACCCAGCCGGCTTGGCCGGGTGCGGGCTCGTGGGCCAGGCGGACCAGTGCGACCGCGTGATGGTGCGTCAGCCTGGCGGCGGCGGGCTCCCAGGGGTCGAGGTGCTCCAGGCCGGCGTGCCGCAGGCCGGCGGTGGTCGGCACGATCCAGGTGTGGCCGAGCAGGCGGTGTCGGCTGATCCAGCCGGCCTGCTCCCACCGGTCGATCCGTTGGCGGACGGTGCGGCGGCTCAGCAGGCCGACCGGCTCAGGCGCGAGCCGGCTGAGCAGCAGGCCGGCCACGTCGAGGCGGGCGGTGTACTGCTCACCGATCCACCGCAGCGCGGCCAGATCCCGGGGGGTCGGCACCGGGCCGGTGTCCCAGCGGCGTGCGCGAGGCCGAGCCTGCGAGGCGGTCAGCTCATCCACGCTGACCACCACCCTGGGACCAGTCGAGGGGGATGGCGGGACCGCTGCGGCACTGGCGAAAGCCGGCCCAGAGCGCCGCGCCCTGCTCGGCCGAGAGCCTGGCGCGCGTGCTCAGGCTGGCCCACTGCCCGGCCTCGACCAGCAGGTGGCAGGTCAGGCAGGCCAGCCAGTCGCCACCGGGCAGCACCACCACCGCGCCGCCGATCCGGACCATGCCGGCGCGGCGCACTGGGTAGCGGTACGCGGCCGTCTGGTCGGCGCAGAAGTCACACACCAGGCGACGCTTCGAAGACCCGGCCAGGTTGTCCGGCGCTGGCGTGCGGTTGGCGGCCTGCAGGCCCTCCAGCTCCTTGAGCGCGTTGACCGCAGCCTCGGCAGCCTCCCGGAATGCCTGGTAGCGCCAGCCGGCAAGCTCGGGCTCGGGTGGGGCACCGGCAAGCTGGCCGCTGGCCTGGTGGCCGCGGCCATCGCGGGCCTGCCAGGTGAACACAAGGTGCGAGCCGCCAGGGTCGATCACCCGAATCTCGGCGGTGGACGCCTGCTCATGGGGCTCCTGCTCGTAGGGGCCGTGAGCCGCAGGAGTCTGGCTCACGCGGCATCACCACCCTCGTTCCTGCCGAGGATGACCAGCCGGGCGAGAAGCTCAGTTGGAGATGCGCTCACGTCGTCCAGGCCCCAGAGCCGGGCGAGCGCCTTGGTCGAGAACCGCCACTGTCGGCCAACCTGACGTCCAGGTAGTTCTCCGCGACGCGCCGCAGCGATGACGGTGGGTCTGGAGACCTTGAGCCACCGGGCGACCTGGGCGGCAGAGCAGGTCAGCTCTCCTGCCGCGATCAGTTCGGCCAGGGTGGCGAGAGGAGCCGGCGTCTTGGCCGGCAAGGTAGGATGACCCTGCATCGGGGTTGACTCCGATCTCTCGATGCCTTGGCCCTGGCGGCGAGCGGTGGTGCGAACACCGCTCATCAAGCCGCCGGGGCCGTTCCCTTAAGGCGGTCGCTTTCCGCCCTTTACGCTCCCTTTCGTACTCATACACTCGTCTGTACGAGCTACTTTAGACGATACTCGTTTGCCCGTCCAGGCATAGCCGATGCTCTATCCGGAGTTCCGCAGCTTGTAGGCACATGACTATGCTTGATCTGCTCTGAACTGCACGAATGCTTGGGCGTGGGAGTCGGGGCGTGTGCCCACGAACTCATGTTCTCCTGGTCAGCGCCTTACCTGCCCACTCGCTGCGGAACTCGGGCCTACGGTTTCAAGGCCGGCCCGCGGCCGGGAGCACCAGGACCGCACGTCGCAGGGCCGGCATCACCCTTCACCAGGGCAGAGCAAAGCCACTAGGCACGCCTGCAGACGACAACCTACCGACTACTACCGAAATCGCTCGCGGCAAGTCCGGCGTGGCCGCCGCCCGACCACCGAACTGCCTGCGTAACAGCCCAGCACACCACGACGAATTACCATTCGCGGCAGTTTGCTCGCCACGACCGATTCGCCGAGACTCCTGCTTTCGTGTCCGGTCCACCTGCAGGGGGCTTCATGAAGCGAAGGCTAGTTGTCTCGGTCGTGCTCCTCGGGTTGCTGGCAGCCATTCCGCTCAGTCGTGCCGGGGCAGCCACCCAGACCACCCACGACGTCACCCGCATCAGCGACAACGCCACGGTCGGCACCTCGACCCTCACCCGGACCGGCGGCGGCGTCTCGTTCTCGCTGGAGACCAGCGGCCTGGAGGCTGGCCACGCGGTCACCGTCTGGTGGATGGTGGCCAACCCCGACGGAGGGATGGCCGTGCTGTACGCCGCCGGCCACGTCATCGACGACTCTGGCACCGCCGAGTTCGGCGCATCCCTCAAGGTCGGCGAGGACGACGGCTGGGTGATGGGCGACGACAGGACGCTTGAGGATGCGTCCGGGGCCACGGTGTACCTGGTGGTCCGCGACCACGGCCTGGCCGACCCGGGCATGGTCGACGAGCAGATCCACACCTTCGGGGCCTGCAACCCCGCGGGCCTGGAGAACTGCCACGACCTGCAGATGTCGGTGCATCCGCCTAGCTGAGAGCCGCCCGGGGAGGCGAGTGGGTTCCGGTCGCCACAGCTCGACGACTCGCCTGCCGGTATCTACCGAGCGCGGCACAGCGCGGGCTGCCGCGAGCCTGCGGCCGTTGGCGACGAGGCGGTGGTTATCGCTGCCGGCCTCACCCAATGCGAGTGCTGGGAGCTGTGGTCGACAGGTGGGAGCCACGTCGCTCTCACCGGCCGTGCCGTGTGGGTGCCGTTCCCAGGAGATCCCACCGGTCGTATCATCGGGCGGTTGGCTCTGGCGAGCCCGCCGCCACCGACACGGCCCACCGGGCCTGGAAGGAGGAGGTCGTGCGCCTACCTGACGCCACCACCCCCGCGCCCCGGCTCCCCTTGCCACACCGCTCCCACCAGGAGGTCTCGCGACGCGCCTTTCTTCGCGGCTCGGCCGGCGCCGCGGGGCTGCTGCTCGGCTCGGGGCTGCTGCAACAGCTGCCCGCCCTGGCGGCACCCCCCGGGACGGGCCAGCCCAAGCCCATCCCCGGCGGGATCACAGTCGGCGGAACGACGTTTCACCTGTTCCTGCCCGGCCCGGGCGCCGAGCCCGCCACGATCACCGACCTCAACGGCTTCTCGGGCGTGGCCGTGGTCGATGGCACCTGGGCGGCCACGGGCACCCCGACCGGCGGGGTGTCCTCCGGCGTGTGGGAAGCCGACATGCGCTTCATGAAGGGGCTGTTCGTCGGCACCGAGGGGCAGCGACGGCAGGGCACCTTCGCCTTCATATGACTGGACCTGTTCCCCGTGTCAGTTGGCACGGACCAGATTCACGACTTCAACCCCGGGATCACCGCCAGCGGCCTGTTTTGGACCATCGCAATGCCCTCGGGGAGCGTGACGGTCCACGGGCTGTCGGGGGCTGCCTCGATGCGCGGCCAGGACCTGCAGGTCGAGGACTACTTCACCATCGCCAACGCGCTGTTTGGTGGCACCCCACCGGTGCCGGCGACGCTGTCGTTTGCGGTGGAGTGGGCGGGTGCGACCGGCGGGGGCGCGGTGGACGACGCCGCCAACGACTTCGCGCTCCACTTCGTCACGACCGGGGCGACGATGGAGTGGACGGTGGACTCTGGCGGTGCCAGGTACACCTCCACAGGCGTGACCGGCATCCCCTTTGCGATCATCGGGAAGGAGAGAAACGGCATCTTCCACTAGGTGCCCTCTCGGTACCAACTTGGCCGTCGTTGTGCACGACGGATCTCAAGAGCTGCTGACCCTCTTCGTCGTCGACGAAGTAGTCCTCATCAACCCGCTTCAGCTCGTAGGCCTTGAGCCGGCTCACTCCGACGTCATACTCGATCATCAGATCGGCAAGGCGCCAGCCGTCGATGAGGACCACTCGAGGCTGCACCCGCGTCACGTAGTCGCCCGCATCCTCGGTGAACCCCGAGTTCCGCAGCGAGTGGGCAGGTAAGGCGCTGACCAGGAGAACATGTGTTCGTGGGCACACGCCCCGACTCCCACGCCCAAGCATTCGTGCAGTTCAGAGCAGATCAAGCATAGTCATGTGCCTACAAGCTGCGGAACTCCGGTCTATCGAGCAGGAAGCTCGTAGGACAGCGTCCAGGCGTCGCCCCGCATCACCGTGTCGCAGACCTCGACCGGGGTTCCTTCAACGTCGTAGGCGGTCCGCACCAGGATGAACACGGGAACACCGGGGGAGAGATGAAGGGCACGAGCTTCCTCCGGAAGCGGCATACGCGCACGAACATCCTCGGTGAAGTGGTGCAGCTCATGGCCCATCTCTTCAAGACGGGCATAGATCCCACCCGGACCCGGGTTCGGCTCAGCGATCCGGGTACCCTTGACCAGCTCCCAAGGAAGGTACGAGGTCGCCAGCTCGGTCGGCTCACCGTCAGCGAGGTACCGGCGACGGCGAACCAGCACCCGATCAGTCTCGGAGAGCTTCAGACGCTCAGCGATCTCGGCCGGGGGCAGAGCAGGCCCGACCTCCAGGACCTCGACCTTGGGCGTCCGGCCTTCCTGCTCCATCTCAAATGTGTATGCGGCCTTCCCTTGCTGCCGATGCGCACGAGCGAAACGGTCGTACGCCCTGCGCTGGATAGGCGGACGTCGGGGAACGAACGCACCACGGCCGTGCTGGACCTCGAGCAAGCCTTCAGCTCGAAGTGTGGCGATGGCCTGGCGAACTGTGCCACGAGAGGCGCCGTAGGTGGCCATCAGGTCGGTCTCGCTCGGGAGCTGCGCGCCCGGCTTCAGCTCGCCCCGTACGATGGCCGTCCGCAGATGATCGGCAATCTGCAGGTACATGGGGCGATCACTGGCCGGATCGATCATGCTCGCCACAACAGGTACCCTTCGCTCGTCTATACGAGCGGAGACTACATGAGGAGGGCGGCCAGTGGCCCATCCCAGCCCCAAGCACTCAGTCAGCGTGGCCGCCACCGTGGTGAACGACTCCGGCCAAGTACTCGCGGTGCGCCGTCGTGACAACGGTCAATGGGAGCCGCCCGGCGGCGTGCTGGAGCTCGACGAGACGATCGAAGAGGGCCTAATTCGAGAGGTCCACGAAGAGACTGGCCTGGTTGTAGCACCCGAACGCCTGACCGGCGTCTACAAAAACATGCGGCACAAGATCATCGCACTGGTCTTCCGGTGTCGCGTCGTCTCCGGCACGCCCACTGCCGGCGCCGAGACTGTCGAGGTCCGGTGGATGGGACCAGCCGAAGTTCGTGAGCACATGAACGAGGCGTTCGCCACTCGCCTGCTCGACGGTCTCGAAGCTGAGACGCCCGTCGTCCGGACTCACGACGGCGTACGCGTTCTCCAGGTCTGAGCCGTCCTCGGTCAATGATCCGGTCAATGATCTGCCTTGCCGAAGACTGCTCTACCTTGGCGCCGAACCTTCCTGACCTGCGGCACCTTGACTCGTGAGCACCAGTCTCCGGGCCTCCACTCGGCTACGGATCTGGCGGTTGGGGGTTCGAATCCCTCGCGGCGCGCCACCAAAACCGCTGGTCAGAGCCCTATGACGGCTCGGCTTCCTGTCGTCGCCGCCTTCTGGCACCCAACCCTGGCACCGCCACCCTAGGGGGGGTATACGAAACAGCCACGCCCGCCCTCAAAGCATCTTCTGGACGATCGGACCGTTCGCATAGCCGCTGAGCCGCCGCCGGGGCGAGGAGCACCAGCAGGGCGCGTCAAGATCCCCGGGGCGCTGTTGCGTTGCGGCGGCACAGCGCAGGCTTGTAGTCGCGACCCAGACCATGGATTAGATCGCCACGGCCAGCTCGGCGACCGCCACTCGCCGATTCACCGCTCCTTTACGGCCAGCTCGTAGCGCCCACGTCGAATGTTCCGGACGAACGCGTGCCCCCACAATGATCACCCTGACGCTACGGTCCTGCTTGAGCCCACGCATCGGTCGCAGCCCGTGCCTTCAGCCGGCCGTGATCGCACTCGACGCGGTTGTTGGCGTACTGGGCGGTGCGATGCCACGCTGCTGGCAGCAGCACCTCTAGCATGGCTGGGTAGACCGGCGCCTGATCGGTGGTGACCTCGACGGGCGTGACCTTGGTCGCGCCAAGCGCTTGCTCGTAGAACCAGTGGGCGGCGCCTGCGTCGCGGCGTGCGGCGACGAGCACGTCGAGGACCTGGCCGAACTGGTCGACCGCGCGGTAGATATGGCGCCACCGACCGGCCACCCTGACGTAGGTCTCGTCACGAACCAGGGTCGCCGACGGCGTGTCGGCACGGCCGGGCCGCCTCGGCCAGCAGCGGCGTGAACCGCTGGACCCACCGGTAGATGGTGACGTGATCGACTTGGACACCCCGCTCGGCGGGCCGCTCCTCCACGTCGCGGTGGGAAGGCTGAAGCGCAGGTACTAGCGGACGGCGACGACGATCACGTCGGGCGGGAAGCGGAATCCGGCGAAGGCGGACCGCGGGAGTGGAGGGGGGCGAGGGCAGCGGGTTCGCTGCCGGCAGTCTCGCTGCTGGAACGCAGCCACAGCGAACGCAACAGCCCCGCCGTCACCACTTGACGGTGAGGTAGCGGGGCCGGCTGTTCGCCACCGAGTAGGCGAGCTGGACAGCACCGGTGGCGTCGGTACGGGCGCGGGGCAGGTAGGGGTGGGGCTCCGGGATCGCGTACAGGGTGTGCCTGGCGCTCCATGGCCCTTGCGGTCTGGAGGCGACCCGCAGGTCGATGGTGGTGGCGAACGGGTCGATGGTGAGGGCGGCGAGCCCGCCACCAGCGCCGGCAGGAGAGGGGTGGGGGATAGGGATGACGTTGGCGAGCTTGGCGACCAGCGCCTTGCCGTCGGGCCCCTGCAGCGGCGCGGCGGTGAGGAGCTCTGGGGCGAAGCGGCGGCCGTTCCAGAACTGCCAGTACCCGCCCGAGTGGCCGAGCCGGAAGCGGGCGAGGTAGGTGAGGTTGGTCCAGCCGTCTCGTTGCAGGTTGCCGTAGATGTAAACGTCGTCGCCGCTGACCAGCACGGCATGCCCCGAGGCGATCGGCCCGTCATAGACCGCCTGCGGTGTGCCCCGAGCCAGGTGGGGAAGCTGGAAGGGAACCAGGTAGCGGCGGTCGGTCGCCTGGAAGCCCTCGCCGCCACTGGCTGGCCGGGTGAACTCCTCGGCGAACACCATGAGCCGATCGTGCTCGACGAAGCCGCTGGACGGCCACAGCCAGGTGCCCGGCTGCACCGGGGGGATCAGGTCGGCTGGCTGCGCGGCGGTGCCGCCAGCGAGGGTGCGGAGCCGGCCACGGTCGTTCTGGACGACGATCGCGTTGTGGATGATGGCGTCGGTGTTGTCGGCGCGGCGGACCTGCGAGTCGCCAAACAGCCAGGCGACTTGCCCGTCGGGAAGCGGGACTGGGTAGGCGCCGTCGCCGCTGACCCAGTTGCCGGGCGCGGGTGGGCGGCCGAACAGCTCCCAGGTGTGGTGGTCGGCGGTTGCGGTGGGAACGCGTGGCAGCCGGCCCATCACCGGCACCGCGACGAGCAACACCGCGGCGAGCACCCACAGCCGCGCCGGAACGCGGCGGCCCAGTGCCGCCAGGCCCGCATGCGGGCCAGGGTCCGGGCTGAGCGGCTCGCTCATGCCGGCCACGGTACGCCTGCGGCCTGGCCGTCTTGGTCAGCCACGACCGTTCACCGCGGGATCCATCGCCGGTGTGGCGCCTGCCGGCGGGTGTCACGATGAGCCCAGGCCAGGCGCCGAGCGACACCAGCACCACGCCCCTTGGCGAGCCCAGGCGCCAGCCACTGGGTGGGCGTCGGCGGCGGCCTGCCCAACGCCAGCGGTGTCAAGGCGCTGAGCGCCTCGGCCAGCCGGCGAGAATCGGGTTGTTATGGTCCAGGCCAAGCCGGCGGGCCAGTGCGGCCAACAGGGTCCTGCGGCCTGTTGAAGGGTGGGTCGTGTGGGGGTGCGTTGAAGATCGCTGGGAGGGGCGGGGGAAGGACGCAAGCCGGTGTCCGACCAAGCGGGCAATTGGTGGGCGGCCCGAGAGGTTCTTCGCCATGGGCGCCGATGGGTCGCCTGGCTGCTCGGGGATCTGATCGGGTCGGCGTGCCCGTGTGCCAGGTCCTCGTGCTCGACTTGGCTCCAGGCGGCCTCGCCCGGGCCTTCGCCGGGCACTTCGACGGGTCGACGGTGTAGAGATCGCCCTATCGATGCGGCGCCGGCAGAGCGGTACAGCCGGTACGGGGCGCTGCCGCCACCACCTGAACGCCGGAGACGACCTCGCGCCGTTCGGTGACACGACCTTCGACCGCCTCACCTGCAGTCTCCTTGTGCTCCAGCACGTCGAGAATGTACGCGCGGCTACCTCGCCGAGTTGCTACGCGTGCTCACCCCGGCCGTGGCAATCGGCACACTCTACATGATGGGCGCACGGCTGTACGCACCCGGCATAGGGCGTTTCCTCCAAGTCGATCCAGTTCCGGGAGGCAGCGCGAACGCTTATGAGTATGGCGCTGGCGACCCGATCAATAATGTGGACCTTGATGGCCGCTTGCTTTGGTGCGGTTGGTTCACGAACAGCTGGACCGTGTACGATTGGTTCTGGGCACGCGGGATCGGCTGGGTTCCGCTCCGATGCGGAACCAGCACATGGGGCTACCACCACATCCGTGATAAGCATGGTTGGGGTTGGTCGGACAATAACGAGACTCTCTTGACGCTGGCGTTTGGAAGTCGAGTACAGCAAGGAACCGCCTACGTCTACCGGAAGAACTTTTCGCGGTGGAACTGGTGCGGATGCACCGTAACCCGCTGGACAAGAATTGTCGTCGTCGAAACGAGGAATAGAATGGGAATAATTACCTCTTACCGACGGTACTACTGATGATGCAAGACGACTACCCAGAGCGCGTCGTAGAAGCCGTGAGGAGTCGGCTTGCCGAGTCCGCTCAGCTTGCAAGAGAACTCGGCGTTGAGGTCCTATCTGTCAATCTTGACGAACAGTCGTCAGTGCCTGAACTCGTAGTTCGAGCGAATAGAACTGGCCGGAAGGGAGGCGCTGAATTGCGGTTTCGAATCGACACAGACTTCAGTTTTCACAGAGGACGGCGCGAGGAGCGAATGGATGTTGAGGCTGCGGCAACGGTCGTCTTCGCGAATGTGCTAGAAGTGGGCGCCTGACCGCTGAGGTCGTCCTCAGGGGCTTACGACTTGGTGTGCGATAGCTGCGGTTGATCGTCGCATCGCCGACCCGCCGGGCGAGCATGAGATGGGCCGCACGGTCATCATACGTGGGTGTCTAAACCAGCATGGGCCCGTGTGGCCCTTCAACATCCTGTCTTCACCGGGCTGTCGCGGCAACACCTTCGCGAGCTGATCGCCGAGTTGGCCGGCTCGTGGCCACCGCCACGAGGGCTAGCAGTGCCCGCCCGGACTGGTAGCCGTAGCCCAAGGTCAGTCCGGTCAGCCGCGCCCAGGCCCGGTCGGCGCGGCCGGTGAGTGCCTTGCGGTCGATCTGGGCTTGCCGCTGGGCCATCAGGATCCTGCGGATCTCACCGTCGTGGCCGGCGGCGCGGTGGCCGCCGGCGAACTGCTGGAACTGCTGGTACGGCTGCGCCGCGTACGACCGGGTGCCCTCGCGCAGCAGGCGCAGCCACTCGCGTGATGAGATCCCAACCGGGAGCCCGGTGTAGGTCAGCCCGTCCAGGGCAAGCCGAGCCTGGGGGTCAGCGGTGTGCGCCAACCGCGCCGGCGCAAACAGCAGCACGCCGCCAATCCGCGCTTGCCGCAGGTCGAGGGTCACGCCGCTGCCTCCGCCGACAGCCTCGAACCCGCCGGATAGGAAGACATTCTGGTCGACCTGCAAGCTGTCGGCGTTCAGGGCGGCGCCGGCGTCGTTACGCACCGTCGCCCCGATAAAGCTGAGCTGCCCGCCGATGTGGGCGCCGGGCAGGCGCACCTCCCCGGTGGCGGTAAACCCGCGGTCGAATTGCAGGTTGCCGCGGGTCTCTAGCTGCTCGGCGGCAAGGAGAGGCAGATGGCAGCCCGGCAGGCGGACGACCGGCGCGCGGGCCTCGTTGAGGTTGACCGGTTGCTCGAGGTGGCAGTCCTGCATCAGCAGTGGACAGCCAAGCGTCACGGCCTCCAGATCCAGCCGGCCGGTGATGCGCGCCCCGCGCAGCCGCACCGTCCGCAACCGCCCACCCCTCAAGGGGTCCGCGCGCCGACCAGCAGCTCGACCAGCAGTTCGGCCCGCACCGTCCGGGCCGCATCCCAACTCGCTCCGCCAGCCGGGTCGTCCAGCTCGGGCACGCCGGCGCGAAGATCGACCAGGCCGCCGGTCCCCGCCGCGAACCAAACCCAGTGCTCGGGCTTGATCAGCTTGTTGACGGCGCGCGCGACCGTATCCCGGATGCGCATGAGGGTGATTCTCACGCGCCTGGCAGCCAGCGCGAAGTCCGCTCAACGGAGCTGTCCGCCGTGGCGGACCCTCGGGCACTGACAACAACCTGTCGCGGCCACTGACAGGAACTTGTCGCGATCCACTGACAACAACCTGTCGCATCACAGTCGCGTCACAGGCGCCGCGCCGGCCGGACCAGGGGAGCCGCCGGGAGCAAGATAGTCGCTAACGCAGCATCCGCGCCATCGCGAACGGCGAGTAGATGGGACCTGGCGAGGCGGAGCGCCCGGGTGGTCCCTGATCAACTGGGCAGGTCGGTCGCTGGTCTCCCACGAGGTGGTCGTGGAGCCGATCACAGCGACACGTTTCCGCACCGACCTGCGGGTGCGCGCCGATGTCGCACTTCTCGATTGCGTTGCCTTGACGAGATTCAGGCTACTCGGACGGGGTCGAGGTCCGCCGGTGCCCAAGACTCCTGTGCACCAGATTTTGGATCTGGTGCACAGGGATTGGTGGAGGGGCCGAACCCCAAGCCGGACAGACCGCAGGGCCCACCGGGTGGGAGCCACGAGCCGTGGCACCGCCCCTGGCACCCTACCGGCATTGCGGCTATTGCGACGCCTATTTCGGGTCTCAGTATTGCCGATCCGCATGCCGGCTCTGACCTGCGGTTCCACTGGCATTGGGGCGATTCTCGGGCGATATTGTAACTACGGATCTGGCGGTTGGGGGTTCGAATCCCTCGCGGCGCGCCACCAAAACCGCAGGTCAGAGCCCTATGGCGGCTCAGTTCACTGTTGCCGCCACCTTCTGGCACCCAACCCTGGCACCGTTACCCCATAGGGGTATACGGGACCCATCGCGCCTATCTCAGGCACCTTCCGACGATTGATGGTCGACCCGACCCTTGCTCGCGACGATCGTGCTCGCGCAGTCGGTGCTCCCAGTACGACCGCGATGCCGACTCGGTCAGCATCGTGCCGCTTGCAGCGCTGGTGGCAGCCACGCGCCCATCCTCGCGCTCGGCCCCGAGCGCCAGCCCAGCGAGCGCATCACGGCGCTGCACTGCGAGGGGTACGCTGCAGACACGCTCGCGCCGGCGGCCCTGGCCCGCCGCGCGGTCGAGCTCACTCTCTCCCCCCAGCCCTCGTGGCAGGACCCCAGCGCCTGGCGGGTGCAGACGTGGGGGCCGCTGCGGCTGGACCCCGGCCGCCGCCTGGCGTGCTGGCAGGGCCGGCCGGTCGGCGTGACGTCGATGCAGTTTCGCCTGCTGCTGGCCCTGGTGCAGGCGGGGGGTGCGGTGGTGTCGCCGGTGGAGCTGTCGCGGCGGGTGTGGGGCACGGAGGTGGCGCACGACGCCGAGCGGGTGGTCGCGCACGTGCGCCGCATCCGCAGGCTGCTGGAGCCCGACCCGGCGCATACGCGGTTCCTGCTGACCGTGCGGGGTGAGGGCTTCCGGCTCGCGGACCAGGACGCGGACTGGCCCGCCACCGCGGATCGGCCGCCCGGTGTCCCGCCGCCCGCCGTGCCGCTGCCCGCCGTCCCGCCGATGCGATACGCGAGTTTGTGAAGGCAAGCACATGCTGTCGGCATATTGTCGGTGTTCTGTCGGTATTTTTGTCCTTGTCTCTCGTGCTGGTTTTGATCAGAGTTGCGGGACTGGTCGGCGCGTGCCGGCCTGCGCCGGCTGGTCCAGGAGGACCCAAATGCGACAGCGCACCCGCAGGCGTCCCCTCACCTTCGTGCTCGTTGTGGCCGTGCTCACCGGGCTGGTCGTCACCAGCAGCCCGGCTGGAGCGACGTCACCCAGATCGGCGCCGTCGAGCGGGGCGGCGCCCGCGCGGGCGGCCAAGCCGGCCGCGCCGCCGTCGGAGGAGCTGGCGGCGCTGCGGCAGGCCCGCAAGCGTGGCCATCGGGTGGAGGTCATCGGGTAGCGGTCGCCGACCGTCACGGTGTGGGCCAACCCCGACGGGTCGTTCACGCGCAAGGTGGCGGCCGTGCCCG
>JBKPDO010000180.1:0-21742 GCA_046727955.1 bacterium | reverse complement strand
GTGAGCAGGCCCCCGGCCAGGAACAGCCCGACCCAGATGGCGATCACCGTCAAGCGGCGCCTGGCGCTCCAGCGCGCCACGCCCTGCGGGGACAGTTTCATCTTCTTCCTCTCAACTTTCCCACGTCCCTCTTTTCAGCTGTCATTTCGGCCCTTCCGGTTGCCACCTGGTCAGATGCCAGATGTAGTCCCGATCGGTCGGTACGTCTCGAGGTCGTGACAGCACCTCCTGCAACGGCCGGCCCGGTTCGGACCCGGGGCTTCTGGATCCGAATGCGCTCATCGCCGCTCACCTCCTGGTGCCTTGACAGACCCCACAGGCCGCACCTCAGTCGGAGCCTGCGGTCCCGCACCCCGGCCAGGGCGCTGTCCCCGGGTCGCCTCATCGCGGGGAGGCCTGTCGGGGCCGATTGGCTGGGGCTGGCGCAGCGCCTGTGCGGGTGGGGCCGTGACGTCCCGGGACGGCAGCCGCCACCACACCGCGACGGCGCCCGCCGCCAGCAGGACCGCGCCCGCCAGCATCGCCAGGCCGAAGCCGTCCATGAACGCAGCGCTGGCCGCCCGGCGAAGGGACCCTCCGGCGGGTCCGCCCACCCGCGCCGCGATCTCCAGCGCGGCACCCACCGAGCGCTTGGCGGCGGCGGCCAGGTCCGGGCTCAGCGACGAGACGGCCCCACCGATCCCGGACCTGTAACCGGTGTTGGCCAGCGCCCCCAGGATCCCGATGCCAAGCGCCGCGCCCACCTGCCGGCCGGAATCGTTGATCGCCGAGCCCAGACCCGCGTTCGCCTCGGGCACGGCGGCCATGACCGCGTCGGTGGCGGGCACCAGCGCGGCGCCGATGCCCAGCCCGATGAGCAGCAGGGCCGGCCCGACCAGCCAGTACGAGGTCTGTGGCCCCACCAGGGAGAGGGCGGCAAACAGCAGCGCCGCGCCGCCCAGCGCGGCGGCCACGGTCGGGGTGGTCCCGACCCGCGGGACCAGCCGTTGGCTGACGGGGCTGGCGATCCCGAACCCGATCGCGATCGGCAGGAACCGCAGGCCGGCCTGCAGCGGCGTGTAGCCCTGGACGAACTGCAGGTACTGGGTGAGCTCGAACGCCAGCCCGCCGATGGCCAGCCCCGCCAGGGTCATCGCGACCGTGCCCCACCCAAGGCGGCGGTTGCGAAACAGCCGCAGGTCCAGCATCGGCTCGCGGGCCCGCGCTTCGCGTAGGACGAAGGCGGCACCGGCCAGCACCGCCAGACCAAGCGAGCCGAGCACCGCGGCGCTGGTCCAGCCGCTGGCGGGGGCCTGGATGATCCCGTAGACCAGCGCGGTCAGGGCCACCACCGACAGCACCAGCCCCGGCAGGTCCGGCCGGGGAGGGGCCGGGTGGCGGCTTTCTGGCACCAGGACCAACCCCGCCGCCAGGGCGGCGATCGCGATCGGCACGTTGAGCAGGAACACCGACCCCCACCAGAACTGCTCCAACAGCCACCCCCCCACGATGGGGCCCAGAGGGATGCCGAGGCTGGCGACCCCGGTCCAGATCCCGATGGCCCTGACCCGCTCGGTGCGGGGGAACACGTCGGTGAGGACCGACAGCGTGGACGGCATGATCAGCGCGCCCCCCACGCCCATCAGCGCGCGGGCCACGATCAGCTGGGTGGTGGACGCGGCGTAGGCCCCCAGCACGCTGGCCCCGGCGAACACCACCAGGCCCAGCTGCAGGAAGCGCTTGCGCCCGAAGCGGTCGCCGAGCGACCCCATGGTCAGCAGCAGCCCGGCGAAGACGATGATGTAGGCGTCGACGATCCACTGCAGCCCGGTCGCGGACGCGCCGAGCTCGCGCTGCAGGGTGGGGACGGCGACGTTGATGATCGAGTCGTCGATGATGATGATCAGCAGGCTCACCGACAGGACTACCAGGGTCCACCAGCGGCGCCGGTAGGCGTCCCCTCGCCTGGGCCGCTCCCTGTCGCCCAGGCCCGGTTCGGCCCGGTCCGGTCCTGTGGTCCTGCGGTCTGCGCTGTCTTGGCTGTCTGGCGTCATTGCTGCTTCCTCCTGGGCCGCCTCCGGACCTATATGCGTTACCGGTCTGGAGTCCTTTAAGGACCACATAGCTTGTTATCGAACTTGCTGTTCGATTATGTGGTAGGCTCGGGAGCGATCGTCAACGACCAATCGCCCGGATCCGTTCGGAACCGAACGCGACCGGATCAGTTGTTTGGGAACGGGAGGCATCCGTGAGCACGGCGAAGACGGACCGGCGGGTGCGGCGAACGCGCGAGCTGCTGCGGCGCGCCCTGCTCTCCCTCATCCAGGAGCAGGGGTACGACCGCATCACGGTCCAGGACATCCTCGACCGGGCCGACGTGGGACGGTCGACCTTCTACGCGCACTACCGCGACAAGGACGATCTGCTCCTCAGCGGGTTCGAGGACATTCGTTCGGCCTTGGCCGCAGAGCGGGCGGCAGCCGAGCAGGCGGCAGGAGGAACAAGCGAGTTCCTCCAGCCCCTCCTCACCGTCTTTCGCCACGTCGAGGCACACCGACACTTCTGGCAGCCCCTGGCGCGCAAGGGCGGCGCCGACGTGGTGGTCCGGATCCTGCGGGACTACGTCACCGACCTGGTCCGAGAGCACTTCCGGTCCCAGTTCCCCGATGCAACCAGGCAGCCGCAGCTGGATGCCGCCGTGCAGTTCGTCGTCGGCGCTTTCATAGGGCTGGGCATCTGGTGGCTCGACAACGACGTCCCGTACTCGGCCGAGGAGCTCTACTCGATCTTCCGGCGCCTGACCAGCCAGGGCGTGCAAAGCTTCCTCACCGCGACGTAAAGAGCGGACCAGCTTGGATCGGACGAACTGCTCTACCGCGCATATCTTGATACGCACAATTGCTTGGTTGCTACTGCAATTGGCCTGCGAGCGCGGACGAGGAACTCGAGGAGTTCATCCGCCGTCACGATGTCCGGCTCGAGATCGGACCGGCCGGGGACGTAGAGCCGGAGGCAGACCAGGGACGGCGTGACGAGGGCGGTTCCGGGCCCTCTGCTTGATAGTGGCTGCCCTACGAGCGACGACCACGGGAGTTCTTGACTGGCAGCGTGATCTCTGCGGTGAGGCGCACGACCTGCGGTTGCATCGCTGGGCGGTTTCGTGCCGCCGGAGCAAACAAGCGGCACCGGCCCCGTGAGAATCCCACCCTGCATCCCACCATCGGGTGACGCCGCCCGCCCCGCCCGGCCCGATCCTGGCCGCGTATCGTCCACAACCCATGAGGAGAGACGACATGGTCCGAGGCGCCACCACGACCACGATCTCGGTGGGGAGGCGGTGACGGACTCGATGTCCACCGCGATCTCGATTTCGGGGCTAGTGACAATGCCGGTAACTTAGGTTTGTTCGGCTGGTTCGGTGCTGGTCGTGGCGCCGCTGCGGGTGGAAGCGCGTCGGCGTGCGGTGCTGCGGGGGCGCCGGATTGGGACTGGCTTGGACGCCCCGACGATGACGACGGCCTCGGCGGGGGGCAGGGTCGGCTGCGGCCAGGCGCGGTGCTTGGCACGCTTGACGCCGAAGTTGGACATCTTGCGCTTGACCACGCGAGGGAAGGCCCGCAGTCGGCGGGTGGGCAGCAGCCGCTCGGCGATCTCCCGCGTGACGCGTACCAGCGTCCTGGCAGCCGGCTCAGGGGGGAATGGCCCCCTGGCCGGTGGCGCTGACCTGGCGGCGGACGATCCGCAAGCTGCGGATGAACGATACCCGGTCGGGATCCACCTGGTGGTCGAGGGCGGCCTGGTGCATCAGCCGGCGGATGGCGTGGTGGACCAGCAGGTGCGCCCAGACCTCCTGCTCCACGCCCTCAGGCTGCTTGGAGCGCAGCACCACCTTGGGGCCACGCTGGTGGGTCTTGAGCTCATCCAGCGTGGTCTCAAATTCCCACCGCTGGTGGTACAGCGCGGCCAGCTCGGCAGCGGGTGCCTGGGTGGGGTCAAGGATCGTGGTCAACAGCCGGATCGGGGCGGGCTGGGCTGGTCGGCCAGGATCCTTGCCGAGGGTGTACTCCACCACCCGCACCACGGTCGGGGCGAGGCCATTGCGGCGGTCGGTGGCGGCCCGGATCTGGCTCAGGTAGGACCCGTCTGGGAGGGTCTGCAGCACCGGCAGGACGGCGTTCTGTTTGGTGCGCCACACCAGGTCCGCGCCGGTCGCCGCCGCCTTGCGCCACAGCTGTGCGTCGACAAACAGCCGGTCGGCCAGCACCAGCACCCCCGGGCCCAGCATGCCACCCGGGCCAAGCAGCCCAGCGGCCAGCGTCGTCTCCCCCTTGGCCAGCGGGCCCATGGCCGCGTCGATGATCGCGTGCGTGCCGCACTCGGCAAGACCGACCACGCGGACCTGCGGGAACGCGGTCTGCTCCCCCCGATGCGTCTTCGGCCGCCCAAACGCCGCCGCATTCGCGGGGGTGTCGGCCACGTCCAGGGTCGTCCCATCGACCGCCAGCACCCGCCATCCCCGATACCACGCCCCCTTGGTGTCAGGGGTCGCCAACGGCCGCGCGACCTCTTTGAACAGCCGCCGCAGCGGCTCGGCGCCAAGCCGCGCCCTGGCCTTGGCGATCGCCGGCGTGGAGGGGACCCGGAACCACTGCTGCCAGCGCCTGGCCCACCCCAGCCCACCCGCCAGCAGCCGCGCGACCTCCTCGTAGGCCTGCCCGCTAAACAGCGCCATCGCCAGCACCAGCCACACCACCACCCGGGCGGGCAGCAGCCGCTGGCGCTGCTCGGCGCGGCCGGTCTGCTCGATGACCCGGTCGACCAGCTCTGGTGGGAACGTGCTGGTCAGCACCCCGATCGCGATCCTGTCTGACAGCCGCGGCTCGACTGGCGGCTTGACCTGTCCGGCTCGTGGCACCCGCACCTCCAGCAGCACGAAGGGGATGCACCATACCAGACAAGCAAACCTAAGTTACCGGCATTGCCGCTAACCTCGGCTTCTCCTGAGCGCGCTGACGGAGTTGTGGAGCGCGACTGATGACTTCCGGTGCCCTACGTGGCTAGCAACATCGCCCTCTTCGACCTCGGCCAGCACCGCACCCCCCGCCAGCATCTGGACCGCGCGACCGACCTCGCCGCCGAGCTCGGGGTTGAGCTGCCCATCTGGCTCCAATCATGCCAAGTGCCCTACCCAGGATTCGAACCTGCGAGTCGCAGGGATGATCGGTGAACAGGATCGTTCAGCGGGCCGGGCCGCGCTTCGGCGTGGTGGGGATCGGCATTTCCGCAGCTAGACGGACCGTGTGGAGTGCGTGGTTCTGGTCCGGGTCGCGCCCAGGGCACGGACCAGAACCACGCACTCGATGCGCGTCGCTTGGCAGGGTGATACTCACCCGGCCCACGCGGCGGCGGTAGTCGTAGGTGATCGTCAGGTCCAGGCTGTCGAACAGGCGCCGCAGTTCTTGCTGTGACAGTTCCCACGGGCGCTTCCCGAACACCGGCAGCCGAGCAAGCGACGGCGCCAGGACCTCCATTTCCGCCACCGGCAGGTCCAGCTCGTCATGCAGCTTGGCCAGCGATGCCTGATGGTCGGCGATTGCCTGCTCCAACTCAGCGATGTGGCTGGTGATGTGCCGGCGTACCTCAGGCTTAAAAGAAATTCGCTCGTTCCGGCGACATGGATCGGGGCTGGCTGCCGGTCCACGCCAGCAGGACCTGGCGGGCGGCGGCCTGTTCCTACCCGGTGAGCGAGGCGCGGCGCGCAACAGCACCACCGTCAGCCCGATGGCGGCGCCGCCACCCCCGCCCGCCGGCTGCTGGGGACTCGACCGCAGCGACTGCGGCAAGAGGGCTATGGACGCGAACAGCAGGGCGGCCAGGCGCACCTCCCCGACGGCCGCGCGCGAGGTACGCTTTCAGATTCGCTCCATGCACCCTTCATCGCGGGATGGCGTGACCGGCCTTGACCTGGAGGTCGTCGCCGTGATGGGGCCGATTGGCTCCAATGAGCCATGTGGACCGCGCCAATCAGCCGACGGCAGAAGCCACGCGCCACAGGGGGGACCATGGGACCACCGCGCTGGGCGGCAGGGCGGGCGGGTCAGCTACGACGATGGCCGGCGTGGGCGCTGTACCTGGTCGGTGGCGCCGCGGTCATCATCGCCTACTACCTGGTCCCGGCGGTCTCGCTGCTGCCGGCCTGGACGCCGAAGCTGGTGCTGTACCAGGGCCTGAGCTTCTCGGCCGCGGTCGCGATCCTGGTCGGCGTGCACCGGCACCGGCCCCCCCAGCGCAGGCCGTGGTTCCTGCTGGCGGTGAGCCAGTTCGTCTACGCCAGCGCCGACGCGACCTTCTACGTCGCGCACGACGTGCTCCACCAGCAGCGGTTCCCCGCGCTGGCGGACCTGCTCTACCTGTCCCACTACCCGATCCTGATGGTCGGGCTGCTGCTGCTGGTGCGCCAGCGGACCCCCAGGGGGGACCGGGCCAGCCTGATCGACGCCTGCGTGATCGCCCTGGGCGCGGGCCTGCTGAGCTGGCTGTTCCTGATCGGCCCGCTGGCCAGCGACGCCCAGCGCTCCGTGCTGGTCAAGCTGGCGTCGGTCGCCTACCCCGTCGCCGACCTGCTGGTCTTCGCGGTGGCGGTGCGCCTGCTGGTGGGTCCCGGCGCCCGGCCGGCCTCCTACTGGCTGCTGTCCGCGAGCCTGCTGGTGGTGCTCGCGACCGACACCGCGTACGTGCTGATGCAGCTGGCAGGCACCTACACGACCGGCAACGTCCTGGACGCGACCTGGCTCGGCTCCTACGTCCTGCTCGGCGCCGCGGCGCTGCACCCCTCGATGCGCGTGCTGTCCGAGCCGAGCGAAGCCGCCGTGGCGCACACCAGCCGGTGGCGTCTGGGCCTGCTCGCGGTGGCGTCGCTGGTCGCCCCGGCGACCCTGCTCTTCCCGACCACCCTCGGCAGGGCCGTCAACCTGCCGGTGATCGCGGGCGCGTCGGCGGTGTTGTTCCTGCTGGTGGTCGCCCGCCTGGGCGGACTGGTCGACGAGCAGCGGCGCGCCGCGGTCACCGACGGGCTGACCGGCCTGTACAACCGTCGCTTCTTCGAGGCGACGCTGGCGCTGGAGGCTGAGCACGCGGCCAGGTCGGGACGGGAGCTGGGCCTGCTGGTGCTCGACATCGACCACTTCAAGCGGATCAACGACGCCCACGGCCACCAGGCCGGCGACCGGGTGCTGCGTGAGCTCGCCGCCCGCCTGGCCGCCGCCACCCGCACCGGGGACGTGGTCGCGCGCTACGGCGGCGAGGAGTTCGTGGTGCTGCTGCGCAACACCAGCGTCGAGGCGGTCCCCGAGACCGCCGAGCGGCTGCGCCGCGCCGTCGGCGACGTCCCGGTCGTGCTGGCCGACGACGTGTGGGTGGCGGTCACCGTCTCGGTCGGCGGTGCGGCGTGGCCGGTGCACGCCCACTCGGCCGACGAGCTGGTGCGGATCGCCGACCAGGCGCTCTACGCCGCCAAGCGGCTCGGCCGCAACCGCGTCCAGATCGGCCGGCCGCCGGGCGGGACCGCCGTGGTCCAGGTGCGCGACGAGGACGCCGTGCTCGCCTACCTCGAGCGGCTCGCCGACGAGATCGACGCGCGGCTGGCCAGCGAGGAGCACAGCGCCGCCATCACGCGCTGGGCCGGCGCGATCGCCGACCATCTCGGGCTGGGGCCTGACGCCCGCTGGCGTGCCGAGCTGGCCGGCCGCCTGCACGACATCGGCAAGATCATCGTCACCGACGAGATCCTGCTGAAGCCCGGCCCGCTCACCGGCGGTGAGTGGGCCGTCCTGCGCCGCCACCCGGTCCAGGGTGCTCGGCTGCTGGGCCTCGCGGAGGGGCTGCACCAGGTCGCCGCCGTGGTGCGCCAGCACCACGAGCGCTTCGACGGCACCGGCTACCCCGACGGCCGCGGCGGTGACCAGATCCGCGTCGAGGCGCGCGTGGTCGCGGTCTGCGACGCCTGGGCGGCGATGCGCTCCAACCGTCCCTACGACGCGGCGCGCCCGGCCGAGGCGGCCCGCGAGCAGTTGCGCGTCGCGTCGGGCAGCCAGTTCGACCCCGCGGTGGTCGCGGCCTTCCTGGAGCTGGAGCAGGCCGGGGCCGTCGGCACGTTCGAAGCGGCCCCGGTGCGCAGCTCCACCGCTCGCGTGCGAGATGGCCGCTCCCCGTGATCCCCATGAGACGGCGCCCGGGTGAGACGGGCGCCCGGGTGAGACGGGCGCCTTGGTGGGACGCGCGCTTCCGTGAGGTGGCCAATCGGCCCGGTCAGGCCCCGATGACGGCCCCCTGCCCCAACGGGCTCCTCCACGTCGGCAGGCTTCTGGGTGGGGATGGCCTTCAGCCCGATGCCGGCGCCACCGCGGCTTGTCCCTGTGGTGAGTGGTGATCATGTCGCCGGAACGGGCGAACTTCTTTTAGATGGCCAAGGCCAACTGCCTATGGCCCGCTCGAAGCACCGGCGGGCCGCGGTGATGTCCCGCCGCACGCAGACCAACACGTCGATGACCTGGCCGAACTGGTCGATCGCCCGGTAGTCATACCGCCCCCTTCCAGCGACCTTGACGTGGGTCTCGTCCACGAACCACCGATCGCCCACAGCGTGCCGGCAGGGGCGGCCAGCCGCTGCGGGTGATGACTGCACCCCGCTCCCCCTGCTGTCATGCAGAGAGAGCAAGGAGGTGCCATGGACCTTCGGGCAGCGGACCGACCGGACATGGGAGCGCCGTGGCACACTGGTGTGCGCGTCGCCGGTCGGCGGGTGCCGCCAGAGGTCGCCGTCGTCGCGGTCCTGGCCCTGCACAACGTCGCCGTGCACCGCCTGCTGACCGCGCCGGCGGACGCGGCCCTGAACCTCGCGACCGCCGTCGGGCTCGCCAGCTTCGCGCGGCGAGTCGGGTGCAGCGCCGGCGACCTCGGGATCCGGCCTGCGGATGCCGCGAGCGGTCTGCGCATGGGCGTCGCGGTCGCGGCGGTCGCCGGCGGCGCGGTCGCCTTCGGCGCCGCCGTTCCGGGTACACGACCGTTCTCCGACAACCGGCGCATCCGCGACGCAAGTCGTCGCGAGGCCGGCTACCACCTCGCCGTGCGGATCCCGCTGGCCACAGCGCTCGCCGAGGAGTTGCTGTTCCGCGGCGCTCTGTTGGCGCTGCTCCGCCGGGAGCGCTCGCTGGCCGCCGCCGTGGTGTGGACGTCGTTGATGTTCGGAGCGTGGCACGTGCTCCCGACGCTCAACGACTACGAAGACAACCCGGCAAGCGTCCTCGTCGGTGACCCTGGTCGGGGCCGGCGGCTCGCCGTGCTGGCGACGACGGCGTCGACGGCCGCGGCTGGGAGCGCGTTCGCGTGGCTGCGGTTGCGGTCGCGCAGTCTTGTGGCGCCCGTCCTCGCCCATGCCGCCCTCAACGCGTCGGCCTACCTCGCGGGACGATGGGTGGTGCACGGGCGGGAGCGAGTGCGGATCGGCAGGGCGCCGTGACCGCCGAGGGCTACCTGACGAGCCAGGCCGTCGATCGGAAAGGCGGGTGGCCGATCGCTCGTCGGCCGCCTGCGACGACGCGCCGGCAAGGCGAACGCGGCAGTCCGACCTGCCTTGCCGTCGTTCGCCTTAGCGGCGATCGGCGGTGTCGCCGCGGCCGCGGGCCGCCGATTGCCATGGCGGTCGCGATCACAAGCCCGATCATGCTCGGCGCCGTGGCTGCCCTCTCGACACCGCCCCGGGGGCTATCAGGCGTGCTCCCGATCCACCGATCACCCACCCCGGCACGCCTCTCTCTGTGCCCGGCGTCCGCGATGCTGCTCGTGGGGCGCGACCGGGCTGGCCGTGTCCCACACCCTCCACGGTGACAAGCCGCCTCAGATTGCTGCCGGCTGCCGTCCAGGGCCTTTCCCCTCCGGCCGCCGGCCAGAGATCAGCCGTTGCCGTTCCACCTCGATGCGACGCCGTGACCAGGTTGGCGTCATCATCCGGATGCAAAATGAGTCGACCGCTGGCGAGGTGGATCCTGGCGTCATCGCGGGTCCATCGAACGCTAGCGCCGCCACCCGAATGGAGTGGCGGCGCCAACGCTCTCCCGCGCCGGGGCGGTGAGTCAGCGATCAGGAGAGGGCCTTGGCCTTCAGTCGCTCGAACTCCGACTGGTCGATCGTGCCAGCGTCGAGCAGATCCTTGGCTCGGGCGATCTGCTCGGCGGGCATCGTGTCGCCATCGGTGGCGACGCTCCGAACGTAGCCGGCGAACTCCTCCTGAGCTCTCTGCTGGTGCGCCGCGGCTCGCTCAGCCATTCCCCGCCCGCGGGTCAGGAAGTAGAGGAGCGCGGCCAGGAAGGGCATGAACACGAGGAAGACGACCCACAGCGTCTTTGCCAGACCCGAGAGCGAGCGGTCGCGGAACAGGTCCGTGAGAATGTGGGCCAAGACTATGATCCAGAGGAACAGGAAGAAGAACCACAGCATCGACCAGAAGATGTCGATGAACGAGACGTCGGCGAGGATCACGCCGGACTCCTTGTGCATTTCCGACTGCCAATACTGTGCACGCTATAGCTCAGATACCCTCGCGGGCATCACCCGTTTCAGGTGATATGTGCTGGGCATTCGGATACCACGCGGCCCTCTTTGTTCTCGACCCTCGTCGCGTCTGCGCCTTTGCTTGTGTCTCGCCTCCGCGCTCCATGGCGGTAAGCCTTGTGTAGTAGTCTGGAAGCTCATGAAGGTTGCCCGGCGCGATCCTGCCCATCGTCCATATCCATCCGAAATTGCTCGATGTCGAAGCGCTCCTTCAAGAAATCGAGGCTCAGCGCCTCGGCGACCTGCCGGACCTCCTGGGTTGTGAAGCGGGCCGTGGTCATGAACGCCCCCTCACCGTCGAACACGGAACCGCGGCTGCGATGCCCGTCTCGGGATGCACACTCGGTCGAGCCGTCACACCAGGCCAGCCCGCGATTCATACCCGTTTGTGATGAGATTGCTCCCCATGACGCGCTCCCTTTGCCGGAGTTCCGCGGCTTGTAGGCACATGATCTGCTTGATCTGCTCTGAACTGCACAAATGCTTGAGCGTAAGGGCCCGGGGCGTGTGCCCACGAACTCATGTTCGCTCTGGTCAGCACCTCATGTGCCCACTTGCTGCGGAACTCGAGTCTTGGTGGCTCCCGCCGCGTCGCCGGGCGCGGTGGGGCTTGCCGGCATGGCCGGTGTCAGCGGTCGGCCTGGCTGGGCTCGGCGACTGGCTGGGAGGGAAACAGGCTGGGGACGCTGGCCTCGGCGGCCCGCCAGCGGCGTAGCTGATGCCACCCGAAGGCTGCCGCGCCAGCCACGGCGACCAGCACGCCCAGGGTGGCGCTGGCGGCCACCGGCAGCCGCCCGCCGCCGGCCGCGTTGGCGGCCAGGGCCACCACCACTCCGCCGATGATGCTGGTGACCACCGCGACCATGCTGGCGGCGTGCGACAGCAGGTGCCAGCGGGAGTGCGCCGCCCCCGGGACCGCCAGCCCCATGCTGACCATCACGCCGGCCGGGTCGTCAAAGCCGCACAGCACAAACCAGCGCGCCGCCTCCGGGTCCAGCTCGACGTAGCGGCGGCGGATGCGGTTGATCGCCCGGGCGTAGAACAGGTCCTCCACGGCGGTCTGCACCAGCCGCAGGTAGGTGAGCACGCCCAGCAGCACCAGCGCCGGCAGCAGCGCCAGCGCGAACAGGAAGAACGCCTGGCCGGTGTGGGCGAGCTGGCCGATGAACGCCAAGGCGACCACGGCGCTGGAGACGGTGGCAAGGTACAGCGCCGAGCGGCCGTTGCTGTCGGCGATGGTGGCCGAGCGGGCGGTCTGCAGGGTGAAATGCTCGGTAGTGAGCGCCAGCAGCAGCTGCCGCTGCCGCTCCGTCTCCATCTGGGGCGGCGCTGCGGTTGGGGGCACGGGTGGCGCCGCCAGGGCCTCCCGGGATCCGGCTCTGACGGTCGCAGCCATGAATCCTCCCTCCACGAGCAGTGAACGCGCAGTCACGCCCTCCTCACGAGGCAGCCACGAGCACCGACCGCGCCAGCTCGTCCAGGGCGCTGCGCACGCCCTGGGCGAACACCTCCACGTCGGCGCAGGTGTCCCGGTCGGCGACCGCGGTGAGGTTGAGCTGCCCGGCGTAGGACAGCACGGCGACGGCGAGGGTGAAGTTGCCCATGAGCGACACCACCGGGAACAGCTCAAGCAACTGCGCCCCGGCAAGATACAGCGGCACCGGCGGACCCGGGACGTTGGTGACGCTGGTGTTCATGAGCCGCTGATGGGCGAAGCCACGCAGCCACGCACGCTGGAACAATGGCCATCCGAAGATTCCGCTGCCGGTCTGCGGACGGGCCTTGCGCTTGCGCTCGGCGGTCTCTGCAGCGATGAGGACCAGCCGGCGAACCGGGTCCGGCTCCCCAAGCGGCAGCGGCACCATCATCGCCCAGTCCTGATTGCCGCTGGCCTGGCCAGGCTGCTCGTGGTGCAGCGACACGGGCACCATCGTGCGCAGCGCCAGCCCCTCGACCGGCTCGCCGCGGCCGGCCAGCAGCTGGCGCAGGCCACCGGCCACCGCCGCCAGCACCACGTCGTTGACCTTGGCCTGGTGGGCGTGGGCGACCTGCTTGGCGAGGTCGAGGCGGCTGCGGACGACGGCCAGCTGGCGGTCGGCGCCGATGGGGCGGTTGAGGCTGGTGTGGGGGGCCCGCTCGGCGAAGAACTCGCGCCACGCCCCTGATATGTGCCGCGCCCGGCGGACCGACCTGATCGGGTGGGCCAGGCTGGACAACCTTCGGTCCAGCCCCCGGAGGCGCCGACGCAGGTTGTCGTGCAGCAGTTCGCCGGCCGACGGAATCGGGGTCGGCGTCCACGGGGGCGCCACCGGCGTGGCCGCGTCGGCGGAAAGGTCTAGCAGGGTGCCGAAGGCCGCCATCCCCGCCACGCCGTCGGCCAGGGTGTGGTGGGCGCGTAGGAACAGGCCCACCTGTTGGTCTGGCAGGCCGGGCAGCAACCAGGCCTGCCACAGCGGCCGGGACGGGTCCAGCCGGCGCTGGTACAGCTGCGCGCATGCCTGCAGCAGCTGGGCTTCATCGCCCGGAGGGGCTAGCGGGTGGACCCGGACGTGGTCGGCGAGGTCAAAGGCGGGGGCGTCGACCCACAGGGGCCAGCCCAGCCCTCGCCGGGGCCGGTACAGCAGCTGCCGGAAGCGCGGGACCAGTGGCAGCCTGGGCTCCAGCTGCCGGCGGATGGCCTCGATCCGGACGCGGCCATCGGGGTCCAGCAGCCGGGTGCCGTCTAGGATGGCGAGCGCGCCGATGTCCTGGGACCAGCCGAAATCGTCTGCCCACAGCATGAGCAGGTCCTGTGCGGTCAGGCGTTCCAGGCGGCGTGGCTCAGCCATGACGCCCACCTCCTCCCGTTCTCTCCCGAACTACTACTCCTGGGGATCTGCCCCTGACAGGGTCCAAGGTCCCCTCCAAGCTGGGTCCTTGGACTCCGATGGGGTGGCCACCTCGCCCTCCGAGGATCGCTCGGACGGGGGTGTGGATCGGCTGCCGGCCCACCCCGTTGACAACTCGCCCTGATGGTCGAGGCGCTGAGTAGGTGCTCGCCGCCTCTGGGCGACGATCTCCCTCGTGTCAAGGGTGATGCGATACTGACTCGCTGGATCTACCGGCCGCGGGAGAGCGATGCCTGAGGTCGATGTCGTCGTCATCGGTGCGGGAGGTGGCGGACTCGCTGCGGGCGCGCGCCTCGCCAGCCCAGGCCGGCGCGTCCTCGCCCTTGACCCAGCGCGACGGGATCAGCGGGCGGCGCCTCGACGCTCCAACGCCAGCTACGTTCGATGTCGGCGCGTTCCTCTTCGAAATGCTGGACCCGCTTGGGCGCACGTTTGAGCAATCGGAGGTGTCCCATGGGCAAGCGACGGATCGGCCGAGCCGTCCTTGATGCCTTGGGCGGCGTCCCGCTGTTCGTCACCGCCCCGCTGCTGCGGCGTTGGCACACGCGCTGGGGCGCGACCGACGCCGAAGTCTCAGGGTCGATGCCGGGGGACGAGCTCGTGCCGAAGGCGTCGTTCAACGCCACGCGAGCGATCACGATCAACGCACCGCCGAACAGGGTGTGGCCGTGGATCGTGCAGATGGGCTACCGGCGAGCGGGCTTCTACACCTACGCGCTGCTCGACAACGCCGGCTACGACAGCGCCGACCGGGTCCTGCCCGAGTACCAGCATCCGAGGGTCGGTGACTGGATGCCGATGTCGAAGAAGGTCAACCAGACGACGGCGTTCAAGGTGAAGGCGTTGGAGCCCAACCGGTGGTTGCTGTGGGAGAAGCCGGACAGCACCTGGTCGTGGAAGCTCCGCCCGCTGGCGGGTGACCGGACTCGCCTGGTCACTCGGCTGAAGCAGCGGTACGCGTGGGAAGCTCCGGGCTCAGCGGTCTCGGCGCTGGTGCTGCTGGAGTTCGGCGACTTCCCGATGATCCGCAGGGTGCTCAAGGGGATCAAGACACGAGCTGAGAACTGGCAGGGATGATCAGGAGCTCCACGCGAGGGAGGCGTGATGTGGACCTTCAAGAACCTGGTGGCGCTCGGCCTGTTCCTGTTTGGGACGACCTTCTTGTGGATGACTCCGGCCTTCGCCGGCAAGACGCCGCCGCCGACTGGGACCGCCTGGACGCTGGCGAACGTCCTGGCGCTGGTCGCGGTGGCCGGGTTCACGATCGCGGCATGGGCGGTGTTCAAGCAGTCCTCGTGGTGGGCGACGGCCGCGCTGGTGTCCGGCATCGTCGGGCTGGTGGCGGTGGTCCCGTTCATCGTCGGGCAGAGCCAACTGGACGTCGGGTTGGGGGATCCAGGGGTGCAGATCAACCTGTGGATGCACCTCCTGGGCAGCGCGGCGGTGGTCGCGATCGTGCTGCTGCCGGTCGCCCACGATTGGGTCACCCAGCGCCTGTGACGCAACCTGCCCACTCGCCTGCTGCTGCGCCAGTATCGGCTGCAACCAACAAACCAACCAACGCGGCTGGCGCTCGTAGCCGACCCAGCAGGGCGTGAACGATGAGGATCGCATACTTCTACTGGATGAAGGACGACCCCGACCGGGTCAGGACGGTCGCTCCGGAGCACGCGGCGTACTGGCGCGACCTCGCCCTGCCCGGGTACCTGGGCGGCCCGCTGGCCGACAGGTCGGGTGGCCTGATCGCCTTCGAGGCCGACTCGCTCCGCTCGGCGGAGCGCCTGGTCGCCGCCGATCCGTTCGTACGGGAGGAGCTGCTGGAGAGTTCGGTGGTGAAGCAGTGGATGCCCGAGTAGGCCTTGGCCGAGCACACCTGCTCGCTGCGATGGTGTCGGGTCGGGGCGGTCCCGGCCGGTCATGGGAGCCGCAGCCAGGGCGCAGCAGCTCCGTTGCCTTGGCCAACGTCGGTCCGCAACCCCGTGCGGGAGGAGTCGAAGCCAGGTGAGCGAGCGTGGCTGGGTGACCGTCGAGAACGCCGTTGAGATCGCGCGGTCGCCCGAGGACGTCTTCGACTACCTGACCGACATCACCAACGAGGCCGAGTGGAACCCAAGGACCAGGCACGTCGAGAAGCTCACCCCAGGCCCGGTCGGCCCCAGCACCCGGTTCGGCGCAGAGTGGATCAAGGGCAACCCAACGATCGTCGAGTACGTCCGCTTCGAGCGCCCAACGGCGTGGGCATCGATCGCTCGGTCCCGACGCCTGGACGCCAGGGGCGAGGGGCGAATCTCGCCGACGGCGCGTGGCTGCCGGGTCGTGGTCAGGACCCAGCTGCGACCCAAGGGCCTGCTCGCGGTTCTGCTGCCGTTGCTTCGCCGGACGATGCACCAGCGAGAGGACCGCAACCTTACGTCGGTCAAGGCCATCTTGGAGCGACCCAGGCCATGACCGACGTGCTTGTTCGTGCGGTCGTCCTACGTCCTACGGCCTGACCTCGGCGGACGGGAGGTAACGTGACCACCTATCGCGAGGACATGCGCAAGGCATGGGAGCGCATCAACTCGTTCCCCACGCAGAGGCTCGAGACGCGCCTGGGGACCATCGAGTACGCCGATCAGGGCGAGGGCACTCCGCTCCTGGTGTCCCACGGTGTCCTCGGCTGCCACGTCGACACCGTCGACGGCTGGTGGGCCAACCTCCCAGGGCCCGGGTTCCGGGTCATCGGACCGTCGCGCTTCGGCTACTTCGGCTCGACGCTCCCGAAGGGTGCCACGCCCGCCGACCAGGCGGATGCCTACGCGCTGCTGCTGGACCATCTGGGGATCGATCGCGCCGTCGTGATCGCGTTCTCGGCAGGAAGCGGGTCGGTCCTTGAGCTCGCGCGCCGCCATCCCCAGCGCGTGACCGGGCTGATCCTGGCCTGCTGTCGCCTGGGCGGAGGGATCACTACCCCCGGGGCGTTCGCACCACTGTTCCGCCTCGCCTACAGCGCCGACCGCCTCTTCTGGCTCTTCAAGCGGCTCATGCCGGCGGCGTACGCACGGATGATGGGGATGCCGAAGGGCTACCAGCCCGCGCCGCAGGAGGCGGACGCCGTCGCTGCGGGGTTGAACCTGCTGTTCCCCCTCAAGCCCAGGCGCGAGGGCGCCGTCTTCGACGGCTTCGTCTCCAACCTCGCCGCGGACCGGTTCCCCTTCGAGCAGATCCCCGTTCCGACGCTGGTCGTCAACGCCAGGGACGACACGTCGTTTGCGCCGTATCGGTTCGCCGCCGCCGCGGCGGCCCGCATCCCGAGCGCCAAGCTCGTCAGCATCGAAAGCGGCGGCCACTGGCTCCTCGGCCACGCCGCCGAGGTACAGGCGGCGATCGGCGCGTTCGTCCGCGAGGTGGCCTGAGCTCCTTCGCCGCCGCTCAGGCTCCCACGGTCGTCTTCGAGGGCCAGCCCATGAACGCGATGCCGACGATCAAGGCGGCGTTGACGGCGAGGATGAACAGGTACCAGGGGGTGAAGTAGACCAGCAGCAGGACGGTGGACACGCCCAGCCCGACCACGGCGGTCGGCCGCCACCAGCCACCCTGGGCCCACAGCGCGATCCCGGCCACCACCAGGACCGCCGCGGCGGCAAACGCCAGCACCCGCGCCAGCGACCGCCGGTCACCAAGCAGCCACGAATGCGACGCGTCGAACGGTACCTTGGCAGGATCGGACCTGGGTGCCCAGATGGCCACGTGCACCAGCCCGTGGGCGATGAAGAACACCCCCAACAGCACCCGCAGCAGCATGCCGCTCACCTCCTACCGGTCGTCACCGCTTGCCAGTCCCACTCGGCGACCTCCCAACCGTCCAGGTTTATCCCGGTGGCGAGGGCCCATCCAGCTCCGACACCGGCCGGCCCAGCAGACCGGCCAGCTTCACGCGCGACCATGCGGTGGTCTCGGTCAGGGCTCTGCCGGGACCTCCTGCCCTGCGATCCAGGCCTTCACCATCCGACAGTGCGGCTCGAGTTGGGCGGCCAGCCAGCCGTGGCCACCTGCGGGAGCGAACCTGGCGACGGCGTTGGGCATCAGGGCGGCCAGCGCGGCGTTGGAGGCTCGCCCGGCCGTTGCCTTCCGCTCGCCCGCCACCAGCAGGGTCGGGCAGGGGGGCGCTGACCTCCTGGCTGGAGATCCGGGCGTCGTTGCCGTCGGCGAGGGCCCGCCGGAAGCCCGCGCGGGGAGACGGCGTGCAGGTCCGCTGTGAACCCGTCCCTGCCTGAGGGAGCCACCCCGACCATTTGGGCGAACAGGGCTGATCACCGGTCCCGGTGGATGAGGGCGATACGGCCGCCACCCCAGCTCCACCAGCCTGGCAAGACCCACCGCCATCGACCACCACCCGATCCAGCCGCTCCTGGCGTCCAGCCTGCAGCGTGTGCGCCACCGGGCCGCCCAGCGAGGGCCGACCACGTGGTACGCCGGGACGGGATGCGGCGCTGGATGAGCCCGGCGACCTGCTCGGCCGTGTCGACCCCGCGACCTCCAGGGCAGGCGGTCGCTGCGCCCCTGTCCAGGAAGGTCCGGCGCCAGGCAGTGGAGGCACGGCCGCGCGGGACCCGGATCCGTGGACGTGCAGGGCGGCCGCCGGCACACTCATGCGGCGGACTCGCTCCCTCGCCGGTCACGGCGCACCGCCAAATGGGTGTCCGCGTGCCGTGCTCGGGGCGGCCACCTGCTCAGGTGTCCACCTCCAGCCCAAGGTCGGCAAGTCAGCTGGTTGCCTGCGGCATGAGCCCGAGCTGCTGCCACATCCCCAGGGTGTCGGTCACGCCCCACTCCTCGACGACCTTGCCGTTCTCCAACCGCACCTCGTTCACGGTCTCGGCCGCAAACGTCCTGCCGCTTGGCGGCATCCCCATGAACGGTCCCTGCTGGGTGCCCTGCATGGTGGTCCGGACCACACCCGGTCGCCGTCGGCGCCGATGCTGTCCACCGACACGCGCAGGTCGGGAAACGCCCCGAACAGCATCGAGAACAGCTGCTTGACCCCTTCCAGGCTCCCGGGGTTCTTGTGGTTCACGTAGTCGGGAAGGATGTAGCTGTCCAGAAGATCCAGGTCGTGGTTGTTGATGGCTTCCTGGTAAATGCGCCGCACGATGTCCTTGTTCTCCGCCGTCCCCATGGTGGCCTCCCCGCTGGCTGGTCCACCCTGCTCGGCGCGCAGACCGACACGGTTCCCGCGCTCGCTAGCATCGAAGTCCCCTGCTCACACCTGCCTGGGGACCCTGCCGGACAGGGTGAACACCAGCCGCATCGCCTTGTGCCCAAAATCGGCGGTGGGACCAAACATCAACGGGCAACCCCCCTCGATCACCCTGATGTCGTGCTGCCGGCCGTACTCGGCGGCCGCTGGCGAGACGCTGCCGGCCCCGGGGCCACGGTGCATCCACACCTGCCCGATGCCCAGCTCGGCGCACTCGCGCATGGTGGCCTCGGCCAGCTCGGGCCTGGTGCCGATCACCACCGCGTCCACGCCGCCGGGAATCGAGCTCAGGTCGGGATAGCACCGGTCGTCTTCGACGGTGTCGGCGTTGGGGTTGACCGCAAAGACCTCATAGCCGCGCTGCCGCAGCCGCCGGTAGACGACGTTGCTGCCGTGCCCGCTCTTGGGGTTGCGGGAGACCCCGGTGACCGCGATCCGCTTGTTGGCCAGGAACTCCGAGGCGGCTTGCTTGACGGTCGGCATGGTTGGCTCCTCCCTCCCTTGCTGCCGGAAGGCACACAAGAGCGCTGACCCGTCGCCACCGCGGCAGGCTATCGCCCTGGCCGACGACCCACCAGACCCAGCGGCACCCGCCCTGACGCCGACCAGCCGCCGAGCACCCAGCCGACGACCACCGGACGTACAGCAGCATCGGTGGGGTTGGGCGGCTTGACCAGCCGTTTGATGGTCTTGAGCATCTTGCGCTCCATCACAAAGTGCGCCGCTCGGTCACTCGAGTTCCGCAGCAAGTGGGGACATGAGGTGCTGACCAGAGCGAACGTGAGTTCGTGGGCACACGCCCGGGCCCTTACGCTCAAGCATTTGTGCACTTCAGAGCAGATCAAGCAGATCATGTGCCTACAAGCTGCGGAACTCCGGCTTTTCGGCCTGCCCTTTTGGGCGCTCTTGCAGCCGGCGCGCGGCGCTACTGCGTGTCCAGCGGCTGGAACGCGGTCTCCCTGGTCACTAACAGGCCGACGGCCGCGGGCACGGTGACGGCGATGGCGTACCAGGCGGGCGAGAGCGGGTTGCCGGTGCGCTGGACCAGCAGCGTGTCCAGCAACGGCGCGGTGCCGCCAAGCAGCGCGCTGGCCAGCCCGTAGGTGAGCGACAGGGCGGTGGCGCGCAGCCGAGTGGGGAACAGCTCGGACAGGAACGATGGCAGCACGAAGCAGCTCATCATCGCGCCGACCAGGAGATACCCGAGCGGGAGGCCGACCCGCCCGGCTCGATAGATAAGCAGATAGGCCGGCACGGTGAGCATCAGCAGGCCGAGCGTCCCGGCGGCCAACAGCGGCTTGCGGCCCACCCGGTCGGAGAGGTGCCCGAGGACGGGGGAGGCAACCACGACGAGCGCCAGCCCGCCGAGCGTGGCCGCCAGCGCCCTGGACAGCGGGACGTCTCGGGTCGTCACCAGGTGGCTTGGCAGGAAGACGAAGAAGGTGTTGAAGGTCAGCGAGGCGGCGGCGACCAGGCCGAACCCGACGAGCGTCCACCGGGGGTCGGCGCGCACCGCCTCGGCGACCGGCCGGCGGGCGATCGCTCTGGCGCGCTGAACGGCCCGGAAGTGGGGTGTCTCGTCCAGCCGCAGGCGCAGGTACAGCCCGGCCAGGCCAAGCGGCAAGGCGAGCACGAAGGCCAGGCGCCAGCCCCATGCTTGCACCGTGGCCGGTGGCAGCAGCCGAGCCAGCAGGGCGGCCATGGCGATGCCCGCGGCCAAGCCGAGCGCGAGGGTCGCCCACAGCCACGCGCCGGACCATCCGCGTCGGTGTGCCGGCGCGTACTCGATGACGAACGCGGACGCGCTGCTGGCCTCCCCACCGGCCGACAGCCCCTGGGCGGACCTGAGCGCGACCAGCAGGACGGGGGCCAGCAGGCCGATGGACGCCTCGCCCGGCAGGATCCCGATGCCCGCGGTGGCCAACGACATCAGGAGGATCATGGCCGCGAACACCTGCCGGCGGCCGCGGCGATCGCCGCGGCGGCCGAACAGCACGGCGCCCACGGGACGAAAGAGGAACGCGCTGGCGAAGATCGCAAAGGTCGCCAGCAGACCGGTGGTCTCGTTGGTGTTCGGGAAATACGTCCTCGCGATGACTGTCGCGAAAGCACCATAGATCGCGAAGTCATACCACTCGACGAGATTACCAGCACAGGCGCCGATCAACGCTCGCCTGGAATGTGACAATCCCTGTGCTGGCCCGATTCGTTCCGTCTGATGGTCATGACGCAGGCCGTGTTGCATCTGGGCGACCCCCCCGTCGGCTCCTGGCTCGCGAGTGCGGCCTGTCGTGGTGGCGCTCGCACGATGACGGGCCGCGACCCAGAAGAGTTATCGGCAAGGGGGTGGGCGCGCCTCACCCGTCAGGGTGAAACCCGCGCCCGTCCTTGCCCACCCCAACCTCCCTCAATAGGCCGCCGGGCGTCCTCAGATCGCGGCCCGCAGGGCTCAGACCGCGGCATCGAGCTCCATGGGGCGGGCCTCGGCAGTGCTCACCGGTTCCCGGCGAGGGCGCTTGAGGCGGCTCGGGCGCCATCCTCGACCGGCGGGGCGGAGCGCAGCGCGGCGAGCGCCATGAGCAGCCCCTCCGTCGCCTGGTCGGTAGTGGCTCCCCGATTCGAGCAGGGAGTCATCGAGCATTCAATTCAGCTACAGTAGAAGTCGCTCCCGCAGCCCAAGTGGCACGTTGGCCTGTGCCCTCCCACCATCCGGGTCACGACGAGTGGTGTCATCACCTGGACCGGGTGATCTCCGTTTCAAAGGAGCTGGAACTCGACGCAGATGCCCATTCCGCTGCCCTTTGATCGCTCTCGCTGCTCAAGAGGAGGAGGCCATCGGGTCGGCGAGGCGGAGCCATCACTGCATTGGCGGGAAGCGCGTGGAGCGTCGGCGGGCAGGGTGGCACGGCACGGTCGATGGCCTGCTACCCCACGAGGCTGTTGATGGTGATGGCGATGAAGAACACGAGCACGATCTCGCTGACCAGCCACGAATTGGTGTTCATCCAGTCGCGCGCCCTGGGCAGGA
>JBKPDO010000179.1:0-31549 GCA_046727955.1 bacterium | reverse complement strand
GGCCGGGGCGGCCGCGCCAGAGGGCTCCAACCGCGCCGCCCGCCGGGCCGCCTCCCGCCGCCGCGGGGCCGCCACGACCGCTGAGGCGGCGGAGGCCGCCGAGCCTGAGGCTGTGGCTGAGGAGCAGGAGGAACTCGGGGGCGAGGAGCCGCGTCCGGCCGTGCCCACCGACGCCGAGATCGAGGCCGGTGCCGCCCCGCGGGGCGATGAGGAAGCCGGGGACGAGACCACCGAGGCGGACGATGTGACGGCCCAGGCAGGTGCCGAAGCTGAGCCCGAGGTGGACGCGGCGGCCGAGGTGGAGGCAGAGCCCCAGGCCGCGGCAGAGGCCGAGGCAGAGCCCGAGGAGGCCGAGGCAGAGCCCGAGGCCGAGGAGGCTGAGTCCCAGGGCGAGGCTGAGTCCCAGGGCGAGGCGGACGCGGAGGCGGAGCCCAGGGACGAGGGCCACGACGAGGGCGGCGAGGACCAGCCCCAGGGCAGGAAGTAGCGCCCGGAACCTCGACGTGACCGAACCCGCCACGCGGCGGCTGCGCATGGTCGTCGCCTACGACGGCAGCCCTTACTCCGGCTTCGCGCGCCAGCGCGGGCGCCGGACAGTGCAGGGCGAGCTGGAGGCCGCTCTGGCCAAGCTGGCCGGCGGACCGGTCACGGTGGTGGGCGCCGGCCGCACCGACGCTGGCGTCCACGCCCGTGGCCAAGTCGTCCACGCCGATGTGCCGGCCCGCCTCCAGCCCGAGCGGGTGCGCCGGATCCTCAACGCCGTGCTCGGCCCGGTGATCGTGACGCGCGAGGTGGCCTGGGCGCCCGAGCGGTTCGACGCCCGCTTCTCCGCCCGGCGTCGCACCTACGTCTACCGCGTCGACGACTCCGCCGCGCCCGACCCGCTCAGCCGCGGTTTCGTCCTGCACTGGCCGCGCCCGCTCGACCTCGAGCGGATGCGGGCAGGCGCCGCGCCGCTCGTCGGCGAGCACGACTTCGCCGCGTTCTGCCGCCGGCGGGCGGAGTCGACCACCCAGCGCCGGCTGCGCTCGGTCGGCGTGCGGCGCGTGCGCGGGCTGGTCGAGATCCGCCTGGTGGCGGATGCCTTCTGCTGGCAGATGGTGCGGAGCATCGTCGGGCACCTGTTGGCCGTCGGCGACGGTCGCCGCGACCCCGCCTCGACCCGCGCCGTGCTCGCCAGCCGGGACCGGGCCGCCGCCGGTCACCTCGCCCCGCCCCACGCCCTGGTGCTGGAATCGGTGACGTATGCGGGGGGCTCCGCCCCCCGCATCCCCCCCGAGCACTCCTCTCGCCGCTCCGACGACGCTGATCAAAGACCGCTGGTGGCGGAGCCCTCAGCGGAAGTTGACCGGAAGCGCAGGTGACCGCTAGCCTTGACATTCGGTTCTCACAGGATGTCCGGCCGCCGGCCCGTACCGACCGCCAGCGCTGGACGGCCTGAAACCTGAACCCCACGATCTGCTCGCCAACGGAGTCGCCCGCATGCCCCTTGCCACCCAGCGCACGTTCTCGCCGCGCCTCAAGGACATCAGCCGCGAGTGGTTCCTCGTCGACGCCGACGGGCAGACCCTCGGCCGGCTCGCCGCCCGGGTCGCGGCGGTCCTGCGCGGGAAGCACAAGCCGATCTTCGCCCCGCACGTCGACACCGGCGACCACGTCATCATCGTGAACGCCTCCAAGGTGCGCCTCACCGGCAATAAGCGGGAGCAGAAGCGCTACTACCGCCACTCCGGCTACCCCGGAGGGCTGAAGACGGTCCCCTACACGGTGCTGCTCTCGCAGCGCCCCTCCAAGGCGGTGGAGAGGGCCGTGAGGGGGATGCTGCCGCACAACCGGCTCGGCCGGCAGATGATCAGGAAGCTCAAGGTCTACGACGGCCCGACTCATCCACATGCCGCCCAGAGGCCCAAGCCTCTGGACCTCGGCCCGGACTCGGGCGCCAGGCAGGAATAGGAGGATCCAGTGGCTGCTCCTGCGGAGCTCGCCCGTGGCACCGGCCGGCGCAAGGAGGCGGTGGCCCGGGTTCGGCTGATCGAGGGCAGCGGCACGTTCAAGCTGAACGGCCGGCCGCTCGACGACTACTTCCCCAACCCGACCCACCGCCGCATGATCACCGAGCCGTTGCGGGTCACCAACACGCTCGAGCGCTACGACGTCATCGCCAGCCTGGACGGCGGCGGCGTCTCCGGGCAGGCCGGCGCGCTGCGCCACGGCATCTCCCGGGCACTGATCGAGCTGGACGTGGAACTGCGCCCCGAGCTGAAGAAGCGCGGATTCCTCACCCGCGACCCGCGCGTGGTCGAGCGCAAGAAGTACGGGCTCAAGAAGGCCCGCAAGGCGCCGCAGTACTCGAAGCGCTGAGCACCGCCGGCTGTGAGGATCCGTCTTCCCCCTGACCATGGCACAGGCGCTCGTGGGGGGCCGTGGGGGGCGCGAGCTCCCCCCAGATGGATCGATCTGCCCCGGCGCGCGAAGCGCGCGCCGTGGGGGGAGCGAGCTCCCCCCACATGGAACGAGAACTACGGATTGGTGAGTTCGCAGTGAGGTTTGTCAGGTCAGGGCGCCTTTTCGGAACTGATGGGGTACGGGGGCTCGCGAACGCCGAGCTGACGCCGGAGCTGGCGCTGGCGCTGGGGCGGGCTGCCGTTGGGGTGCTCGCCCGCGAGCAGGCCAGCCGTCCGCTCGTCACGGTCGGGCGCGACCCGCGGGCCTCTGGGCTGCTGCTCGAGAGCGCCCTGGTGGCGGGGATCCTGAGCGCCGGCGGCGACGCGCTGCTCGCCGGTGTCCTGCCGACCCCGGCGATCGCCTTCCTCACCAGGCACTACCGCGCGTCGGCCGGCGCCATGATCTCGGCATCGCACAATGCGATGCCGGACAATGGCATCAAGTTCTTCGGCCCCGAGGGGTTCAAATTGCCCGACGAGGTCGAGGACCGCATCGAGGCCGCGCTCTCCACGGATGACCAGGGGGCGCAGCGCCCGGTCGGGGCCGAGGTCGGTCGCGCCCGGACGGCGCGGGACGCCGTCGAGGCTTACCTCGACCACCTGCTCGAAGGGGTCCCTGACCTCGGCGGGCTGGAGGTCGTGGTCGACTGCGCCAACGGCGCCGCGGCAACGGTCGCGCCCGAGGCCTACCGCCGCGCCGGGGCCCGGGTCAGCGCCATCGCGGCCGAGCCGGACGGCCACAACATCAATGACGGCTGTGGCTCCACCCACCCCGACCAGGTCAGGAAGGCGGTCGTGCACAACGGCGCCGCTGTCGGGCTGGCTCACGACGGCGACGCCGACCGCCTGATCGCGGTGGACGAGCACGGCGAGCTGATCGACGGGGACGTGATCCTCGCCATCGCCGCCCTGGACGAGCGCGAGCGGGGAGGCCTGCCCACCGGGACCGTGGTGACCACGGTCATGACCAACCTGGGCTTCCGCCGCGCCATGGCCGAGCGCGGCATCGAGGTGGTGCAGACCGCCGTGGGCGACCGCTATGTGCTGGAGACCATGCTGGCCGGCGGCCATGCGCTGGGCGGCGAGCAGTCAGGGCACATCATCTTCCTCGACCGCGCCACCACCGGCGACGGTATCCTCACGGGCCTGCGGCTGCTCGGGATCGTGGCGCGCAGCGGGCGGCCCCTGTCCAAGCTGGCCGGGGTCATGCGGCGGCTGCCCCAAGTGCTGGTCAACGTGCGCGTCGCCGCCCGTGACCAGCTGCAGGGGAACGAGGCGACCTGGCGTGCTGTCGGCGAGGAGGAGGCCCGGCTGGGAGAGCGGGGGCGCGTCCTCGTGCGGGCATCAGGGACCGAGCCGCTGGTACGGGTGATGGTCGAGGCGGACAGCGTTGAGGAGGCGCAGGGCGTTGCCCAGCGCGTCTCTGCCGTGGTCGAGCGCGAGCTCGGCTAACGGCAACCTGGCCTCTTGTCCATGCCTGACCTCCCACTCAGAGCTGCTCGGCTCCGGATCATGACTGGTCAGGTGGGGCGAGGAGGCCAGGGCGGCCCGCCTTCGCCGGCCCTTGGCCACCCCCCGTCTGGGTGACCTTGGTCAGGCCGCGGGGGTGGTCGGGGTCCAGGCCGAGGTGGCGGGCGAGCGCCTCGACCAGGAGCTGGCCGCCGACGACAAGCGCGAGCGGCGCGAGCGGCTCTGGCAGGTCCGGCCCCGGCAGGGTGGCCTCGCAGGCGGCCATGAACGCGCCGTCGCCGCCGATGCCGTAGGCGCGGCTGCCGCGCGCGGCCACCTGCCGGGCCAGCGCGGTGATCCCCGGGAGCACCGGGCCGTCGCCCGGGGCCACCAGCAGGACCGGGGTGTCGCCGCCGACGACGGCGATCGGGCCGTGCTCGAGGTCGGCGTGGGACATGCCGATCGCCGGCAGCGAGCAGGTCTCCTTGACCTTGAGCGCCAGCTCGAGCGCGGTGGAGTAGGTAAAGCCGCGCCCGGACACGACCAGGCTCGAGATCCCCACCAGCTCACCGGCCAGCTCATTGGCGGTGCCGGCGCTCGCCAGCTGGCCCTGGATGGCGGCGGGCACCCTCGCCTGCACGGCGTCGAAAGCCGGGTCGTCCGGGGCCAGGGCGGCGATCAGCTCGGTGAGGGCCGCGAGCTGGGTGGTATAGGTCTTGGTGGCGGGCACGGCCAGCTCGGGGCCGGCCTGCGTGACCAGGGCGAGGTCAGCGGCGGCCACCAGGGTGCTCGCGGGGCTGTTGCTGATCGCCACGGTCCGCGCCCCGTGCTCGGCCGCCCACCGCATGGTCTCGACGACCTCTTCGGTCTCGCCGGACTGGGACAGGGCGACGGCGAGCGTGCCGGCGAGGTCGACCTCGGCGTGGTAGTGGGTGGCCACCGAGGGCGCGGCCAGGCTCGCCGGGCGCCGGGCGAGCACCTCGCAGAGGTAGCGGCCGTAGGTGGCGGCGTTGTCGGAGGAGCCGCGGGCGATAAAGGTCACCAGGCCGGTCCCGGCGGCGAGCCGGCGCAGCTCGTGGCGGAGCGGCCGCAGGGCTTGCAGCGTGCGGGCCACGGCCTCGGGCTGCTGGGCGATCTCCGCCGCCATGATGCTCCTGGGCACGGGCACGCTCGAGGTCGCCCCTCCCCGGCCCGCTCCGGTCATCCCATCTGCTCCGGTCATCCCGTTCGGTCGATCAGTCCCGGCGCCAGCCCCCCCTGGTCGAGGGCCAGGTGACCGGGCCTGGGCGGCGGGCGCTCGTCGAGGACCGCGGCGACGCGGCCATCCTCGACGACCACGGCGCCGGGGGCGAGAAGGCGACCGGAGGCGATCACCCGAGGAGCGGAAAGGATTGGCATGTGACCAGCCTAGGGCAGGTTGACAGGCCGGTGAGGAGCGTGGTCCAGTCTGGCCTAGTCCACTTCGGTTGTCCAGGCTGGAAGACTACCGGCGACGCTCGCGGCGCGCATCGTAGGCGTGGCCGCCTGCTACGATTGGTCACCATGAGGTCGTATGACATCGATCCCGAACAGTCGGTCAGCATCGTCGCGATCTTCCTGTTCATCGACGCTGCGTTCACCGGCTTCCCGCTGCTGAGCAGCCTGGTGCGCGGCGGCGCCTTTCCGCTTCTCGGCGTCGCGCTGGTGGCGGCGCTGATCGCGGGTGGAGTCGGCCTGCTCAAGGGGCAGCGCTGGGGCTGGTACGTCTCCATAGGAGCGATTTGCTTCCGCGCGCTGCTGGACCTGGTCGGCCTGAGCCCGTTCGGCCTGCTGATCGACGCCCTGGTGATCTTCCTGCTGACCCGGCCATCGCTGCGGGCCAGGTTCGGGGTGCGATGATCGTCGGGGTCGGCGTGGACGTGGTCGAGATCGCCCGCGTCGCGCGGGCCCTCCAGCGGCACCCCGGCTTCGGCGTGCGGGTGTTCACCAAGGCCGAGCGCGAGGCGTCCGCCGCACGGGGCGTCGGCGCGGTCGCCCACCTGGCCAGGCGCTGGGCCGCCAAAGAGGCCGTCTCGAAGGCCTTGGGAGTGGGTTTCTCGGGCTTTTCGTACACCGATATCGAGGTCGCCAACCTGCGCTCGGGCGCGCCCACCGTGGCGGTGCATGGTGAGCTCGGCGAATGGGTGCGCCAGCTGGGCGTGGTGCGCTGGCACGTGTCGCTGTCGGACACCGCCGAGCTGGCCTTCGCCACCGTGGTGGCGGAGGGCCCCGAGGTGCTGCCCCCGCCACCTGCCGGACCGCCCCCCTGGGTGCGCCGCCGCCTCGACCGCAACGCCCAAGCCTCCCCGGCCGCTGGCCCGGCCTCCCCAGCCGCTGGCCCGGCCCCCCCGACCGCTGGCCCGGCCGCCCTGGCCGCTGGCCCGGCCGCCCCGGGACTCCCAGCCGGCCTTCTCCGCGGTGAGGGGACCTGGCCGTGAAACCGCTGGTCGAGGTGGCGACGATCCAGGCAGCGGATGCCGAGGCCGCAGCCGCCGGTATTCCGGTGTCGGCGCTCATGGCGCGGGCCGGGGCGGCGGTCGCCCGCGCGGCGGCCGACCTGCTTGGCGGGGTCGCCGGGCGGCGGGTGGTGGCGCTCGCCGGCAGGGGCAACAACGGCGGCGACGCCCTCGAGGCGCTCGCGCGGCTGGCCCGGCGCGGCGCCGGCGCGGAGGCCCTGCTCAGCAGCGAGCCGGACCGCCTCGGCGAGGAGGCGCGGCGCTGCGCGGCGCTGGTCCGGGCGGCTGGCGGCCGCGTGCGCACGTTCGAGCCGGAGCTGGCCGAGCGCCTGCTCGAGCAGGCCGACGTGGTCCTGGACGGGCTGCTCGGCACCGGGTCGTCGGGCGCGCCGCGGGGCCTCGCGGCGCGGGCCATCGCTGCGGCCAATGCCTACCCAGCCCCGGTGGTCGCCGTCGACATCCCCTCCGGGGTGGACGCCTCCAGCGGCGAGGTTCCGGCCGAGGCGATCCACGCCAGCGTCACTGTCACCTTCCAGGCGGTCAAGCCCGGTCACGTGCTTGCGCCCGGCAGCGACCATTGCGGCCGTCTCCAGGTGGCCGACATCGGCCTGCCGCTGGCGCCAGCCTCATGGGGCGTGAGCGAGGCCGCCGACCTGGTCGGGCTGGTCCCGGTGCCGCACACCGAGACGCACAAGCGCTCCCGTGGCGTGCTCCTGGCCGTCGGCGGCAGCTCCGTCATGGGGGGAGCACCCACTCTGATGGGTCGCGGCGCGCGCAGGTCGGGCGCCGGCCTGCTGGTCATCGCGGTTCCCGCCTCGATCGCCGCGCGGGTCGGCGGGGCCGTGCCGGAGGCCCTGACCGTCCCGCTGCCCGAGGCCGACGGCGGCATCACCGCCGCGGCGGTCGACGCCTGCAAGCGCTGGCTGGACGAGGCCTCCGCGGTCGCCATCGGCCCGGGGCTGGGCCGCGCCCAGGGCACGCAGGAGGCGGTGCGCGGGCTGCTGGCCGCCTACGGCGGCCCCGCCGTGGTCGACGCCGACGGGCTGTTCGCCCTCGGCACCGGCGAGACTCTGCTGGAGCGCAAGGCACCCACTCTGGTCACCCCGCACACCGGCGAGTTCAGCCGGCTGGCGCCGGACGCTGAGGGCACGCGACTGCACCGCGCCGCCGAGCGCGCCCGTCGCTGGGAGACGACCGTGCTGCTCAAGGGCAACTACACGGTGATCACCGAGCCGGGCGGGCGCCTGGCGGTCAACCCGACCGGTGTGCCGGCCCTGGCTTCCGGAGGCACCGGCGACGTGCTCACCGGGCTGGCCGGCGCGCTGCTGGCGCAGCGGCTGGAGCCGTATGACGCCGCCCGCCTGGCGGCCTGGGTCCACGGCCGCGCCGGCGCGCTCGCCGCGCGGGAGCTCGGCCCCGTCTCGGTAGCAGCCGGCGACGTCGCCGAGCACCTCGCCGCCGCCTTCCGCGAGCTGCTCGGCGCGCCGGAGGCCGGGTGGTGAGCGAGACGCCGCGACCCTGGCCGGGGCTGCGGCCCGCCTGGATCGAGGTCGATCTGGACGCGATCGCGCACAATGTCCGCACCCTCGTCGCCGAGGTCGCTCCCGCCCGCCTGATGGCGGTGGTCAAGGCCGACGGTTACGGCCACGGCGCGGTGCCCGTGGCGCGAGCGGCGGCGGCGGCAGGCACCTCCTGGCTCGGGGTGGCGCTGGTCGAGGAGGCGCTGGTCCTGCGCCAGGCTGGCCTCTCCAGCGGGATCCTGATCCTCTCCGAGCCGCACCCGGCCGCGGCCGACGCCTGCGCGGAGCACGGGATCGCGGTCACGCTCTGCACCGAGGCGGGCGTGCGGGTGTTCGGCCGGGCAGGGCGCACGGCCGGTCGCCCGGTGGCGGCCCACCTCAAGGTCGACACCGGCATGCACCGCCAGGGCTGCCTGCCAGCCGACCTCCCCCACCTGGTCAAGCTCGCCCTGGCCGAGCCGGGACTCGAAGTCGAGGGCCTGTGGAGCCACTTCGCCGTGGCCGACGAGCCGGACAAGTCCGCCACCACCGATGGCCAGCTCGAGGCCTTCGCCGAGGTCCTCGCCGCCACAGCGGCGGCTGGCCTGCAGCCTCGCTGGCGCCACCTGGCCAACAGCGCCGGCGCGACGCTGCGCGAGGACGCCCGCTTCGACCTGGTGCGCGCCGGCATCGAGCTGTACGGGCTGGCGCCCGCCCCAGCCCTGACGGGCGCGGTCCGCGAGCGCCTGCGCCCCGCGCTCGCCCTGCGCGGGGCGGTCACCGCGGTTCGCACCGTCGAGGCGGGGGAGCGGGTCTCCTACGGGCATCGCTGGGCCGCGCCGCGCCGCACCCGGATCGTCACGCTGCCGCTCGGCTATGCCGACGGGGCACGCCGCGGGCTCTCGGGGCGGATCCGCGTGCGCCTGCGCGAGCAGGATTTCCCCCAAGTCGGCACTATCACCATGGACCAGCTGATGGTCGACGTCGGCGACGTCCCGATAGGGGTGGGGGAGGTGGCAACCCTGCTCGGGGACCCGGCCCGGGGTGAGCCGGGGGTGGCGGAGTGGGCGCTGGCGCTCGACTCGATCGACTACGAAGTGACCTGTGGCCTGTCGCCGCGGCTGCCTCGAGTGCACTATCACGGCAGCCATTCCGGCCAGGGCGGCCGGCGGGTGCTCACCGGGGAGGCGCCCGGGTAATGGCGGAACGGGGCAAGAAGAAGGTGGTCAAGCCATCATTGACGGCCCGGGGCATCGGGCTGGCCGCGGGCGGCGTGGCGCTCGGGCTCGGCGCCGGACTGGCGGTCGAGCGGGCGCTGGTGGGGCACGATCGCCGGCGCGAGGATTCCGAGGCGATCGAGCCGTTCGGCGGGCTGCGCGGCGCCCGTGCTTCGGTCACCAGCTTCGACGGCACCAGGCTGTGCGTGGAGGAGCTCGGCTCCGGTCCCTGCCTGGTGTTCTCTCATGGCTTCTCGCTCACCCAGGACGCCTGGCACTACCAGCGGCGCGACCTGCCGGCCGAGTTCCGCTGCGTCTTCTTCGACCAGCGCGGTCACGGCCGCTCCGGCCAGCCCCGCAGGGACGACTACTCGCTGGCCGCGTTCGCCCGCGACCTGCGGGTGGTGATCGACTGGACCGGCGAGCAGCGCGTAGTGGTGATCGCCCACTCCATGGCCGGCATGGCCGCGCTGCAGTTCGCCGCGCTCTTCCCAGACGAGCTCGGGCGGCGCGTCGCCGGTCTGGTGCTGGTCGACTCCACCTACATGGACGCCGTGCGCGGCATGACCGCATCGCTCACCTCCAGGGGCGCCGCGCAGTTCCAGCGCGCGGTGATCACCGCCGCGTTCCGCTTCATCGGGCAGGACCCCATGCGGGCCCAGCAGCTCCGCCGCCGCGGCAGCGACCTCGGCTACCTCGGCACCCGGCTGTTCGGCTTCGGCTCCAGCCCCTCGCCGAGCCAGGTGGCATTCACCGACCGCCTGCTGGCCAGCACCGACGTCGAGGTGTGGGCCAAGGTATTCCCGAGCCTGATCAACTTCGACCACTCCGAGGTCCTCGAGCACATCGACGTGCCCACCCTGATCGTGGTCGGGGACAAGGACCGCCTCACCCCGCCGGCGTCCGCGCGCCACATGGCCTCCAAGATCCAGGGCGCCCGCCTGCTGGTGCTCGAGGACGCCGGACACATGGCCTTCGTCGAGAAGCACGAGCTGTTCAACACCGAGCTGACCGCTTTCGCCCGTGACGTCCTCGGCGGCTCCTCGCGCCGCCGTAGGCCGCGCGTCGCCCGCGGAGGCGGCGGCGGGCGGGCGCGGTAGCCATGGCGCTGGGCATCGACGACCTGGCGGTCGGCCACTGGACCGACCCGGTGGGTCTTACCGGCTGCACCGTGGTGGTCCCGCCGCCCGGCAACGTCGCCTCGGTGGCCGTTCGCGGTGGCGGCCCCGGCACCAGGGAGACCGACCTGCTGCAGCCGCAGGCGCACATCGAGTCGGTCTCCGCCGTCCTGCTCACGGGCGGCAGCGCCTTCGGGCTCGCGGCCGCCCAGGGCGTGGTCGACTGGTGCGAGCGGTCCGGCATCGGCTATGACCGCTTCGGTGGTCCCATCCCGATCGTCCCCGCCGCCGTGCTGTTCGATCTCGCCGTGGGCGACTGGCATGCCCGGCCGGGACCGGCCGAGGGCGAGGCCGCCTGCGTCGCGGCCAGCGCCGCGGGCGGCCCCATGGGCAACGTCGGCGCCGGCACGGGCGCAACGGTCGGCAAGGCGGCCGGTCCTGATTACATGATGAAGGGCGGGCTCGGCTACGCGGTGCGGAGCATCGGGCAGCTCGCGGTCGGCGCCATCGCGGCGGTCAACGCCGGTGGAGACGTGCTGGACGAGGACGGCACGGTGCTCGCCGGCGCGCGCGTGCCAGGGGGCGCGGCGGCCGCGCTGCGCAGCCGCCTGGTGGGGCCGGAGGCGGCCGGGGAGGCGGTCCTGCCCGCGCCCGTCCCGCCCGGCGGCAGCACCACGCTCGGCCTGGTCGCCACCAACGCCGCCCTGACCAAGACCGAGGTCCACCGGGTCGCCGTGCAGGCCCACGACGGCATGGCGCGGGCCATCCGTCCGGTGCACACCAGCTACGACGGCGACGCCGTGTTCGCGCTGGCGCTGCCGCGCGTCAGCGCCGCAATGGACCTGGTGGCGGTGCTTGCCGAGGAGGCGCTGGCCGCCGCTATCAGGGCAGGGGTCCAGGCCGCCGCGCCCGTGGCCGGCATCCCTGCCTGGACCGGCTCTGTAGGGACGTGAGCCCTCCGTGCGCTCAGCTTTGGCGTGCGTGTCGCCCGAGCCTGGTCGCCCGAGCCTGGTCGCCCGAGCCTGATAGCCTTCTCTCCAGGAGACCCCGGCCGCCGCCGACTCGGCCTGTGGTCGATATGAAGGGGGAGTGAGCGTGCCGCTCTACGAGTACCGCTGCGCCGAATGCGAGCACCAGTTCGAGTCGCTGGTCGCCGCCGGCCGCGCCGACCAGGCGAGCTGCCCGGTGTGCGGGGCAAGCCAGGTGCGCCGGCTGCTGAGCGTGTTCGCCGCCCCTCGCGGCGGCGACGGCGCCGCGGCGCCCACCGGCGGCTGCTGTGGCGGCGCCTGCGGGAACTGCTGATGTCGGAGCAGATCAGCGACCTCGAGCAGCTCGCCGCCTTGGCCGCGACCTGCACCCGCTGCCGCCTGAGCAGCAGCCGCACGCAGGTGGTCTTCGGCGACGGCAATCCGGACGCCGACCTCATGTTCGTGGGCGAGGCGCCTGGCTACCACGAGGATCGGCAGGGCCTGCCGTTCGTAGGTCCCTCCGGGCAGCTTCTCAACCGGCTGCTCGCCGGCATCGGCCTGCGTCGCGAAGACGTCTATATCTGCAATGTCGTAAAAAGTCGCCCTCCCGGCAACCGCGATCCACAGGCGGACGAGATCGCCGCATGCCGCGACTGGCTGGACGGGCAGATCCGCATTATCGATCCCAAGGTCATCGTCACCCTTGGCAACTTCGCGTCCAAGACGCTGCTCGAGACGAGCACCGGGATCACGCGGCTGCGCGGGCGCACCTACCCGTTTCAGGGCCGCGTGCTGCTGCCGACCTTCCACCCCTCGGCCGCCCTGCGAGCGGACACCAGCGGCCGCGCCGAGAACCGCACCCTCAAGGGCATGCAGGACGACTTCCAGGCCCTCGCCGGCCTGCTCCAGGAGCAGCGTCCCGCACCCACCGAGCCCACGGGGCCCACCGAGCCTCGCGACCCGCCCGGCGCCGCCCGCGCGGTCGTGGCCACCTCGGGTCCCACCGCTGCTGCCGACGACGTGGAGCCCGCGGAGCCCGAGGACGCGGAGTCCGAGGGCGAGCAGCTCGGCCTGTTCTGATCCATAGGCACCGACTCCATGAGCACCGACGACGAGCTGCTGCTCGAAGCACCCGACGAGGCCGCCACCAAGGCGATCGCCGCCGCCCTGGCCGGCCTGCTCGAGCCAGGCGACGTGGTCGGGCTCACCGGTGACCTCGGAGCCGGAAAAACCCGCTTCGTCCAAGGCGCCGCGGCCGCGCTCGAGGTCGGTGAGCCGGTGGTCTCGCCCACCTTCATGCTCGTGCGCGTCTACGACGGCCACGTCCCGATCTATCACGTCGACGCCTACCGCCTGCGCGGCCCGGCGGAGCTGGAGGACCTGGGTCTGGAGGAGGTGCTGCCGGCGGATGCGGTGGCGTTCGTCGAGTGGGCGGACCGGGTGGCCGACGCGCTCCTGCCGGACTGGCTCGAGGTCAGCCTCCACGTCCGTCCCGACGAGGTCCGCGAGATCCACGTGCGCCCCCACGGCGCCGCCTGGTCGGAGCGCCTTCCCGCTGTCCGCCAGACCCTGGAGCGCTTCCGCGCCCCCGCCCCCAGAGCATCCGGATAGACCGCCGCCGGGCCGCCGGGCCGCCGTCACGCCGTCAGCTCGCCGCCTTGGCTGCCTTGGCCGCCGGGGCCTGCGAAGCCGCCCGGACCCTGTATCCACCGGGGGGCTACGCTCGGCTTTGCTTGGCGCCCTTGTGCCTGGGCCCTGGCCTCGCTAGGGAGCCCCCCGGACCCCCCGCATAAGCCGCTGGCGGAGCCGGTCGTCGGTGGCGGCGTCGATGGCGGTCCAGGCCATGGCGACGGCGCCGTCGAGGACCGCCTTGTCGGCCGCCGGGGTCACGCAGTGCGCGGTGAACTCCGGCTGGTGGTTCACCGCGGGCAGGCAGTCGACCGCGATCGACGGATGGATAGAAGGCAGCGCAAGCGAGACGTTGCCCATGTCGGTCGAGCCGGCCACTCGCTGCAGGCTCTCCGCGTCCACGAAGCGCCTGCCCAACGCCTCGGCGTTGCGCCGGTAGGCGGCCGCCAGGCCGGGGTCGTGGTGCATCTCGGCATAGGGAGGATGGGCGAGGGTCAGCTCCAGCTCCGCGCCGGTAGCGAGCGCCCCGGCCTCGAAGCAGCGCCGCACCTTCGCCTCGACCTCCTCTAGCTCGCCGAGGTCGTGGGCCCGCACCAGCCAGGTGCCCTCGGTGCGCGCGGGCACCACGTTGGGCGCGTCGCCGCCCTTGGTGACGATGCCGTGCACCCGGTCGGTCGGGCGCAGGTGCTGGCGCAGCAGGCCGATCGCGGTCTGGGCGACGACCATGGCGTCGGCCGCGTTGACGCCGAGCTCCGGGAAGGCGGCGGCGTGCGCCTCCCTGCCCAGGTAGCGGACCTCGAGCTCGTCGACGGCGATGACCGGCAGCTCGACCACGTCGAGGGGGTGCGGATGGACCATCATGGCGGCGTGCGCGCCGGCGAAGGCGCCCTTGTCGAGCAGGATGATCTTGCCGCCAACGCTTTCCTCTGCCGGGGTGCCCAGCACGGTCACCTCGAGCCCGACGTCGTCGGCGACGGCGCCCAGACCGATGCCGGCGCCGGCGGCCATGGCCGCAATGACGTTGTGGCCGCAGGCATGGCCGATGGCCGGCAGTGCGTCGTACTCGGCGCAGACCACCAGGCGCAGCGGGCCCGGTCCGCGCCGTGCGGCGAAGGCGGTGGGCAGGCCGCCGACACCCCGCTCGACCGCGAAGCCAGCCTCGCTCATGGCCTCGCACAGCCAGGCGCAGGCCCGCTCCTCCTCCATGGCCAGCTCTGGATGCGCGTGGATGCGGTGGCTCAGGTCCAGCAGCTGCTCCCTCGCCCGCTCGATCCGCTCATGGGCAGCCGTCTTGGGATCCACCGCCATTGGCTCCTCCTCCTACCAGGGCCGATACTTGAGTTGAGGGTCGCTACTGGGTGCGCCGCGCCGCCCGGCCTTCCTACAGTATGGGGTCAGAACGACGCGAGTACGGCGATATTTACAGACCTTGTAAGGAGAGGAGGCGAGGGGCGAGTGAGCCCGCCGGGAGCCGGTATGTCGATCCGTGACGTCAGACGGCTTCGCCGTGAGATCCTCGTGGCGGCTGCGCAACATGGGGCTCGCAACATCCGCGTGTTTGGCTCGGTTGCACGTGGGGATGCGGACGAGCGGAGTGATGTTGACTTCCTCGTCGACCTCGACCCTGGACGTAGTCTCTTCGACCTTGCCGGACTCTTGGTTGATCTCGAGGACCTGCTCGGTCGGCCTGTCGATGTCGTCACCGTCCGCGGCCTCAAGTCTCGGATTCGGGCACGCGTCCTGGCCGAGGCGGTCGCCGTTTGAGGAGCGATCGAGACCACCTGTCCGCGCTCGCTACGCTGGCTGACATGGCGCAGTCCGAGCCGCCGCGGCGCGCACCGGGTCGACCTGTGGTCGGACACGCGCTTCACCGATGCCCACCGCCTCTACGAGCGCCTCGGCTACGTCCGTTCGCCCGGCACGCGCGAGCTGCACGATCTGAGCCGCTCCGTCGAGTATCACTTCGCCAAGGCGCTCTCGGTCCCGACTGCCTGAAGTCAGGTCACGTTGTGGGGCACCGGTCGGCTCCCGGTCCTGTGGTGCGCCGGTGCTCGACCAGCATTCTGGTGCCACAATACGAGTCGCAAATCGACCGAAAGAAAGAGGCGCCGCCGTTGTTCGTCCTCGGCATCGACACCGCGACCCCAGTCACCAGCGTCGCCGCTGGCTCAGAGGCCGGCGTCCTGGCCGCCATTGCGGTCCGCAACGACCGGGCGCACGCGGAGCTGCTCGCGCCCATGGTGCGCCAGGTGCTGGAGCACGCCGGCCTCGACCACGCCGCGCTCGCGGGGGTTGCGGTCGGCACCGGGCCGGGCCTGTTCACCGGACTGCGAGTGGGGATCAGCTCGGCGAAGGCGCTGGCACAGGCGTGGCGGCTGCCGGTCGTGCCGGCGCCCAGTCTCGACCTGCTCGCGTTCGCCTGCCGGCACGGCAGCCGGCTGGTCTGCGCGGCGATCGACGGCCGCCGCGGCGAGCTGTTCAGCGCCAGCTACCGGCCCGCCACCGCTGGCGTCGAGCGGGTCACCGGCTATCGGGTGCTGCGCCCGGAGGAGCTGGCCGCCGAGCTGGGAGCGCTTGGCGAGCCGGTGCTGCTGTGCGGTGAGGGCGCGCTGCGCTACGCGGCGACCTTCGAGCGCCTGGGCGAGGCGGTCGAGCTGGCGGGCCCCGACCGTGCGGCGCCCTCGGCGGAGTCCCTGATCGAGCTGGCGCTGACGCGCCTGCAGCGCGGCGAGGTCACCCAGCCGTTCGAGGTTCGCCCGCTCTACCTGCGGCGCCCCGACGTCGACCCATCTGTCGAGCGCCGGCTCGCCGCCGAGCGCGCGGCCGCCGGCGGTCCCCGGACCGGCCAGGCGGCCTTCGTGGGAGCATGATCGATGGCCACCCTCTTCCCGCCCCGCAGCAACTGGCTCGACGACCCGCGCCTGCCGCTCGCCGTCGAGCTGGTCCCCATGCGCCGCCGCCACCTGCACCAGGTGCTCGACATCGAGCGGCGGGTCTATCCGCGGCCCTGGACGATGACGCTGTTCCTGTCGGAGATCGTGCAGCGGTCCACCAGGTTCTACATCGTGGCCCGGGCACACCGCCGGGTGGTGGGCTACGCCGGGCTGATGGTGTTCGGCGACGAGGCGCACGTCACCAACATCGCGGTGGACCCGAACGCCCATCGCCGCAAGGTCGCCTCGCGCCTGCTGTTCGCGCTGATCAGCGAGGCCAGGCGCCGCGGGGCGACCGCCTGCACGCTCGAGGTCAGGGTGGCCAATCGCGCGGCCCAGGGGCTCTACCAACAGTTCGGCTTCGCGCCGGTCGGCATCCGCAAGAACTACTACGCCGAGACGGGTGAGGACGCCCTGATCATGTGGGCTGAGGGGCTGCAGTCGCCCGAGTACGAGCTGCGCCTCGCCGGGCTGGCCCAGCGTATCCCCGAGCCTCGGGAGGTCGGCTGAGTGCTGGTGCTCGGCATCGAGACGTCGTGCGACGAGACCGGCGTCGCGGTGGTGGAGAACGGCAAGGCGCTGCGCTCGAACGTGATCGCCGACCAGCAGCTGCTGCATTCCCGCTACGGCGGGGTAGTGCCAGAGGTCGCCTCGCGCGCGCACGTCGACCTGCTGCATCCCGCGGTCGAGCAGGCCTGTGCCGATGCCGGCACGACGCTGGCGGACCTCGACGCCATCGCGGTCACCGTCGGCCCGGGGCTGGCCGGCTCGCTGCTGGTCGGCGTGGCGGCGGCCAAGGCCTACGCGCTCGCCCTCGACCGTCCCCTGATCGGGGTGAACCACCTGGTCGCGCACGTCTATGCCAACGTGCTGGAGCACGGGGCGCTGCCGGCGCCCGCGGTCGTGTTCGTGGTCTCGGGCGGGCACACGAGCCTGCTGGTGATGGACGGCGAGGGTGAGTTCCGCATGCTCGGCCAGACCATCGACGACGCCGCCGGCGAGGCGTACGACAAGGTCGCCCGGGTGCTCGGGCTGGGCTACCCGGGCGGCCCGGAGATCGACCGGCTCGCCCGCGAGGGCGACCCGGCAGCGGTGAGCTTTCCCCGCTCGCTGATCGACGACGGCACCTACGACTTCTCGCTGTCGGGCCTGAAGACCGCTGTGCTGCGCCACGTCCGCGGTCACGAGGGCGAGCTGCGCGTGGCCGACGTCGCCGCGTCCTTCCAGGAGGCAGTGGTCGACGTGCAGGTCCGCAAAATCCTCCGTGCGGCGCGTGAGGAGGGGCTGGACACGGTGCTGCTGGCTGGCGGGGTTGCGGCCAACTCGCGGCTGCGCGCCAGGCTGGAGCTCCAGGCCGCCGCCCGGCGCGTGCGAGTGCTGGCGCCCTCGCCGAGGCTGTGCACCGACAACGGCGCCATGGTGGCCTGCGCCGGCACGTTCGCGCTGGAGCGCGGCGAGCGCACGCCCCTGGACGTCGGCGCCGACCCGAACTTGCGGATCGTGCCCGGCGTGGGCCGGCGCGCGGCGCGGCGGGTGAAGGAGGCTCGACGCTAGCGCGCCGGGCGGGCGACCAGGGTGTGGAAGCGGGTCTTGACGGTCCCGGGCGGGCGTCTCTACGATGCCGCTAGCACTCAACTGATGCGAGTGCTAATATCCGCGCCGAGCGGAGGGCTAGCTCGCCCTTTACCAGCTATTACCGTCTGTGGCCCGATGCTGGCCGGGTCTGGATAGGACAGGAGGAATCGATGAGCGTCAACCTGCAGCCGCTCGAGGACCGGATCGTCGTCAAGCCGGGCGAGGGTGAGGAGACGACCGCCTCGGGCATCGTCATCCCCGACACCGCCAAGGAGAAGCCTCAGGAGGGCGAGGTCATCGCCGTCGGCCCCGGCCGCTTCGAGGACGGCGCCAGGGTGCCTCTCGACGTCAAGGTGGGCGACACCGTCATCTACTCCAAGTACGGCGGCACCGAGGTCAAGTTCGGCGGGGAGGACTACCTGATCCTGTCCGCGCGGGACGTCCTCGCCGTCGTCACCAAGTAGGCAGCCGCCGTCCGGCGGAGAGACAAGGAACCGAAGGACCATGCCCAAGCAACTGCTGTTCGACATAGATGCGCGCCGGGCGCTCGAGGCGGGCGTCGACAAGCTCGCCAACGTGGTCCGGGTCACGCTCGGCCCCAAGGGCCGCAATGTCGTCCTGGACAAGAAGTGGGGCGCGCCCACCATTACCAACGACGGTGTCACGATCGCCAAGGAGATCGAGCTCGAGGACAACTACGAGAACCTCGGAGCTCAGCTCGCCAAGGAGGTCGCCACCAAGACCAACGACGTGGCCGGCGACGGCACCACCACCGCGACCGTGCTGGCGCAGGCGCTGGTGCACGAGGGGCTCCGCAACGTGGCCGCCGGGGCCAACCCGATGGACCTCAAGCGCGGCATCGAGAAGGCGGTCGAGGCGGTGGCGGAGCACATCCGCAGCCAGGCCCGCGACCTCGAGACACAGGAGGAGATCGCCTCGGTGGCGGCGATCTCGGCCCAGGACCCGGAGATCGGCCGCATCATCGCCGAGGCGATGGACAAGGTCGGCAAGGACGGCGTGATCACCGTCGACGAGTCGCAGACCTTCGGGATGGAGCTGGAGTTCACCGAGGGGATGCAGTTCGACAAGGGCTACATCTCGCCGTACTTCGTCACCGACCAGGACAGCATGGAGGCGGTCCTCGAGGACCCCTACATTCTGGTCGCCAACCAGAAGATCTCCTCGGCCCAGACCCTGCTGCCACTGCTCGAGAAGGTCGTCCAGTCGGGCAAGGCGCTGCTGGTCATCGCCGAGGACGTCGACGGCGAGGCCCTGGCCACCCTGGTGGTCAACAAGATCCGCGGCACCTTCAAGTCGGCGGCGGTCAAGGCTCCCGGGTTCGGCGACCGCCGCAAGGCCATGCTCGGCGACATCGCCGTCCTCACCGGTGGCCAGGTCATCAGCGAGGAGGTCGGTCTCAAGCTCGAGAACGTCACCCTCGACCTGCTCGGCCGCGCCCGCCGCGTGACGGTGACCAAGGACGACACCACCATCGTCGAGGGCGCCGGCACTGAGGACGAGATCAAGGGCCGCATCAACCAGATCAAGCAGGAGATCGAGCGGACCGACTCCGATTGGGACCGCGAGAAGCTGCAGGAGCGGCTGGCCAAGCTGTCGGGCGGCGTGGCGGTCATCCGGGTGGGGGCGGCCACCGAGGTGGAGCTCAAGGAGAAGAAGCACCGCATCGAGGACGCGCTCTCGGCCACCCGCGCGGCGGTCGAGGAGGGCATCGTCGCCGGCGGCGGCGTCGCGCTGCTGCGCGCCCAGGACGCGGTCGCCAGGCTCGACCTGCAGGGCGACGAGAAGACCGGCTCTGAGATCGTGCGCAAGTCGCTCGAGCTGCCGACCTACTGGATCGCCACCAACGCCGGGCTCGAGGGCGCCGTCGCGGTCTCCAAGATCCGCGAGGTGTCCGACGGCCACGGTCTCAACGCGGCCACCGGCGAGTACGTCGACCTGTTCAAGGCTGGCGTCATCGACCCGGCCAAGGTCACCCGGTCGGCGGTGCAGAACGCCGCCTCGATCGCGGCCCTGCTGCTCACCACCGAGACCCTGGTCGTGGACAAGCCGGAGGAAAAGGAGGAGGCCGCGGCTCCGCACATGCACTAGCCGCACAAGCACTAGCCGCACATGCACTAGCCGCACATGCACTAGCCGCACATGCACTAGCCGCACATGCACTAGCCGCACATGCACTAGCCGCACATGCACTAGCCGCACGCGCGCGAGCTGCGCCAGCAGCCGACCCTCGATCCACGACACGGCAGGCCCCGGGCGAACCGCCCAGGGCCTGCCGTGCTGCTAATGGGGTGAATCGCCCCTGCGCGCCTCAGCGGGCAGACAGGAACACGCGTACGCTGGGGCGACACGGGAGCCCGGTGCCACCGGGCTGAGAGGGCGGCTATGGCGGCCGCCGACCGTCGGAACCTGCTCCGGGTAATGCCGGCGAAGGGAGGTTGTAGATGACGGACCAGGTGGCCGCGCGCACCGGGACCGCCCGCGCCGGGGCGGGGTTCCCCGCCGCGGAGGCGGTGGTCGTCGGCGGCGGCGTGATTGGTCTTGGCATCGCCTGGCGCGCGGCCCATGCCGGCCTCCGGGTCACTCTGGTCGACGACCACCGCGTCCGGGGAGCGTCATGGGCCGCCGCCGGCATGCTCGCGCCCGTAACCGAGGTCCACTTCGGTGAGCAGGCATTGCTGCGGCTCAACCTGGCCGCTGCCGCGCGCTGGCCCACCTTCGTGGCTGAGCTCGAGGAGCGGGCGGGCGCCTCGGTCGGGTACCGCCGCTGCGGCACGCTCACGGTGGCGAGGGACACCGACGACAACGCCGCCCTGGAGGACCTGTACCGCTTCCAGCGCGGGCTCGGGCTCCAGGTCGAGCGCCTGCGCGGGCGCGAGTGCAGGCAGCTCGAGCCGGGTCTCGCGCCGAGCGTGCGCGGCGGCATCATGGCCACCGGCGACCACCAGGTCGACAACCGCGCACTGGTCGCCGCGCTGCTCACCGCCTGCGACCGGGCAGGCGTGCGGCGCCGCTCCGGCCGCGTCGCCGCGGTCCGGGTCGAGCGCGACCGGGTCAGGGGGGTGGTGCTCGCGGGCGGTGAGGCGGTCGAGGCCAACGCCGTGGTGCTGGCGGCCGGCTGCTGGAGCGGCACCCTGGGAGGCTTGCCGCCCGGCGCCCTGCCTCCGGTGCGGCCGGTCAAGGGACAGCTCCTGCACCTGCGCGGTCCGGCGGAGGCGCCGCTGTGCCAGCGCAATGTGCGCGGGCTGGAGGTCTACGTGGTGCCGCGGGACGACGGCCGGGTGGTGATCGGCGCCACCGTCGAGGAGCAGGGCTTCGACATCACCGTCACCGCCGGCGCTGTCCACGACCTGCTGCGCGCCGCCTTCGAGCTGCTCCCCGAGGTGACGGAGCTGGAGCTGATCGAGACCGTGGCGGGGCTGCGCCCCGGCTCACCCGACAACGCCCCGCTGCTCGGCCCCTCTCAGCTCGAAGGTCTGGTGATCGCCGCCGGTCACTACCGCAACGGCATCCTGCTCACGCCTGTCACCGCGGAAGCCATTGCCGAGCTACTGGTCAGCGGTCGTGCCCCCGAGATGATCGAGAGCTTCTCGCCGCGTCGCTTCGCCACGGTCGAGGGCTTCGCCACGGTCGAGGGCGCGAACGGCAGCGCGCCAGCGCAGGGGCCGGATGCGCTGGAGGCGGACGTGCCATCCGGACCCGCCGGCGGCAGCCAGCGGGACCTGCCGCGATGACCGTGGTCGTCAACGGCGAGCCGGCACAGGTGGCGCCGGGCACGACCGTGTCCGCCCTGCTCTTCGGGCTCGGCCACCAGCCGTCGGGCGCTGGCATCGCGGTGGCGGTGAACGGCGAGGTGGTGGCGCGCGGCGCCTGGCCCACCACCGAGCTCGGCGAGCACGACCGCATCGAGGTACTGGGCGCCGCCCAGGGAGGTTGAGATGGACGACCCGTTGGTGATCGCCGGCCAGGCGTTCTCGTCCCGGCTGATCATGGGCACCGGTGGCGCGGTCAGCCTCGAGGCGCTCGAGCGCGCCCTGGTCGCCTCCGGGGCGGAGCTGGCCACGGTGGCCCTGCGCCGCGTGCGGCCGGGCACGCCGGGATCGGTGCTCGAGGTGCTGCGCCGCCTCGGCTGCCGGCTGCTGCCCAACACCGCCGGCTGCTTCACCGCGCGCGACGCTGTTCGCACCGCCAAGCTGGCGCGGGAGGCGTTCGTCACCGACTGGATCAAGCTTGAGGTCATCGGCGACGACCGCACGCTGCTGCCCGACGCGGTGGAGCTGCGCGACGCGGCGGAGGCGCTGGTCGACGACGGCTTCGTCGTCCTGCCCTACAGCAACGACGACCCCGTGCTGGCGCGCCAGCTCCAGGAGATCGGCTGTGCGGCGGTGATGCCGCTGGGCGCGCCGATCGGCAGCGGCATGGGCATCCGCAACCCCTACAACCTGCGCATCATCATCGAGCGCGCCACCGTTCCGGTGGTCCTGGACGCCGGGATCGGCACCGCCTCGGACGCCGCCATGGCGATGGAGCTCGGCTGCGACGGCGTGCTCCTGGCGAGCGCGGTGACCCGTGCCCAGGAGCCGGTGCTGATGGCCGAGGCGATGCGCCGGGCGGTCGAGGCCGGCCGCCTGGCGTTCCGCGCGGGCCGCATTCCCCGCCGGCTGTACGCCGAGGCCTCGACGTCCTTCGAGGGCCTGCCCGACCTGGAAGAGGTGCCGGAGGCGGTGGGGTCGGCGTCACAGGGAGATGGGGTTGGGTCGGCCTCGCGGGGGGATGCTGGGTCCGCCCCGCGGGGTGGTCGGGTGGGGTCGGGCCAACTTGGTGGTCGGGCGGCCGGGCGCGAGTGATGCAGCCGGCCGCCCGGCGAGACCGGCTTGCCGCTGCGCGCCTCTACCTGTGCACGCCGATCCGTCCGGACCTGGCCGAATTCGCCGAGGCTGTCTATGGGGCCGGCGTGGACGTTCTTCAGCTCCGGGACAAGGAAGCAGAGGCTGTCCCGCTGCTGGAGGCGGCCGCGGTCCTTGGGGCGGCCGCCGCTCGGCACGGAGCGCTGTTCGCCGTGAACGACCGCGCGGACGTCGCCCTGGCCGCCGGCGCCGACGTCCTTCACCTGGGTCAGGGGGACCTTCCGATGGCCTGGGCCAGGCGCATCGTGGGGGACGGCGTGCTGCTCGGCCGCTCGACCCACGACCTCGAGCAGGCCCAGGACGCCATCGCCGAGGGCTGGGACTATTTCGCGGTCGGTCCCGTCTACCCGACCGCAACCAAGCCCGACCGCCCAGCCGTGGGCACCACCGTGCTCAAGGCCGTGTCCGCCCTGAACGCGCAGGTGCCCTGGTTCGCCATCGGCGGCATCGACCCCTCGAACCTCGCCGAGGTCACCCACGCGGGCGCCACCCGGGTCGTGGTCGTCCGCGCGATCACCAACTCGGCCGACCCACCGGCCGCCGCCACGAACCTCCGCCTCCTCCTGGAGCAAACCACCTGAGCCGCCCAGAAGCCGGCACCGTGCAGCTAATTTGGGGTGTTTGGTTGCTCCTTGCGGCAAGGTGCACCTCACGCGGCAAGGTCGGGCGCTAAAGGTGCGCTGCGCGCGGCAAACTGGATCCCACGCGGCAAGGTCGGGTGCGTTGCGCGCGGCAGGGTGCGGCCCACGCGGTAAGGTCGGGCTGCTCAGCTGATGTTGCTCAGCTCATCGGGCCATCCGGCCCTCGATGTATGCGGCCCAGTAGCGGGCCTGGTCGCGGCGTGCCGAGGCGACCAGGCGCTGCGCGCTCGCGTCGCGCAGCAGCCACGCCACGGTCTGCAGGTCGACGCGGTCCATCTCCGCATTGATCTCAGAGGACCAGAACAGGGCCGCGGCTCCAATGTCCGCGGGCACCTCCGGGCTGTGACCGATCTCGCCGAGGAGCGAAGACACGGTGACCGCGTCGTCCGGTCCGATGGTGGTCGTCTCGAGCACTGGTCGGCTCCTCTCCCATACCCGACCCGCCCTCGTCCCGCGTCGATCGGGTCGCTGGTGGCAGGGCCGGCTGATAGTCATGCTTCGAACGTATGTTCGACCCCCAACGGAGCACGCGTCAAGTCGCCTGGTCAGGCGCATGCGGGCGTGGTCGAGGACGGCCTCAGCCATCCGGTGAGCGGTCCGTGGCCACCCAGACGGACCCCGGTGAACCGGACCCCTGGTGCGGGCCGCCGGACCCCAGTGAACCGGACCCCAGTGAACCGGACCCGGCGAACCGGACCCGGGTGCCGGCCGCCGGACCCGCCGGACCGGGTGCGGGCCGCCCGGACCCCGGGGTGCGGGTCGCCGGTCACGGACCTGGAGGGACGCGGCGCCGCCGGCGGCGGAGGGCGAGCCCGGTGCCACCAAGCAGGGCGACGCCCCCCGCACCTGCTCCGGCGGCCAGCCGGTTGCTGGCGGGCCAGTGCGCAAGCCAGTCCCGAAGCCGCGCGGACGCGGGCTGGGCCCGGCTGCTCGACCCCAGCCCCGACCCCAGCCCCGACCCCAGCCCCGACCCGACAGACCCGGACCCGGCGGGCACGGTGCTCGTCGTCGCGGGCGTGAGCAGCGTCTTCACGCCCATGGGAGCGACATAGGCCGGCAGGCTGACGCGGCTCGAGACGGCGCTTCCCGGCCCGAAGCCCCAGTCCATCAGCCGGGCGGCGTCGCCCGCCGGATCGGGGCTGTTCAGGACCACCGCGATCAAGGTCCGGCCCTTGCGGGTCGCGGCCGCCGCCAGGCATCGCCCGGCAACATCGGTGAAGCCGGTCTTGACCCCGATGGCGCCCTTGTACTCCCGCAGGAACTTGGAGTGCGCGTACAGCTCGTGGCGATGGCCGTCCGGAGTGGTGAACACCACCTTGGGCGTTCGCACCACCCGCGCCAGCCACGGGTCGAGCAGCACCGCCCTGCTCAGAATCGCGAGGTCGAAGGCGCTGGAGCGGTGCCCGGCCGTGTCCAGGCCGTTGGTGCTCCGCCAGTAGGACTGGTGCAGCCCGAGCAGTCGGGACTCCGCGTTCATCGCCTGCTCAAAGCGCGCCACCGACCCGGCGGCGCGTTCCGCGAGCAGGACCGCCATGTCGTTGGCGGACACGATCATCAGGGCCTCGAGCGCCTGGCCCACAGTGATCTTCTGGCCCGTCTTGAGCGCCAGCTTGCTCGGCGGCGTCCTGGCGGCATCCTTGGTAGTCACCGCCACCGCGTTCAGCGGCAGGGTGGCTCGCACCAGCAGGGCGGTGAGCATCTTGGTCAGGCTCGCCGGCGCCCGCGTCGTGGTCGCGCCCCGGCTCCACAGCACCATGCCACTGCGCGCGTCGACCAGGATGGCGAAATGCGAGGCGACCTTGTTCGGGCCGGCGGGACCGAGGGCGGGCGCGGTCGCCAAGGGGTGGGGAGCCGCGGCGGCCACTGGCGCTGTCACGCCCGCGCCGACCAGGACCACCAGCAGCAGCAGGCAGAGACGTGCGCGCATCGGGATCATCAGTGGCGAGAGTTGGGAAGCGAGTCAGGGGAAGTCTTTCATCAGATGAGCGAGCCAGACAAGCCGGGGCGAGACCCTGTGGACAGAGCCGTGGGACGATCGGGTGATGTTGATAAGATCGCCGCCATCCTCTGTCGCTGTCAGGAGTGGACTCATGCACGTCACGGTGATCGGCGCGGGTCACGTTGGGCTGGTGACCGCGGTATGCCTGGCCAGCGTCGGCCACGACGTGGTGGCCGACGACGACGACCTGGCCAAGGTCGACCTGCTGCGGCGGGGAACCTCCTGGTTCTACGAGCCGCAGCTCGACGAGCTGCTGGATGAGGGGATGGCCAATGGTCGCCTGAAATTCACCTCCGACAGCGGCGAGGCGGTGGCTCATGGGCAGGTGATCTTCATCTGCGTCGGCACGCCCTCCCGCGCCGACGGCAGCCCCAACCTCGCCTTCCTCGAGCGGGTCGCCCGTGAGGTGGCCTCACACCTCCGTCCCGGTGAGCTCAAGCTGATCGTCGAGAAGTGCACCGTGCCGGTGCAGACCGGCGAGCGGGTCGCTCAGGTGATCCGGCGGGAGGCGCCCCCCGGTGCGGAGTACGAGGTGGCCTCCAACCCGGAGTTCCTGCGTGAGGGCTCCGCGATCGTGGACACGCTGCGACCTGACCGCATCGTGGTGGGGACCGGGTCGGAGCGCGCCCAGGCGCTGCTGCGTGAGCTGTACGCCCCGATCCTGGAGTCAAGCGGCTGCGAGTGGCTGGCCACCGACCTGCCGACCGCCGAGCTGATCAAGCACGCGTCCAACGCTTTCCTGGCCACCAAGATCAGCTTCATCAACGCGGTAGCGCGGGTGTGCGAGCGCAGCGGCGCCGACGTCGAGGTGGTGGCGCGGGGCATGGGCCTGGATCCCCGGATCGGCCCGGCCTTCCTGCGCGCCGGCCCCGGCTTCGGCGGGAGCTGCTTCCCCAAGGACGTGGCCGCGTTCGCCCACCGCTCGCGCGAGCTCGGCGTGGACTTCGGCCTGCTCAACGAGGTCGCCCGGATCAACGTCGAGGCGCGCCGCGTGGTGGTCGACAAGGTCCGCGACCTCCTCTGGCATCTGGAGGGCAAGCGCGTCGGGGTGCTCGGGCTCGCCTTCAAGCCGGACACCGACGATCTGCGCGAGTCACCCGCGATCGACGTGGTCGAGGCGCTGCTCGACGGCGGGGCCTCGGTGGTCGCCTACGACCCGGTCGCCTCGGAGGACCAGGTCAGACAGGTCGTGCCCGGCCTGGCCCTGGCCGGTAAGGCGGTCGACGTGGCCGACGGGGCGCACGCCCTGGTGCTGCTGACCGAGTGGGCCGAGTTCGCCGACCTGGACCCGGCGGTCCTGGCCGGACGGATGGCCTATCCCATCCTGGTGGATGCCCGCAACGTCTTGGACCCGGACCGGTTCGTCGCCGTCGGGTTCACGGTGGCCAGAATGGGCCGTCCGGTGCTCGGCGGCGAGCGAAGAGGAAGGTAGGACGGAGATGCCTCGGGCGGTCATCACCGGCGGCGCCGGCTTCCTCGGGTCGCATCTCTGCCGGCGCTTGCTGCTGGAGGGGTTTGAGGTCGTCTGCATGGATTCCCTGCTGACCGGGCGCGCTGAGAACGTCGAGGACCTGCAGAGCGACCGGTTCCGCCTGCTCAGGGTGGACGTGACCAACTATGTCCACGTCTCTGGCCGGGTCGACGCGGTGCTGCACTTCGCCTCGCCGGCCAGCCCTAGTGACTACCTGCGCTACCCGATCCAGACCCTGAAGGTGGGCGCGCTCGGTACCCACCACGCCCTCGGGCTCGCCAAGGAGAAGGGGGCGCGCTTCCTGCTCGCGTCGACCAGCGAGGTGTACGGCAACCCGCAGGTCCACCCGCAGCCGGAGAGTTACTGGGGACACGTGAACCCGATCGGCCCGCGGGGCGTCTACGACGAGGCCAAGCGCTTCGCCGAGGCCATGTCCATGGCCTACCAGCGCACCCACGGCCTCTCCGTCCGGATCGCTAGGGTTTTCAATACCTTCGGCCCGTTCATGAGAATCGATGACGGTCGGGCGTTCTGTACCTTTGCTGTGCAGGCGCTGAGGGGAGAGCCGCTGACCGTGCACGGGGACGGGGGACAGACGAGATCGCTGTGCTACGTGGACGACCTGGTGGAGGGGCTGTGGCGCCTGCTGTGGTCGGACCTCACCGGGCCGGTCAACCTCGGTAATCCCGAGGAGGTCACCATCCTCGAGCTGGCCAGACAGATCGCGCGGGCGGCGGGTACCGACTCGCGCGCCACCTTCACGCCGCGCCCGGTCGACGACCCCGACGTGCGCAGGCCCGACATCACCCTCGCCATGGAGCGGCTCGGCTGGAAGCCGCAGGTCAGCCTGGCCGAAGGCATCCGGCGCACGCTGCCGTGGTTCCGCCACGCCCTCGGCCTGGATCTCCCGTGAGCGAGGCGGCGACCGGGCGACGGGCGCCGCGGGCGGCGTTCTTCGACGTCGACAAGACGCTGCTCCCCGGGTCGAGCCTGTACCTGTTCGCTCGCGGTCTGTACCACCGGGGCTTCTACACCCTTGGTAACGTCCTCGGGTTCGCCTACGGACAGCTCACCTTCCGGCTCACCGGCGCCGAGGGCAAGCGCGGCATGGAGGCGGCACGCGAGTCCGCGCTCGCCTTCGTCGAGGGCAAGCGCCGGGCCGACCTGGTCCAGCTGGGGCACGACATCGTGGTCGAGGTGATCGGCCCGCGCATCTATCCGGGCATGCGCCGGGTCATCGACGCCCATCGCGCCGCCGGCGACCGCACCTATCTGGTGACGGCCGCGCCGCGCGATCTCGCCGAGGGGATCGCCGCCTACCTCGGCATGGACGGCGCCCTGGGCAGCGAGGCCGAGCTGGTGGACGGCGTCTACACCGGCCGCATGCTCGGCCCCGTGCTGCACGGGCCGGCCAAGCTGGAGGCGGTCAGGAAGCTCGCCGACGACCAGGGCATCGATCTGCGGGAGTCCAGCGCCTACTCCGACTCGGTCAACGACCGGCCGCTGCTGGAGGGGGTCGGGCACCCGGTCGCGGTCAACCCTGATCACACGCTGCGCCATATGGCGGCCGAACGCGGCTGGCCGGTCCACGACTTCCGCAGGCACCGGCGGCTGTGGCTGGTCTGGCTCCCCTCCGGGGTGGCTGTGGGCGCCGGCGCCGCCGCGGTGCTCAGCGCGATTGCCGGCCGCCGCCGGCGCCTCGAGTACGACCGTGGGGGCGACGGCGGGAGGCCGCTGCCGCCCGCGACCGGCTGGCCACCACGCGCGGGCGCGGCACAGCGCCCGGCCGCGGCACAGCGCCCGGCCGCGGCACAGCGGGAAGGGATTCGTCAGGCGCTACGAGGAAGCGGGCTCGCCCGGCTCCGCAGGGGGTAGCCCGCCTTCGTTGAGCACCGCGGAGACCTCGTCCTCGGTGAGGCCGCGGGTGGTGAGGGCGCGCCGGAGGCGGCGCGCCGCCTCGCCGGGAGAGGTCCAGCCGTCACGGAGCGGCGTCGTCTCGCGCTCGCCTTCGAGCAGGCCGTCGACGAAGCCGCGGGCGTAGTCCCAGGTGACGTAGCGGTCGACCTCGGGCTCGAACGCCGGCTCGTGGACGCGCGGCTCGCCCCGCTCGAGGATGTGCTCGAGGTTCTCGCGCAGGAGGCTCCACCCGAAGTAGTGGTCCTCCTCGCAGTCGGGACACGGGATCACGACCCCCCGAAAGCCACGTGGCTCCAGGGCCTCCCGGAACTCGGCCAGGTCGGCGAGATCCTCGAGGAGCGCGGCGCGCTCCTCCTCGTCGATTGGCTCGAATTCGCTTTCTTCGTCGAACCCGAAGGGGTCGATGGGGTCGGGCACAAGCACCTCGTACAGTGCGGTCGAAATGACAGGAAGGACTCTGACCCCATCATGGTACAGCGGTTGCCAGCCCAGGTTCTCACGCTTTCCACAACCCTCTGGTGCCGCCCTGGACGTGCCGGTTCGTCCGGGCGGCCGGGTGTTGCCCGGTTGCATCGCGCCAGAACGCGTTGGTAGCTTCGGGCATGCGCCATGACCAGGACCCGTCGCCCCGCGAGCGGGTCCTTCTTGCTACTCGCAACCACCTGGACCCGCGCGCCCGGCCACGACACGGGCGCACGCTGAAGCATCCGGAGGACTTCCGTGGCTGAGGTTGAGATCGGCATCGGCAAGAGCGGGCGACGCGCGTACGGCTTCGACGACATCGCCATCGTGCCGAGCCGGCGCACACGCGACCCCGACGACATCGACATCTCCTGGGACCTGGACGCCTACCATTTCGAGCTGCCGCTGCTCGCCTCCGCCATGGACGGCGTGGTCTCACCCAGGATCGCGATCGAGATCGGCAAGCTTGGCGGCTTGGCGGTGCTCAACCTCGAGGGGCTCTGGACCCGCTACGAGAACCCCGAGCCGGTCTACGAGGAGATCGCCAGCCTGTCAACGGCCGACGCCACCAAGCGGATGCAGGAGATCTACCGCGAGCCGATCAAGCCGGAGCTGATCGGGGAGCGCATCCAGGAGATCAAGGACAGCGGCGTGGTGGCCTCCGCCTCGCTGACCCCGCAGCGGGTCGCCCGCTATCACCAGGTCGCCCTCGAGGCCGGCCTGGACGTCCTGGTGATCCAGGGGACGGTGGTGTCGGCCGAGCACGTCTCCTCGACTACCGAGCCGCTCAACCTCAAGACCTTCATCGCCCGCTACGAGATCCCCGTGGTCGTGGGTGGCTGCGCCTCGTACTCGACCGCCCTGCACCTGATGCGCACCGGCGCGGCCGGGGTGCTGGTCGGGGTCGGGCCGGGTGCCGCCTGCACCACCCGGGGCGTGCTCGGCATCGGGGTGCCGCAGGCGACCGCTCTGGCCGACGCGGCCGGCGCGCGCACCCGGCATCTCGAGGAGACCGGGCGCTATGTTCAGGTCATCGCCGATGGCGGCATGCGCACCGGCGGCGACGTCGCCAAGGCGGTCGCCTGTGGGGCGGACGCGGTGATGATCGGGTCGCCGCTGGCCCGCGCGGTCGAGGCGCCGGGCCGCGGCTTCCACTGGGGCATGGCCACGTTCCATCCCGACCTGCCCCGCGGCGCCCGCGTGGCCACCAGGCCGCTCGGCACCATGCGGGAGATCCTGCTCGGCCCGGCGCCGGTCAACGACGGGACCATGAACCTCTTCGGCGCCCTGCGCACCTCCATGGCCACCACCGGCTACCAGACGCTGAAGGAGTTCCAGAAGGCCGAGGTCATGGTCGCCCCGGCGCTGCAGACCGAGGGTAAGTTCCTGCAGCGCACCCAGGGCGTGGGTATGGGCTGACCCCGCGGCGGCCTCAGTCCGCTCCGTCTGCGGCGCCGCCGCTGCCGCGACGCTGGCGGTGGACCACCCGGCGGTCCCAGCCGCGGTGGACGGAGCAGTAGGTGTCCGGGTTGTACCGTGAGAGGGTCGTCTCGCAGCCGTCCGCGGCGCAGACCCTGCTGCTGCCGAACGAGCGCACCTCTGGGTCGGCCCCGGGCGCGCGCCGGCGGGTCCTCCCGCCCGCCTCCGGAGCGTCGGGGTCGCCGCCGTCCTCCCACTCGGTGACTCGGTCGGGTTCGCTCACACGCCTCTCCTCACAACCGGCTCACTCGGGCCACCCGGCAACGAAAAACGAAACGCACCACGCTCTGCAAACGTGGTGCGGGGTCCGGGCACCGCTCGTCCGCTCCGGCCTGTCCTGCCCGACAACGTACCGCCCGCCGGCCGAATCAGGCAACCGCAACGCCCCGCCCTGCTGCCCGGCCCTGCTATCCTCCGCCAATGACCGAGCCGGAGCTGCAAGCCCACGGCTTCAGCCGTGGGTCAAGGCTCCGCCGGGCGAAAGCCCGGATTGTCGCACCTGGCTGGTACGATGATGGCCGTGCGCTACCACTCGACCAACCAGACGGTGTACTCGGGAAATTACTACCCGATCTGGTGCCCGAAGTATCGCCGCCGAGTGCTTGTCGGCGGCGTCGACGAGCGGCTGAAGGTGATCATCGGCGACGTGGCCGCCGAGGTTGGCGCCGAGGTCATCGAGGTCGAGGTGATGCCCGACCACGTGCACCTGCTCACCGAGATTCCACCGACGGTGCCGCTGTCGAGGTTCGTTGGGCTGGCCAAGGGCCGGTCCTCCCGCCTGCTTCGCATGGAGTTCCCCCGCTTACGGCGGCTGCTGGTGCTGTGGAGCCCGTCGTGGTTTGTGTCCACGGTCGGCGGAGCGCCCCTGGAGGTCGTCCGTCGATACGTGGAGAACCAGAAGGCGGGGTCGTGAGGTGAGCCGGGCTCGCAAGCGGGCAAAGGACGCGCCGACCTTCGTGGCGGCCATCCCCCTTCGGGTCACTCCGACGCAGGCCAAGGAAGTGGCGGGCCGGTTTGAGTGCGCCCGGCTGCTGTACAACGCTTGCCTGCGGGGCGCGCTGGACCGAGCGGTGGCGATGCGGGCCGACCCCAGATGGGAGCAAGCGAAGGCCATATCCCAGGTCGTGGCGGGCAAGCCGAACCCGGCGAGAGCGAGCGCGTTCCAGCAGTTGCGTGCCGACCACGGCTTCACCGAGTGGGCGCTTGCCTCGGCCGCATCCGGCTTCCGCGTCGGCTGGCTGCGGGAGAAGGTCTTCGCGCAGGAGGCGCAGGTGCTGGGCGCACGGGCCTTCGACGCCGCCAACCGGTGGATGCTCGGCCAGCGTGGGCGGCCGCGGTTCAAGGGCAAG
>JBKPDO010000178.1:0-16948 GCA_046727955.1 bacterium | reverse complement strand
CCGTTCACCCACGTCCCCAAGGCCCCCGGCACCGCCGTGTCCGCCACCCCCCTGATCTGGCTGGGCGCCGTCGCGGTGGCGCTCGCCATCGCCGGGCTGATCGGGCTGCGTCGCCGCGACATCCCCGTCACCTGACCGACCGCACCCTTACGAGAAGCCGGCACCAGGGCCTGGGGCTGGTTGCAATGGTGATCCGCGGCACGGCGACCCTGCCCGATCGCGGTACTGACCCACCACCCAGGGATCACCTCGAGGTACCCGATGGGGGATCGGACGGCGAACCTGCCCGACCACGGTGCTGACCCACCACCCAGGGATCACGTCGAGGTGCCCGATGGGGGCGTTCGGGGGGGAGCTGTCTCGGGCTCCCCCCCGAATGCAACCAGGCCCTAGTCGCGCAACGTCCGCGGCAGCCCGAAGTATCCCAGCACGCTGTTGTCGAGGAAGCGGGTGACGTTGACCGGCGCCGTCTTCTTCACCGCCCAGTTCTTCCAGGTCGCCGGCGGCGAGGGGCCGCTCGGTGCCGGCCTGCGGCTGCTTCCCTGGGGGATCGCGCCGTTCCTCATCGCTCCCCGGGCCGGCGCGCTCGCCGACCGGATCGGCGAGCGCCCGCTGATCGTCGCCGGCACGCTCCTGCTGGGCATCGGCATGGGCTGGCTCGCCCTAGTCGCCGGACCCAGCACCCCGTACCTCGAGATGGTCGCGCCGATGGCCATCGGCGGCATCGGCTTCTCGCTGGCCTTGCCGGCCGTCACCAAGTCCGTCGTGAGCCTGGTCGCGCCACCGGATATCGGCAAAGCGTCGGGTACCTACACCACCACGCGACAGCTCGGTGGCGCGTTCGGGGTCGCCATCCTGGGCGCGGTCTTCGCCGCCACCGGCAGCTACGCCTCAGCCCGCGCGTTCAGCGACGGGTTCGCGCCGGCGATCGGCGTCTCCGCCGTCCTCGCCCTCGTGGGCGTGGTCGCCGGCATCGCGCTCCCCCGGCGCCGCCCGAGCCCAGTCCCCGCCGCCGAAGCGGCGCCGGGGACGCCGCCGGCCGCGACCAAGGCCAGTTGACAGCGCCCACGCGCAGCACCCAGCCGAGCGGCTACCTTTCTCCTCATCGTCCACGACAAGGAGCAGCCACGATGATCGCTCGGATCTGGAGAGGCTGGACCACCCCGGAGAACGCCGACGCCTACCAGCGGATCGTCAGCCAGGAGGTCTTGCCAGGCATCGCGACGCGCAACCTCGACGGCTATCACGGCGCCTACCTGCTGCGGCGCAACTTCGACGGCGAGGTGGAGTTCGCCACCATCCTGCTGTTCGACTCGCTGGAGCAGGTTCGAGCCTTCGCCGGCGAGGACTACGAGGCCGCCTACGTGCCACCGCGGGCACGCGCGGTGCTGGCCCGCTTCGACGAGCGCTCGGCGCACTACGACACGCTACTGCGCCCGAACACGCTCTGACGGATGTGCCCCGGGGAGCTCCCCCTGCCGGTGGCGGCGACCGCGACCAGGAGCAGCAGGCAGGGCGCTGCCGCGACCACGCCGAGCAGCCCGAAGCCGCCGCTGGCCGGCAGCAGCCCGGCGCCGCTGCCTCCCGCCGCCGCGGCGGCGGCACCGGCGCATAACTTCGCCGCTCCTGGAGCTCGCGGAGCAGGGAATCCGCAGGTGGGAGTGGCGACAAGCAGACCCGCTTCGCATATCCAGTCTTCGACGACCGCGCGGTGCGACAGCAATGTGACGACGAGCACATCCAACGCGTGACGCATGACACTGTGAAATAGCCTGCAGCCTGCTACTACGTACACAACCTAGTCAAGCAAGAACCTCAGGTCCACATTGATCAGGCGTCGCATTATCCGTTCGATGCTTTCAGATCGGGGGCGGGCTTTGTGGATCCCTCGCCTATGCGCGCCAGCGTCCCGGGAAGCCGTCCATTAGGTTTTCACCATGCGGCGCGTATACGCGCCTGCCACGGCAAGGGCGTCCCGCGCGCGCCGCCGGAGCTGTCCACGGTTCGGTCAGGTTTACAGCGAGCCATCCGAAAGGATGAACATAATGCGTCGATTCAAGACCTGGCGGTGGGCAGCCATCCTCCTCGCCTTCGTGCTCTCCCTCACCCTCGTCAGCGCAGCCATCGCGGCCACCACCACGCGGAGCGCCAGGACACTTACCCGCGTCAAAGTGGTCCATGGCGACACCGCAACCACAACCAACTCGACTGGCTTTGTCGACCTTCCCGGCGCGGCCACCAGCATCACCGTGGACCCCTGCGGACGGGCTACGTGCGCCGTCGTCCTCGCGCGCTTCTCGGCCGAGTCGGCCTGCTACGGCGGCTTCGGCTACTGCCCGGTGCGCATCCTGATCAACGGCAAGGAGGCAGACCCGGCGGTCGGCTTCGACTTCGCGTTTGACTCGAGCAACAACGGCAACGACACCGTAGGCTCATGGGAGAGCCACGCGATCGAGCGCTCCCGCGCCTACTTCTCCCCGGGCACCTATCCAGTGAAGGTGCAGTACGCGACAACCAGCAGCGCAACTACCCTACGGCTGGATGACTGGACGCTGGTCGTCGAGGCCCTCCGTACCTGACCGGAGCTCCCAAGCGCCTGCCGGGGGAGGGGCCAGTGCTCCTCCCCCGCGGTGCAGCGCGAGCGTATCCTTCCGACGCCGCAAGGGTTGTGACTGGCATGACCCCCAGTGTGACGACGAGCACACCCAACGCGCGACGCACGACACTGCCAAACAACACGCGACCCGTTACTGTTGTGACTTGGAAAGGCAGAAGTCTCACGTCGATCGGGCACCGTATCATTCGCTAGATACTTCCAGATCGGGCGCAGGCTTGTGACAATCTCGTTTTGGCCCTACGCAGGAGGACTCTCACCGAGCACAGCGAGAGGACCTGCGCTCCGCACTCCTCCGGCAAATCGCCCGTGACCCCACCCGTCCACAGTTTCGGTGAACAGCCACGAAACAGCCACCGAGGACGCAACCGCAAGCTCACAGTCTTTGGCCAGTATTGGGTGAGGCAGGTACCTGATGTCCCGGTTGCAATTACAAACTACGCTGTCATTCCCAGGAAGGAACCCTCGGGGAAGCCCGAGATACTCCTCTCCTATGCCGAAAGAGCTGGTCAGGCCATGTGGGTGGATCCGGCGGTCGAGCATCTCCGCGGTGGCGTTCGCAATTGTCGCCCTTCCCGCGCCGCCGACCGACGCGGCGACCCGCGGCGTCGAATTGGCTGGATCGACGTCTGCGCTCACGTACGGTGCATTGCAACAAGAGCCAAGCTTCTCGATCTCCGCTAGCCCGAACCCCGCAAGCCCTGGTGATTCGGTAACGGTGTCCTTCTCCTCGCCGGACCCCAGCGTGGTCATCGACAGTTGCTCCGCCCATTTTGATGGCGACGCGACGCAAAACTGCAGCCAATCGGACGGAGGATGGTCGGCGATCCTCCAGGTCCCCGACAACGCCCAGCCCGGGTCAATGCCTATCGGGGTAGCGGTCTTCTACTACTACAAGGGGGGCTGCTTACTACTCGATTCGAGGTGCGGGCGAGGCGACATGAATGGCACTGTCCCATTCGAGATTAAGCAGCCGTTGCCGCCGAGCACCACCGGCCCCCCGAGCACCACCGGCCCGCCGACCACCGCTGGCCCGCCCACCACCACTGAGCCGCCGACCACCACCGGCCCGCCGACCACCACCGGCCCATCGAGCACTGCTGGTCCGCCGACCACCGCTGGCCCGCCCAGCACCGCCGGCCCGCCGACCACCGCTGGCCCGCCGCCAAGCGTCCAGGGCACCTCGCCAGCCGCCAGCAAGACGAACCTTCCCGTGGGCCTGCTCGTCGTTCTCGTCTTGGTGGCCGCCGCGCTCGCCGTCGCGGTTGGCCGCTGGCTCCAGCGGAGGCTGCCCGGCACGTTGGGTGGACAGGTGCAAGCCCGTGTGCTCGCCGGCCTGCCCGCGACGCCTCGGATCGAAAAGCTCGGTAACCGATCCGCCTGGGTCGTCCGCATCAGCCCCCATCACGATCCAGTTGCGCAGCGCATCGAGGAGACAGACCGATGACCACCGCCGCCGCTACCCAGCCGCTCACCGCGAGAGCCTTCCTCTTCGCCGATACCGATCTTGTCCAGGCCATGAAGACAAGCGGGGTCGCCGACACCGTGCGACAGGAGCTTGGTGGCTTCAGGCAGGTGACTCGCGACGAGGCCGTCCGAGAGCTCGGAAAGACCACCGCCGAACTGCTCGAGCTTGATCTCACGCAGGTCGTGCTCGGCGCGTGGAGCACCTACGCCGCGCTGAGAGAGGCCGGCCAGCGGACGGCTGCCAATCCCGAGAGTGAGGAACTGGTCGAACTGCTTTCGCATCGGGTCACGCTCGACAATCGACCCTCGATCGAACTGCTGGTCAACGGCAAGCGCGTCGCAACCGTGCACTTTGTCCTGATGCTGCAGATCACCGTCGAAGCCCTTACCGCGACGATACGAACAGGTAAGCTGATAGGACTCCGTGTCGGGCGTTGTGATTTCGATGCCAGTGTGAGCATCGAGGGCAAACTCGTGGCCAGTCGACGCACACAATTGGAGCTGCCTTTCTCGGCGCGACTGGGCTCCGGTATCGCCCTAGTGAGATAGCAGGCAACGAGATCGTCTGTTTACGACCTCGTAGGTCGCTTGCCGCCGCAGTGCCGTGACTGAGCTCAGGTACGGCCGAAGGGGGCCGCACGCGCGTTCCGGGCCGGCGCCAACCTGGCCCCGGACCGGGCTGTAGGCCGCCGGACCTGGGAGGAGTTCCTGGCCGCGCGGGTGAACTCGTCAAGCGACAGTAGATCCAGCCTGGCTTAGCCGGCACCCAAACGGGTGACCACCTAAAGGCTCTCCGCCGCCGAACCTGTGCCACCGACCGGACCAGCCTCGGCCCAACTCATCGCCTCTTCAATCCCCTCCGGCGCCACGACGACCCCGGTTGGTCAGCGGCAGTCGTCGAAGCTTGCCGCGCCGAACACGGCCATCAGCAGCGGATCGTCAGCCCCGCTCGCCGCCGGCAGGCCCGGCAAGGCGATGGCGATCTTCTCGCGTGGCGCCGTGGAGCTGCCGCGCTGGCAGGCCGGGCTGGCGGGCACGGCCGTCGCGCTCACCCCGAAGTACCGCCGGCTCGTGCCCTGTCAGCTCGACTCCCTCGACGCGTTGGACCAGCTCGGCGTCCGCCTGGACACCTACGCGAAGATCGAGGTTCCGACCGTCCTGCTCGGCGGTGGGAGCAGACGCAATCCGGCGCATATCCGCAAGCGGCTGGACGCCGTCCAGCGGGTGCTGCCGCACGCCCAGCGGGTGGTGATGCCCAAGCGGGACCATGGCGCCGACCTGAAAGCCCCCAAAGAAGTGGCCCGCGTCATCGAGACGCTCGCCGACAAGGTGCTGCGCTAAGGGGTCCCCGCTCGACAACTCTGCCGGGGTGAACGTGACGGACCTGCGCGGGTTCGCGCTGGTGAGGAAACGTTGCTGCGCGGGGGCCCCTTAGCGATGACGGCGTAGTCGCCCGACCACCTCGAGCAGCCGACCCGCCAGCCGCACCCTGCCGCTCCTGGAAGCCTGGGCATCGGCCACTGCCTGCCCGGCCGCCCGTTCCTCCTCCACCCAGCCGCGGTCCAGGACGAACTGGCTTTCCTCGACCACCGGGAGCCACTCGCGGACGCGCTCTCGAGCCCACAGCAGCGAGCGCTGCCCACCGCAGTGCTCACGCCAGCCGGCAAGGCAGGCCTCCACCTCCGGCCAGCTCCACAACACACCGAGCACCTCAACCGGGTCCTCGCGCTCGTCCACCTCGGACAGCTCCACGGCATACAGCTCGCCGGTCCTCTCGACCCAACCAAGCCGGTAGGCCGGAACCGGCGCGAACTCACGCCACAAGCTGCCGTAGCGCACCTCATGCGAGTGCGCTCGCCGCGGGTCGCACGCGTAGAACTCCTGAAGAGTCAGCTCCTTCTGCACGGTCGAACTCACCTCCGCGAGCTTGGATGGCTCCTCGCGCCTTGGCTTAGCCGCCCAGAGAACGTTGGTTCTGTGGCAATGACGAATCGTGGCCGTCAAGTCGCAGTTGCGCAGATCGGACGCCCTCACGCTGGCTGTCCGCCGCGGCTGGCGGGTTACCCTCAAGACCTCTGCCGTCCAAGGGTAAGACTGGGAGGCACTCTTGGGTACCCCTTGCTGGCGGATCCTCTCCTCGCTATGCCGGGTCTCCCCGACCTGTCCGTGGCTCGCGTCAGCTGCCCGAAAGGTGTCAAGCCCGCCCAGGGAGTGACCTTCGAGTGCTCCGTTTCAGGTCGACGGTGTCCAGCTGCCCATCATGGTGACCGTGACACACCTGGACTTGAGCACCTTGAGGAAGCCTGACCAGACACCTTCGGCGACCCTTCTTCACCCTGCCGCTCAAATGGGATCGACCGCGTGGGTCCCGCGGTCGGAGACCTGCTCAGTCCACCTCTGGCCATCCCAGTACCGAAGCTCGTGCCGCCCGCTGGGATCGGCGAACCACCCCGCCGCCACGGCCTCGTGTGCCCAAGTCGCTGGCGCGGGCCGCGGACCGGGAGCCTGGTGCCGGCGGACCGCGACCACCACCGCCAGGGCCGCTCCCCCGAAAGACAAGACGAGAAATACCGGTATCGTCAAGCGCAGCGCGCGAACGATGGTCGGAGTGATACTTGAGCCAACGGCCACATGGGCCGGTACGCCTCGGGGTTCCCGTTGGTCCGGATGAGGAACCTGCCAGGCTTATCGATCCGGAAGGTCCCAACCGCTCGGCCCGAGCGTGCTCCGACGCTGTAGGTCGCAGAGCCGCCGTAGAGGTAGACCGGGACCTCCTGGCCTCCGCCCACCGACGCAAGCGAAACGTCGAATGACGGGATGGTCACCTGCTCATCAGCCGCGCCCAACCCCTCGAAGTAGACCGTGTAGCCGCCTGGCTTGTCGAAGCTCATCTCAGCTTGCCCTGGGATCGGGACCCGCTGGAACCGCTCGATCTGCCGATTGAAGGATCGAACCCCGAAGAAGACGCCGAGTGCCAGCCAAGCAAGCGCTGCCACCACTGCGGCACCAGCCACCCAGTACCAGACTCGGGACGGACGGACGGGCTGACGGCTGAGCTGTCCATTCATGGCTCTATCGCCGCTATCCGCATCTTCGCCTCAGCCGAAGACTAGTGGGTCCCAAGTGCGTGCAGGACGCACAACATCCGGGCGTAGCGTATCCATGCGACGACCGGCGATCTACAGAATTTTGGGGTCTCTGTTACATCAAGGTGCTTGCGGGCAGGATCGTCCGTACTGACCTGCCTGCCGATCGCTCCGATCCCGTCGCCGGTGAGGTAAGGGGCAACCAGAGCGGCCTCGACGCTGTTTCAGGACAAGCTCGACCGGCTCAAGCGGTAGCCGCCGGCGACCTGCCAACCGTGCTCTCGCGGACCACGAGTGTGAAGTCAGCCCGCAGCTCGCGCGGCGGCGCAGCGTTGCCCGCCTTGATCCGCGAGATCAGCAGGTCCACGACGAGGTTGGCGATCTGCGCCTTGTCGGGAGCGATCGTCGTCAGCGACGGGGTGCTGAACCGTCCGTCCTCGATGTCGTCGATCCCCACCACGGCGACGTCCTCGGGGACTCGGTAGCCGCGGTCCAGCAGCGTGCGGATGGCACCCAGGGCCATCGCGTCGCTGTAGCCGAGGACGGCGTCAGGGAGGTCCTTCGAGGCCAGCAGCCGTTCCATCGCGCCCGCGCGCCGCCAAGTCGGTCAAGCGACCCGGTGGGCACCACCAGCCGGCGCTCGACGGCGACGCCGGCATCGCGGAGCGCCGCCGCGTAGCCGCGGAAGCGAAGGTGCTCCGCTGGACCTCGGCGCTGGCCACCGCGCAATTCCTGGACTACCGGTTGGGGCGTCTGCCGGCAGCCGATGGCCGCGATCCGGCTGCGACCTAGCTCCAGCAGGTGGGTCGTGGCCGTCCGGGCGGCGGCGACGTTGTCGTGGCCGAATATCTGGCACCCGCACCCGTCTTGGTGCCAACCGCAGCTCGCACCAGACGGGCCAACGTCGCTGGCTGGTCCCTGGCGGGTGTTCGTCGGCGTCCTCACACGACGGTGGCGACGACGGCGAGGGCGAAGCAGGCCAGCGCGACGGCGGTGCGAGCAAGGTGACCGCGAAGCCACTTGGCTCGCAGCTCTTCGATGTCCGCCGACGGCGGTGCCGACCCGGACGCGACCAGACGCTGCTGGATCGGGACCAGCACGGCCGCCGAGCCGACCAGGACGAGCAGGAAGCCGCCAGCGGCGAGCGCGGCGAGCGCGCGGGCGGCGCCGCCTGCGCTGCTGGCGAAGCCGATGGTCGAGCCAACGCAGACGACCAGCAGCGCCGGCTGGAGGTGGTCCACCCGTCGCAGCGTGTGGGCGAATCCGGTCCGGAAGGCCATCAGGTCGCTCGCCCGCCAGGCGGGAATGCGCTCCCAGGCGATCAAGCCCACGCCGCCGACGAACAGTCCGCCGCTGATCAGCATCGGGACGGCCCACCACTGGCTCATCGCTTTCCCCTGGGTCGGCCCTCGGCTGCCTCGATTGGCTCCACAGGTTCAGGCGGTGTCCTCATCGTCTCCTCCTTGTCTGCCGCCGCGCTCGGTGTCCTCTGCGCTGTCGGCCTCCAGGCGACGGCACAACTCATCCAGGACGCGTGCGGTCGTCTCCAGGTCCGAGCGGCCGATCCCGCCCGCGAGCCGGTTCACCCATGCCGCCTGTCGCCAGTCGATCGCCGTGTAGGTGGCCCTGCCGGGCTCGGTCAGGCTGACCAGCGGTGAGCGGCGGTGGTCGGCGTTCGGCGTGAGCTCGAGCATCCCGTCGCGGACGAGGCGCTTCACGGTGGCGTGCACGCTTTGCCGCGTCAGGCCCATTCGCCGTGCGATCTGCGGCACCGTCAGCGGCCGCTCCGCGACCGCGATCGCCCCGAGCACCTGCCAGCGTGCGGAGGTGAGACCCTGGTCGGCGGTCAGCAGGTCGCCGGCGCCGAGCAACAGGCCGTTGGCGCGGAACATCGAGAGGATGACCTGCGTGGCCGTCTCCCCCTCGGGGGTGCGGTGGTCATCTCGTGGAATCATGTCAGGACTCTGACATAAAGTCATCTGACTGTCAACTCTTATCATGCGTAACGGCGTGCCGCGCCATGGGTTGAGCTGGTCCTAATCGGACGGCGACGCCCAGCGTGCGGTCGACATCGACCACCGCGGGCCGCCGATCTGCTAGGTGCTGGTCAGTTCGGCGTTGGCCCGGGCGGTGATGACGGTTAGCACGCGGCCCGCGGTCGCCAGGTCGTCGGCCGCAAGGTCGCCGTACAGCCGCGCGGTGATCTCGTCGAGGGCGGCGCGGATCTGGTGGTAGCGCGCCTGGCCCGCGTCCGTGAGCCCGACGCGGGACCCCTCGCCGGGCAGACCCTCCAGCAGCCGCGAGGCAGTCAGCTCGCCGATCGCCGCCAGCGCTGCCGAATCGTCGATCTTCAAGGCACCGGTCATCCGGCCGACGAGCTGGTCGCGGTCGATGGCCGCGCCGCCGGCCGCGGTGAGGTTGAGCGCCACCCACTGGTGGAACGTGCCGCCGGTGCGGGTCAGGACGCGGTCCATAAGGGCCCTGAGTGCGTTCTCGGCCTGGCCGATGACCCGGGTGTTGAGGGTCGGGGTGGTGGTCATGGCTCCTCCTGGTGCGGGATTCGAGTGGGGCGTCGAGGAGGGCTAGCAGTTCGCGGGCGAGCCGTTCTCCCCTTTCATTGGCACGGCCAACGTTGGCACGGCCAACGATAGCAGATCGTTGGGACAGCCAACAAGTCGCTAGACTGACGCCCATGACGACGACCGACGACGCGACGCCCTCACGGCTGCAGCGGCAGCCGAGCTGGCTGCTCAGCCAGACCTCGGCGCACGCCCACCGGCTACTGTCGGAGGAGCTCGCCGCCGTGGACGCCGTCGGCTACCACTACCGCCTGCTCGCCGCCCTGGAAGAGTTCGGCCCGGCCAGCCAGGCGACGCTGGGCCGCCGCACCGGCATCGACCGCAGCGACGTGGTGGCGGCGCTCAACGACCTCGCCGGGCGCGGGCTGGTCCAACGCTCCCCCGACCCGGCCGACCGCCGCCGCAACACCATCACCATCACCCCGACCGGGACCCAACAGCTCCGGCTACTCGACGGGGTGCTGGCCGGCGTCCAGGACAAGCTGCTCGCCCCGCTCTCACCCGCCGAACGCGAGCAGCTGACACGACTACTGGCCCGGATCTTGGAGCATCACACGAAGCGTCAATGAGTCAGGCGCGGACTGAGCCAGCCCGCTCCGCTCCCCGCCCACGTCGGCCACGGCAAGCAGCATGCGGCGATGGCGGATCGCAAGGCCCACATCAAGGCCGTTGTTCCTGCCGATGGCGCGCGTCCATGACTACGCTCGGGTCCTCGACATGCAGGCCGGGACGCTGACCCGTGAGCTCGTGTGGGCCACGGACGCCGGGAAGCACGTTCGGGTGCGCTCATGCCGGATCGTCTCGCTCGAGCACCGCCACGTCATCGCGATGACCTACGAGGTGACACTCCTGGATCACCCGGCGCCCGTCGCGATCTCCTCGCAGGTCATCAACCGCCAGGACATCCGTCCCTCCGACGAGCTGCCGGATCGGCACGCTGGGCGACCCGCGGCTCGCGACTGCACTGCCGCAGCGGGTGCTCAACGCGCAGGCGACCGAGCTCCCGGGCAGCGCGTCCTGCTCGGCTACCAGACGACCAACAGCCGGATGACGCTCGCCGTCGGCGTCGACCACGTCGTCGACGCCGCGTGCCCGTGCCAGGCGGTGGGTCCGTCGTCGACGACACGGGCGAGCTGCTGGTCACGGCGGACGCGCCGCCCGGCGTGCCGATCCGGATCACCAAGTACGCGACCTACCAGGCGTCACGCAGCATCCCGGTGCCCGAGCTCGTCGATCGGTGCCGCCGGACGCTCGACCGCATGGTCCGCGACGGCCTCGGTGTGCTCCTGACGAAGCAGCGCGAGCATCTCGACCGGTTCTGGGATCGCGCCGACGTCCGCGTGGAGTCCCGGGACATTCCAGTGCGGCTCCAGCAGGCGATCCGATGGAACCTCTACCGGGTGGCGCAGGCGTCGTGGCGGGCCGAAGGGGCCGGCATCCCGGCGAAGGGACTGACTGGGCAGGCCTACGAGGGGCACTACTTCTGGGACACCGAGGTCTACGTCCTGCCGTTCCTGTCGTACACCCAGCCAAGGATCGCCCAGAACCTGCTCCGCTTCCGGCACAGCATGCTCGATCGCGCCCGCGAGCGGGCCCGTGAGATGAGCCAGCAGGGTGCGCTCTTCCCGTGGCGAACCATCAACGGCGAGGAGGCCTCGGTCAACTTCCAGGCGGGCACCGCGCAGTATCACATCAACGCCGACATCGCGTACGCGATCAGGCACTACACCAACGTCCACGGCGACATGCGCCTGCTCGGTGAGATCGGCGCCGAGATCCTCGTCGAGACCACCCGGCTCTGGGAGGACCTCGGGTTCTACGGCACCGACGGGAGGTTCCACCTCCACGGCGTGACCGGGCCGGACGAGTACACCACGGTGGTCAACGACAACACATACACCAACCTCATAGCGCGACTGAACCTCACTTTGCCGCCGCCAGCGTCCGCCGGCTGCGCGAGGAGCGACCGGAGGACTACACCGCCCTGGTCCACAAGGTCGCGCTCCGCCCCAACGAGGTCGAGTCGTGGGAACGCGCGGCGGCCACGATGCACGTGCCGTTCGACAGGGAACGCGGCATCCACCGCAGGACGACACCTTCCTGGCGCGAGAAATGTGGGACCTTGGCAACACGCCGGGTGAGAAGTTCCCGCTGCTGCTGCACTACCACCCGCTGGTGATCTACCGGCACCAGGTGCTCAAGCAGGCCGATATCGTGCTTGCGACGTTCCTGCTCGGTAACGAGATCTCCGAGGAGCAGAAGCGGCGCAACTACGCGTACTACGATCCGCTCACGACGGGCGACTCGTCGCTGTCGGCGTGCGTGCAGAGCATCGTCGCCACCGAGATCGGCAATGAGCGCCAGGCGATCGAGTACTTCAACTATGTGCTGCTCATGGACCTCGCCAACGTCGCTGGCAACGCCTCGGACGGAGTCCACATCGCGTCCGCCGCGGGCGTGTGGTCATCGCTCGTCTTCGGGTTCGGCGGCGTTCGCGACTTCGACGGCCAACTGTCCTTCACACCCAACCTGCCGCACATCTGGAACGCGCTCGCATTCTCGTTACGGTTCTGCAATCGGCAGATCCGAGTGCACTTGACGCACGACCAGGAGCGCTATTTCCTCGACGAGGGCGCGCCGCTGGAGGTCACCATCCGCGGCGAGCCGCACCTGCTCAGCCCCGGCACGGCCGTCGCGATCAAGCGGTCGCCGTCCTGACGTCGACGGTCAGCGGTCCTCCTTGATCGGGCGGCTGTCGGCCACGCTCAACACGATGCTCGCCCAGATCCAGCGGGCCTTCCAGCAACGCGCGGACTCGGGGCCACGGCTGCGGCGGTTCGTCACCGACGCCAGCCACGAGCTGCGCACCCTGGCCGGCATCCGCGGCCTCACCGAGCTGTACCGCCAAGGCGCCGTGCGCGCCCCCAACGACGTCGGCGGCCTGCTCGGCCTCGATGCGGCCGAGCAGGCCGCATGGGCCTGCTGGTCGAGGACCTGCTGCTGCTGGCCCGCCTCGACCAGGAGCGCCCACCGGCCCCAAGCCCCCGCCGCGCTGACGCCCGCCGTGTCTCCTGTGGCTTGCTTGTGGCTGGCCTGCGGGTCGCTTCGAGGTCTGCGTGCTCGACTGGGGCATGCGAGCTCCACCTGCCTCCCGCCCCTCCTCAGGGTCGCGCCCGAGCCGGCCCGGCCGCCTGCTCGGCAGGGTCCGGTCGGTGCCACGCCACCGGTGGGCGCTGGCTCTGGTCCTACTCGTGGTCGGCGCGCTCAACGTCGACCGGCTGGCCGAGACCGTGGTCGTTCACGTGGTCACCGGCCGCGTCGCCTGCCAGGCCGGGCTCAGCGGCGACGCCCTGTCGATCGACGTCGGTGGCCCCTCGTTTACCGTCGTCTCGGTCAGTCCCGCCTATCCTGATCGGCCGCCCAGCCTGCTGGTCCGCGTCTACGTCGACGTCCGCCTCTGACCTGACCACCTGACTCCAGAAGGCCACCCGGCGCCGGTTCCCCGGGTGGCCTTCTTGTTCGCCCATGAGGTGACGATCCGATGGTTGCCACCATCTACACCGACTGCGAGCAGTGCGGCACCACCTTCGCCCAGCCCGACGACCTCGGCCGCAAGCGCCGCTTCTGCTCCGCCGCCTGCCGCACCGCCGCCTACCGCGCCAGAAAGCCAACAGGAGCAGGCCGAGCACGAGCGGCAGCGCCGCGTCCACGAGCAGGCCCGCGGCGAGCGCGCCCGCCGCCAGCGAGAGCGTGAGGACCAGGAGCGCCACCGACGCCAGCGTGCCCGGACGCACCAGCCGCCGCATGCCGGTACCAGCCGGCCCCGGGTCTTCTGCGGCGCCTGCGGTAGCCTGCGCGCCGCCCACACCTACCACCACGACGACGCCGCCCACGAGCGCGCCCGGCGCCGCTACGGGGGCCTGCGCGCCAAGGCCGCCTCCACCACCTACGGCCCCGAGGCCGCCGCCTGCACCGCCAAGGCCGAGCAGCTCCGCGACAAGTACGGCCTGTAGTCTCCAGGCCAGCAGCACCACGGACGAAATGTCACACCTGTGGTGCTGCTGGCCCTCCTCGCATGCCACCTAACTGACGGATCGTCACGCCCCTCCTTGTGGCCGCGTGACCAATGGATCATCACGCGATCCGCCCGACTGTGACGATCCGCCAGTTAGGTGGCGCGCGCCACCAAGGCGCGGACGTGGTAGGCAAGCGTCCGTGCCGTTGCGACGAGCCGGCCGCGCTCCGGATCGGCGCGCGGTGGCGGCCGGGTCTGGCGCACGAGTCGCTCATGGCTGGCCTCGGCGTTCAGGGCCGCTCGCCGCTGGCGCGCCAGCTCTTCGGTCCAAGACGATGGGGCATCATCGCCTCCTCAGTGGACGACGGGTCTTGAACTGCTTACAGTGACCGCTCGGCTTGCACACGGCAGTGCCCCACGTCACAGTCGGCGAGTGTTATCCAGTACCTATGCCTCCGCGTGCGTCTTGACCGCATGCAGCCATCTGGGCATGCCGAGCGGACGCTGCTGCCCCCCGAGCGTTCCCGCGGGTCACTAACGGATCGTCACGCCCTCTGTGCCCGGGTGACTGACGGATCGTTACCCGATCGGTCCGCCTATGACGATCCGTTGGTGACCGTCCGGCCCGGAACGTGTGACGTTCAGCCCGTCACATGTTCGGTGCAATAGGCTCGGGCATTCTCGCCTGCTGTTTTGAGTACGGGCCACGACACGCGCCGTCGGATTGGAAGCGCCTTTGGCGCTTGCTGCTGCGCTGGCAAGCTCCGCAGCCCTGCCCCGCTCACCCGGGGAACGACCTCACCCGGCCCTGCTCGGGCGCCTCGAAGGGTACGTCAGCCCCTACGCTGGACCCTACGCCAAACCCTACGCTGGACCCTACGCGCGCCAGGTGCGTACCCTCTCGCCCGCCGGCTGGCGGCGTTACCGCTGGTAGAGCCCCTGCGGGGGGCCAGTCGCCCGCAAAGACCGCGGGCGACTGGCCCCCCTTGGGGGAGTGGTGCTCGCGCGTTTGATCCATTCGTCAGCCGGCCGGCTGCATGGAGCCGCCTTCGGCGGCGATCGATTCATTCAGCCGACCGACTGCCGCATGGAGCGCTCGCAATTTCAGCGCACCTTCGGCGCGCCGCCGTCTTCGACGGCGATCCCATTCGCTGTTCCGAATTCAGGCCGAGACTGCGTCGAAGCCCCGAGGATGACGAACCATTGCGCACCGCCAACTCCACTTACCCGACACTGTGACGATCCGTCCATCACTCGGGCAACTATAGTTGGAGTGAAGCCGGGCGACCCATCACCTGGCTCATAGCGCGCCACCTCCCCAGCCTCTAGGTCCAGCAGGGGAGGAACCGCAGTGTAACTACCCGACCCGTCCGCGCGTGCCGGGCGGCATGATCCCGCGCTTTCGTGCCGTGTAGACCCACTTATGCACCGCCCGGCGGGATACACCTGCCTTCTCCGCAATCGCGGGCGCGGGCGGCAGGCCCTTCAAGGCCGCGATCGCGTAGGCACGGGCCACCGTGTGCAGGAAGTCATCAGTCATCCGGTGCCCAGCGGGTGGCTCGATCGCTGGCAGCTCCTCGAACTCCGCGTCGAGTGATCTGGGCTCCCTGGGCATCGGAACCCGCCTTATGCCGCTGTCCGGCAGTTGCGCGAACCAGCTCTCGGCAACCCAGTTCCGCAAGGCAAGGATGCGTCCCCTTATGCCCTTGATCGGGCCGCCGCACGTGTCGCAATGCTGACCGTCATAGGCGCTCCTGCCCCACGTGGTGCTGTAGTGCGCGGCCAGCCGATGGAGATCAGGACCCGGGATACCACTGCGGGCCGCCATGTTCTCGTACTGGAGCACCGCCGCTTCGAGCAGGTCGAGCCGCAGCTGGCGAAGCATAGCGGTGGACAGCGGCGTGCCCCGTCCGTCGACGTAGATCTCAACGACCCGCCAGCGGCCCCGCTCATCGGCCGCAAACCGAACGTAGAGCGGCCCAGGCAGCCCGATGCCGTCGACCCGAACCCATCCGCCGTTGCCGTAGCTGACTCGCATGAGGGCAAGTGTGCCACATCGGGTAGTAAGTCGGCGGCTGTTGCTCACGGTGCTTGTCGGCTAGCCTCTTCAGAGCAAGTCTCCGTCACTTGCTCTAGAGGATCGATGATGAGCGCCCTTCTCACCCCCACCACCGCAGCCGCCATCCTGTTCGGTGTGGCCGTGCTGATCGCCGTGCTAGCTGCGGTCCTGCCTCGCTGCCCAGCCCGGCGTCGGGACGCGCTCAAGGCGCTAGCGATCCTGATGCGCCGCCGGTCTCGCTCATAAAGGTCCCTGATGCGAGGCCCTGGCCCGGTGACGACAGCACATAACCTCGTCGTTTCTGGAGTCCAGCCAGGCAGGGAACCCGCAGGTCGGCATGGCGGTAAGCGCGGGATAGCTGATAAGGATGGCGTGTGATGATCCAGTGCGCTGGAGAGCGCAAGTGTCGGCGACGCGTGAAAACTGACCCCCTACCGACGGTAGGGGGTCAGTTTCGGCCGTAGTTGACAGCAAGTGGCTGCGCCGCCATCCCAAGAGACGCGGTCCTGTCACGAGGGCCTGCTCAGGCTTGCGCTGAGGCTGGCCGGGGGGCCGGCCGCCACCAGCGGCGGCTGGCAGGCCGCCGTGACCGATGGTCATCCCGGCCGCTGTGCGCCAGGCGCCAGCGGTCGGCCTGGCGGCGCAGGTCGGCTTGGCGCTGCTCGACCAGGGCGGCGGCAATGATCGGGTGCTGCAGCATGGTGATCCCTCCGTTCCGTCCTCCTTTGGACAGGGCACAAGGATCGCCCCTGCGGGCCTGGGACGTCTGTGGCGTAGATCACCCTCGGTTGGTGCCCTCCGGCACCCCGCGGGCTCGGACGCAACCAATGGGGGCGGCTCGGTGACCCCGTGCCTCGCCAGAGCCGCGGTGGCTAGTGTTGCGACCTGATCATCCCGAGGATCATCCGGACGATCCAAGAGGTTCTTCCTGGACCCGCTGGGTCACAGCGCATCACTTGGCCGCTTCTAGAGTCCAGCGCGCAGGGAGGTGGCGTCCCGCTTCTGGTGGAAAAGCGGGCGGACGCGGGCTCCCACTGACGGCATCTTATGCGGCAGGGGTGACAGTCTGGTCGACCACCCCCTCCTCGAGTCGTGACCGGTGATGGAGCTGGCGGCGCAGTTCCTGCA
>JBKPDO010000177.1:0-16446 GCA_046727955.1 bacterium | reverse complement strand
GCTGGCCGCCGACGCCCTCGAGCTGATCCCGCCGTCGAACCCGGGCGGCCCCGGTCGCCCGGACCCCGGCGGCCCGGGCGGCCCGGGCGGCCCGGGCGGCCCACCTCTGCCATCCGGCCCACTGAGCCCGCGTGACCTGGCAGCGGTCGAGCTGCTGCGCGCCCTGGCCGAGGCGATCGGGCTCGTGCGCGACCGCGGCGACCGGATCGAGGCGACGACGCTGCGCCATCCCTGGAGGCAGCTCGACTCCGGCCTGCGCGCCGGCCTGGTCTACGCCGCCTGGTGCCACCGGGTGCGGTGGCGCGAGATGCTCGACGGCGCCGCAGCCGTCGCCGTCCTGCACCAGGGCAGGACTCGCGTGCTCCGGCTGCTGTTCGGCCTGCCCGCCGGTGTCGAGATCGCCCTCGGCGGCTTGGTCGACGCGGTGGCTCACGGCCTCGACCTGCCGGCGGGGGAATGGCTGCTGCGCGCGGTCGCCGCGGTCTTCCTGGATCCTCTGGTCGCGCTCGGCGTCGCGGAGATCGACCCACCGCCCCCTCACCTGCCCGCGACCGCCCAGCTCGGCGAGCAGGCCGAGACGGTGATCGGCTCGGCGCTGATCGCCGCCGGCGACGACCTCCCTCTCAGCCGAGCAGGCTGAGCGGGCGCTCCACATGACCAAGGCCAAGGGTCGTCATCGGCGCGAGAGTCGGCTTCCGGAGATCTCAGGCAGGCCTGAGCAGCGCTCGTCGACCGATGAGAACGATCAGTACGAGGAGACGGATTGGGTCTCTTACCATATCTACTTGAGCGATCAAGACAGGATTGTCGTTCGTCAGGTGCTAGGGCTGTACAAGCAAGTCGTAGATTTTGCGATAATCCAGCAAATCAGTGTCGACGGTAAATGGCACGATGTGGTCAGATATGACTGTAGCCACGGTAGGGTGCATCTCCATCTCTTCAAGCATGGACGGGTAGAGTCGATGACGGAGGAGATCTGCAGCCTGGATCGCATTGAAGAGGGCTATGCCAGAGCTGAGGCGGTCGTCTTCGATGAGTGGGCGGAGAACCGGCGGAGGTACTTCAATGTCTCGAGAGGTAAGTGACGATCGGCTGGCGACCGCGCGTGAGGTGGTCGCGATGCTTCGTATGAACCCGGATTTCCGCAGCTCCGTGGCCATCAACAGCTCAGGCGAGTGTCCAATCGTCGTTGCGTCCGTGGATGACGCGGTAAGCGAGATCGTTCAGCGCATCGAGTCTATTGGGACTCCCGTCACCCTTTGCGTTCGTGCCGGTTCGAGCAGCATGACGGTCGCCACCATCAAGGAGGCGAGCGCAGGCGAACCCTCCCGAGACCTGCATCATGTAGCGCCAAGTGCCACGATTGGGATGTTTATTGCATATCTGTGGCAGACCGGGACGTTCACCTTTAACATCGCCGAGCCTAGCGAGACGGAGGCAACTGGTAAGTACGAACTGGAGTTTGCCTGAGTCACGGGACCCTCTCACGTTACGGAGGATCGGCCAGCCAGGCCCAGTCCCACTCGGCCTATGATGCTGTGCCCCCTCAGCCGAGCAGGCTGAGCTGCTCGCCGAGTGGGTCGGGATGCCCTCCTGCGGGGGTCAGCCGCGAGGTGATCGGCTCGGCGAGGTGCGCGGCCGGGTGGTGGCGCTTGACTGCCTGGACGCGCTCGCCGATCGCCTCTCTGATTGCCTTGGGCGCGTTGGAGCCGCGGTACATGCGCCGGTAGCCGGCTACGAGGTCGGGGAACTCGCGCTCCAGCCAGGGCATGAACTCCTCCTTCACGCCCGGGCGCAGGTGAAGCGTGATCGGCGAGACGTGGGTCGCACCCGCCTCGGCGGCGGCCCGGACAACCTCCCTGAGCTGGGCGGGGGAGTCAGAGATCCGGGGCAGGACCGGGGCGATCACCACGCCGCAGGGCACGCCCGCCCGGTTCAGCGCCTTGACCGCCTCCATGCGCGCCCGCGGATGCGGTGTCCCGGGCTCGGCGCGGCGCCAGACCTCCTCGTCGAGCGTGCCGATGGACAGGCTCGCGGCGAACCCGGCGACCTCGGCGAGCTCGGTGAACAGGTCGAGGTCGCGTAGCAGCAGGGGCGACTTGGTGAGGATCGAGCAGGGGGTGGCGTAGTCCCGCAACGCCTTGAGCACGCCTCTGGTCAGCCGGTAGCGGCCCTCGCAGCGCTGGTACGGATCCGTGTTGGTGCCCATCGCCACGTGCGCGCCGGACCACGACGGCCGCCGCAGCTCGCGCCGCAGCACCTCCGGCGCGTTGACCTTCACCACCACCTTGGTCTCGAAGTCGCGGCCGGCGTTGAAGTTCAGGTAGGTATGGGACGGGCGAGCGAAGCAATTATGAGAAACTATACCGTTTGCGATGAAATCGCCCGTTCCGGTGGTGATGTCGTACAGCGGCAGGTCCACGCCCAGCGGTTCGATCGACACGACCCGGAGCGGGGCGTCGCTCTTCAACGCCATGCCGTCGATCGTGCGCTTGCGGGTGATCGCCGGGTCGACGGTGTGGAAGAAACGCAGATGTTCGCGGAGTCCGCCGACGATCCGGATATCCGTTACGGGTTTCACCCTGTCGAGGTTCCGTCTCTCGATGACGTAGGAGAATTCGAAGCGCCGCAGGCACCAGATGATCTGGTCGATGATCTCCTGATCTGTGTTGCAGATACGAATGGTACCATTGCTGTTGTAGCTGCCCTCGGCGTCGAAGACGCCGGCTAAAAATCCCTTGCACCATTCCGCTGTCGGAGCATGTGGCCAGGTGACGGCCTCCTCTACGATGGCCACAACGCGATGCACACCAGTGCCAATCGCCGTCATCTGCTTTCTGGTGCCGACGGCTTCCTGGAATACGAACTCGTCAAGGACCACGTCGAGTTCCGCAAGATATCTGCGGGCTCGACGAAGCGCTTCGAGGTCCACGAGCGCCAAGCGGAATTTGAAAACCGTCGTTGGACTTCGACCAGGCCGCAGGTAGGTGGGAGAGCTGAGATGACCATCGCCACGGATCATCCCGCAGAGGTAGCCACGCCGGTACTCCGGCCCGTCCTTCGGGGGTGATGCGAACTTTCCCGTGCCCATCAGCTTGCCGTTGACGGTCAGGTGTGGCCGCCGGTGCCGGCCCTGCTCGGAGCCGGTTACGTGCTTCCATCCGCGGCGGGTGAGGAAGCGGTGGTCGCCGCTGGCGATGAGCTCCGTCCCATCCTCGAGGATGACGCGGTACGCGGGCTTGACCGTGAACCAATGGTCGAGCACTTCCGTGACCACGTATCGGCGATATTTTCCGTCGAAGACGGTTCCGTAAATGGCGTCCCCGACCCGCACATCGGCCAGCTGTTTGGTGCGCCCGTCCGCCGTCAGAATCAGAGTGTCACCAGATACACAGTAACTGCAGGCGTGAGAGCAGCCCCTGTAGACGTTGATGGTCCATTCGAAGCCCATGCGGCTGGCGGGGGGGACGTGGTTGAGGATCGATTTGGCCTCGACCTCGTAGAAGGTGATGCCGCGGAACTCGGGGGTGTCGAAGGTGCGGACGACGGCGGGCGCCTCGAACAGGGGCAGCTCGACGGCCGGCCGCCGCCGCTCCCCGCGCAGGTCGCTGAACGTCTGCATTCGGACAGGGTAGAACACGCGTTCGAGCGGAGGCAACGGGGGGCGGTGGCAGCGGCCCGACCGGCAGGTCAGGACGCCGGGGGTGGCGGCTCGCCGTCGGGCTCCTGGCGCTGGTTGGCCCGGGACCGCTCCACCATCCGCTCGAGCCGGCGGATCGCCTGCAGCAGAACGGACCTCGGCACGTTCACGTGCTCGGGCACGCAGCCGGCGTGGAGGACGCGCGCGTCGTTGGTCATGAACACGACCCGATGGTCGACTGGCCGGTCGCAGATCATGCACCTGACACGCTGATGGACCATGGTCGACGAGGCGATGATCGTGATCCGACCCGCGTGCTCGTCCATCATCGTTCTCTTCTTCGCCGGTGGCCCATATGAGAGTTGCTGCTTACCTAGGCTACCGCCAAGTCGGCACGCCGGCCTCAGTGATACTGGCTGCGGGGGGTTGCGCCGGTGCCCGGGCTCATGGCGCGCAGTCGCGCGGCGATCGCGACGCGCTCCTCCGCGATGGTGTCGGCCACCTCGGCGGTGGGCCGTCCCTCCGCCCGCGCCCGGCGCACGACCATCCTCAGCGCGTCCGCCACTCCCTGCACGCTCGCGGCCAGGCGCTGCGGCGAATAGCTCAGCTCTCCGGCGCCGATGACGGCGTACGGCGCCGCCGAGTTGACCACGTAGTCGGGCGCGTACACGATCTCCCGCTCCCACAGCCGCCGCCCGTCCTCCGGGGTGGCCAGCTGATTGTTGGCCCCACCAGCCACGATCCGGCAGCGCAGCCGCGGGATCGTTTGCTGGTTGAGCACCCCGCCCAGCGCGTTGGGGCTGAACACGTCGCAGTCGACGTCGTAGGCCTGCTCGGGGTCCACCAGCTCTAGGCCCAGCCGGCCGGCCAGCTCCTTGGCCCGGGCGGGATCCAGCTCTGCGCCCACGACCTTGGCGCCGGCCGTCACCAGCAGCTCGGCCAGGTGGCCCCCGACGCCGCCCAGCCCCTGGACCAGTACTCGCCGGCCCGCGAGGTCCCCGGAGCCCAGGACCTCCTCCAGCACCGCCTGGATGCCGGCCAGCACTCCCTGGGAGGTCAGCGGAGTGGAATCTCCGGTGCCGCCGAAGTCGCGGTCCACCGCCCACACGTAGTCGGTCTGGCTGGCGACGTCGACCATGTCGCGGGCGCTGGTGCCGAGATCGGGCCCGGTGCCGAAGCGGCCGGCCAAGAGCTGGACGAAGCGGCCGTAGACCCGCAGCAGCAGCCGCTTGTCGGCGTGGCCGCCGTCGTCTCGCATGATGACCGCCTTGCCGCCGCCTCTCGGCATGTCGGTGAAGGCGAACTTGCTGGTCATGCCCTTGGACAGGCGCAGGACGTCGTCCAGGGCGTCATCCTCGCTGGCGTAGGCCTTGTAGCGGGTGCCGCCGCGGGCGGGACCAAGTGACGTGTCGTGGATGGCGATGATGGCTTTCAGCCCGCTGGCGCGGTCGTAGCAGAAGATCACCTGCTCATGTCCATGCTCGGCCATCTTGTCGAAAACGCCCACGCTGTCCTCCCAGGGTCGTCGCAAGGCGCTGCGGGGCGTGCCCGCCCAGCGCCATTGCCGGGCGATCCTCGGTCAGTGACCGCCACTCCTCAAGGATAGTGCCCCAGATCGCATTGGCCGGACCAGCCCGAGGTCCCGGGTTCGCTCCCGCGTCGAGGGTCGATAGGATCGGGCGGCGGGCGAGCGGTGACGGGAGGCGAGCCAGGCGGGAGGCGAATCATGGGCATGTGGAACCGAGCGGCCGAGGCGATACCGGCCGGCGAGCGCGCCGAGCTGCAGAGCCGTCGCCTCGACGAGCTGCTGCGACGGCTCGCCGGGCAGAGCCCCTTCTACCAGCGCCGCCTCGAGGAGGCCGGGATCGACCCCGCGGCCAGCATCACCCTCGGCGAGCTGCACGCCCTGCCCTTCACCACCAAGGCCGACCTGTGGGACCACTACCCGTGGGGCATGCTCGCCGTCCCGCGCGAGCAGGTGGTCCGGGTCCACGGCTCCTCTGGCACTGGTGGCCGCCCCACCCTGGTCGCCTACTCCCGCGCCGACCTCGCCGTCTGGGCAGAGGTCTGCGCCCGCGCACTGGGCTGCGCCGGCGCCGGTCCGGGCACGGTCGTCCACAACGGCTATGGCTACGGCCTGTTCACCGGCGGCCTGGGCATGCACGCGGGCGCCGAGCTGATGGGGTGCACGCTGGTCCCGGTGTCCGGAGGCCAGACCGCCCGCCAGGTGACGCTGATCCGCGACCTGCGTCCAGAGGTGCTGTGCTGCACGCCGTCCTACGCGGCCAGGCTGGCCGAGGCGTTGGCCGAGGCTGGGATCGCCCGCGAGGAGATCTCGCTGCGGGTCGGGATCTTCGGGGCGGAGCCCTGGAGCGAGGCGATGCGTGCCCAGCTCGAGGCGGCCATGTCGATCAAGGCGCTCGACATCTACGGCCTCTCCGAGGTGATCGGCCCGGGGGTCGCCTGCGAGTGCGTCGAGGCGCGGTCTGGCCTGCACGTCAACGAGGACCACTTCCTGGCGGAGGTCGTGGACCCTGCCACGGGGGCGCCACTGCCACCAGGGGCACGGGGGGAGCTGGTCTTCACGACCCTGACCAAGGAAGCCATGCCGGTGCTGCGCTACCGCACCGGCGACATCGCCGCGCTCGACGCGACGCCGTGCGCGTGCGGCCGGACGCTGGCGCGCATGTCGAAGGTGCTCGGCCGCGCCGACGACATGCTGGTGATCCGGGGCGTGAACGTCTACCCGAGCGAGGTCGAGGCGGTCCTGCTGGCCGAGCCGGCGGTCGGGTCGCAGTACCTGCTGGTGGTGGACCGCATCCAGACCATGCCGAACCTGGTGGTCGCCTGCGAGCTGGCCACGGCGGAACAGGCGAGCGAGCAGCAGCGGGCCCGGGTTCGCGCCTCGATCGCCGCCGCGCTGGAGCGCCGGCTCGCGCTGCGCTCAGAGGTGCAGGTCCTGCTCCCCGGCACGCTCCCCCGGACGGAGTTGGGCAAGGTCCAGCGCGTCGTCCAGCGGACACCCGAGCACGACCCGCTTCGGGGGTTGAGCGGGTAGGGCAGGAGCGAAGTAGTGCCATCCTGAGCAGCCGCTCGCGTGACGGGGCTCACTGACTAGCTGAGTGCTTGACCGGTCAAGGTCGCAGGTTCGGCGACGATGACCTTGAAGCCAATCCGGCCAAGCTCAGTTCCATCTACCTCGAACACGAACTCATAGATCCCTGTGGTTTCGAGTCGCATGCCGTCGAAGTTGAACGCAAACACGATGACGGCCTCGTCCCCCGAGCGCATCCCAGGCGGCCGACCTGCCTCAAAGAGTCCTTGCACTGGCTCTGGAAGCATCGACTGTCCGTCCCCATCGATGAGGTCGAGACGAAGTAAGTGCTGCTGATTGGTGGCCTGCCAGGGGACGTGCAGGGATGCGGCGACGGTGAAGTGAGGATGAACCACAGGGAGCTGGGGGACCATGATGGAGTTCCAACAACCGCCGGTGACGTAGAGCTTGCCGTTCACCGCTTCCGCATGGTCCGCGAGCATGAGAGTTGTGAGCCGCATCTTGCCTCCTGGTGTATTGTAATGCATATGTATTACATAATGTAAGACATAGCCTTGCCGGAGGCAAGGGGTGCGCCATCCATCCTCAGCGGAGAGGTTCGACTGGGACGACGCCAATATTGACAAATTGGCTATACGTAACGTACGACCTGACGAGGTTGAGGCCATCTGGGCCAATCGGCCCCAGTACCGCCGGAACAAGCGGAAGGGCACTGCAACGTGGATGATGGTTGGCTGCGACCCGCGCTCAGGGCGAAGGCTGATGGTTGGCATTCTGTGGCTCGATGAACAGGAAGGGGTCCTGAGGGCCATTCATGCGCTTGAGGTTCGATCGTGACAAGCAGCAATGATGCGATGGAGGGTTGTACAAGGGTCTGTTGTCCGAAGCCGTCCGAGGCTTGGCTGCGGGAGGGGAAGCCATGAGCCGCGTTCCTAAGGATGAAGAAGCCAGGCTGGCCGCTGAGTTTGAGCGAGACGCTGAGAACGACGAGTTGTGGGAAGAGGTCCCGGATCCAACACCAAACAAGCCTCGGCGGACGCTCGGTACACAGGTAACCGTCCGACTAGAGGGCAGGTCAGCCGAACAGTTGCGGGAGATCGCCAGGGAGCGCGGGGTCGGATACACGTCCTTGCTGCGTACGTGGATAGAGGAACGCTTGAACTTTGAAGCTGCGAGTGTTCGTGTCAGCAGACCGCAGATCACGAAGGCCGGCTTCAACGTGCCTTGGGTGCGGCTAGTGCTTAGCGGCGCGGGCCGCATGCTAAGTACAGGAGCCGCATAGAGAGCCGACCGCGACCGTTCGCAGGCTCCGGACGCCCGCTGGTCTATGAGTCACGTTTCCTGCAGGTGTCATCGTGGCAGGCGGCCGTAGAAGGCGGCGAGGTCGGCCAGGGCCTGTGGACAACCAGCCGGGGGAGTCGGGGAGGTGTGGCAGACTCGCGGGCATGCATTCCAAGTTCCTCGTCCACGACCTGAACCCCGCGCAGCGCGCGGCGGTCGAGGCGACCACCGGGCCGGTCTGCATCCTCGCCGGGGCCGGCACGGGCAAGACGCGGGTCATCTCGCGCCGGGTCGCCTACGCCATCGCCACCGACGCCGTCCACCCCAAGCACGTGCTGGTGGTCACCTTCACCGAGAAGGCGGCCGGGGAGATGCGCGAGCGGCTGGCCCAGCTCGGCTTCCCGGGGGTCCAGGCCCACACTTTCCACGCCGCCGCGTGGCGGCAGCTCCGCTACTTCTGGCCGCGCCTGTCCTCGACCCCGCTGCCCGACGTGCTCGAGTCCAAGGCACCACTCCTGGTCCCGCTGCAGCGCAGCCTTCCCGGTGGCTACAAGTTCACCGCCCTGAAGGACCTGGCCGACGAGATCGAGTGGGCCAAGGCACGGCGTATCGGGCCCGACGGCTACCAGGGCGCGGTCGATGGGACCGCCCGCTCGACCCCGTTGCCGCCCGATCTCTTCGCCGGGCTGTTCCGCCGCTATGAGCGGGCCAGGGAGCGAGCCCGCAAGATCGACTTCGAGGACATGCTCACCCGCATGCTCGACGGTCTGGAGGGCAGCCAGGACGTGGCCGAGGAGTTCCGTGGCCAGTACCGCTGGTTCTCGGTGGACGAGTACCAGGACACCAACCCCCTGCAGCAGGCGCTGCTCGAGGCCTGGCTCGGCGAGCGACGCGACCTGGCCGTGGTCGGCGACGAGGACCAGACGATCTACACCTTCACCGGTGCCTCCAGCGAGTACCTGACCGGCTTCACCCGGCGGTTCCCGGATGCCACGGTGCTCCAGCTCGAGCAGAACTACCGCTCTACGCCGCAGGTGCTCGCCGTCGCGAACAGGCTGCTGGCCCGGGCCGGACGTGGGCGGGCCAAGCGCCTGGTGGCGACGAGGGAGGTGGGGCCGGAGCCGGCGGTCGTCGCCTTCGAGTCGGCCTCTGGCGAGGCCGCCGCCCTGGTGGCGGAGGTGCGCCGCCTGGCAGACCTTGGGGTCGCCCTCGAGGAGATCGCGGTCCTGGTCCGGATCAATGCGCAGATCCCCCCGATCGAGGAGGCGCTCGCCGAGGCGGGCACCCGCTATCAGGTGCGCGGCGAGCTGTTCTTCCGCCGGCCGGAGGTGCGCCAGGCGCTGCGCCTGCTCCGCCCGCGCTCCGACCGTTCGGCGGGGGGTGGGCTGGTCGACGCCGTGGAGGCGGTCTGGTTCGAGCGCATGGGCTTCCGTCGCGACGCCGAGCCCGACGGCGAGGAGGCGCGCCAGCGGCAGGCCAGCCTTGTCACGCTGCTGGGCATTGCCGAGCGACTGCGGGAGGCGGACGAGCGCGCGGACCTGACCGCGTTCCTCGCCGAGGTGGAACGGCGCGCGACGGATGAGGTCGCCGGCGTCGGCGGCGGCGTGAACCTGCTCACCTATCACCGTGCCAAAGGGCTCGAGTTCGACGCCGTGCTGCTGCCCGCGCTCGAGGAGGGGCTGCTGCCGATCCGGCAGGCGAGCACCACCGACGAGGTGGACGAGGAGCGCCGGCTGCTCTACGTGGGGCTGACCAGGGCTCGCGTCCATCTGTGGCTGGGGTGGGCGGCGCGCCGCGCGGGGCCGTCCGGTCGCGAGCAGCCTCGCAAGCCGTCGCGCTTCCTCGACGACCTGGTGCTCCCGGGGGAACGGGTGCGCCCGCGGGCGGTGGCGGCGGCGGTGAGACAGTCGGCCGGGAACGGGGCGCGGGTACGGGATTCGCCCCTGGCCGAGCGGCTGCGCGCCTGGCGCCGGGAGCGGGCGAGGCAGGACGGGGTGCCGCCGTACGTGGTCTTCAACGACAAGACCCTGGCCGCGCTGGCCGAGCGCCGCCCGAGGAGCCGCGGCGAGCTGCTGGCGGTCGAGGGGATCGGCCCGGCCAAGCTGGACAACTATGGCGAGGACCTGCTGCGCCTGGTCGACGGTGAGGCCAACGCGGCGGGCTCGGCATAGCTGAGCCGCTCCAGCCGGCCGCCGTCGAAGTCCAGGGTGGTCACGCTGGCCAGGGCGCAGCGCCGCCGCCCGGGCCAGTGGCCGAGCGGCTTGCGCTCGTAGGCCAGCCGGGCGACCCAGATCGGCGCCTGGTGGGACACCAGCACCACCTGCTGGCCGGGGAATCGCTCCCTGGCCGAGGTCACCGCCGCCTGCACGCGCTCGGCGAGGTCGATGTTGCGCTCGCCCCAGGACGGGGTGCGATAGTCGCGTAGCTTCCACCACAGCCCGGGGTGGCGGAGGATGTACCAGACCAGGTTGCCGGCGACGCCCTCGAACAGGCTGCTCGCCTCGATCAGCCGCTCGTCGGTCTCGACCGTCAGCCCGTGCGGCTCGGCGATCGCCGCGGCGGTCTGCTGCGCCCGCTCCAGCGGGCTGGACAGCACCGCCGCCAGCGGGACCGGCGCGAAGTACTTACCGAGCAGCTCGGCCTGGGCCTTGCCGAGGGCCGAGAGGTTGAACCCGGGCAGGCGCCCGTAGAGCACGCGATCCGGGTTCTCGACATGCCCGTGCCGCACCAGGTAGACGGTGGTCGTGGGCACGGGCTCGGATCCTCGCTGTGGGGGATGGGGTCTCTAGCTAACGCGCGCGCATGGTAACAGCGCCACGGCCCTGACCCCAGAGCCCTACCCCGGAGGCCCTGACTCCAGAGACCAAGCGAGGCCCCTCATGGGGCCCCTCGCCACTGCTCGCGCCGTTGCGAGCGCACGTCGATCTCTTCAGCGGCTGCCCGCTGCTCTCTGTAATCTCACTAGTTCTTGAATGCGTCGGGAGAGTAGTTCCACGGCTGGCCGCGGTCGATCTGGAAGCGGCCGCCCACCTCGGGATCGCGGTCGATGCCGACGATCTGGTGGCACTTAGGGCACTCCCAGCGCTCGAACCCGTAGGCCGAGCTCTGGAGAGTCATGCGCGAGCCGCACTTGTCGCACACCTCGCGCTCGAGGGTGGGGGTGCTGGTACTTGTGTCGCTCGGGAAGTCAGTGCCCATGTCGTCGTCTCCTTGCCTCCCCGGTCACGCCGGGCTGCACCACCAGCATGGCCCAACTCACGCGATCTTGCATCCATCTCTCCGTAACTTCCGCATGCCGATCTCGTCTCGGCTGCTCCTTCGATTGGCGCCGGCCGGCGCACTACGGAGCTCTGCGTGCCTGCTCTACCTAGAATTACCCGCGAACGCTACGGAAAGCGCGCGAGGCGAGGCCTGCCGGCGGCTGGCAGGCCTCGTCCCTGCGGCCACGAGTAGGATGCCACCATGGCTGGGCTGAGCAAGGGGGCTGAGCTCGAGCGGGTCGTGCTCGCCGGCGGTCCTCTGCGAATCGACGAGGTGGTGGCGGTCGCCCGCGGGCGGGTGCCGGTCGAGCTGAGCGACGAGGGCCGCAAGCGCATGTCCCCCGCCCGCGAGGTGGTGGAGCGCGCGGTCGCCGAGGGCCGGCGCGTCTACGGCGTGTCGACCGGCTTCGGCCTGCTGGCCAACACTCCGATCGCCCCTTCCGACCTGCGTGAGCTGCAGCGCCGCATCGTCCTCTCCCACGCCAGCGGCAGCGGGGACCCGCTGGACGCCGAGGTCGTGCGGGCCATGCAGCTGCTGCGCGCCCGCACGCTGGTGCAGGGCTACTCGGGCGTGCGTCCGGTGCTGGTCGAGGCGCTGGTCGCGCTGCTGGACGCCGGAGTGACGCCGGTGATCCCCGAGCAGGGCTCGGTCGGCGCCTCGGGCGACCTGGCCCAGCTCGCGCACCTCGCGCTGCCACTGATCGGCGAGGGTGAGGTCGAGGTGGGCTCCGAGCGCGTGCCCGCGCTGGAAGGCCTGCGCCGCGCCGGCGTCGAGCCGCTGGACCTCTCCTACAAGGAGGGTCTGTCCCTGGTCAACGGGACCGAGGGCATGCTCGCGCTCGCCTGCCTGGCGGTGACCGACGCGGCGGCGCTGGCCGCCGCGGCCGACGTTGCCTGCGCGATGTCGATCGAGGGGCTGCTTGGCACCGACCGCCCGTTCCAGCAGCGCCTGCACGAGCTGCGGCCCCATCCTGGCCAGGCCGACAGTGCGGCGAATCTCCGCGGGCTGCTAGCGGGCTCGCCCATCCTCGCCAGTCACCGCCACTCCGACCACGCCATCCAGGACGCCTACTCGCTGCGCTGCGCCCCGCAGGTGCACGGGGCGTGCAGGGACGTGCTCAACTTCGCCCGCCAGGTGGTGGAGCGCGAGCTCGGCTCGGTGACCGACAACCCGGTCGTCTTCGGCGACTCTGGCGACGTGGTCAGCGTGGGCAATTTCCACGGGCAGCCACTGGCGTTCGTCCTCGACTTCCTCGCGATCGCGCTGGCCGAGCTGGCCGACATTTCCGAGCGCCGCGTCGACCGGCTGCTCGACCCGGCCCTCAACCACGACCTGCCGGCGTTCCTCACCAGGGACCCGGGGCTGAACTCGGGGCTCATGCTCACGCAGTACACGGCGGCCGCGCTGGTCAGCGAGTGCAAGGTGCTCGCCCATCCGGCGTCGGTCGATTCCATCCCCACTTCGGGGAACCAGGAGGACCACGTCTCCATGGGCTGGACCGCCGGGCTCAAGCTGCGCCGGGTGGTCGCTAACGTGCGCCGGACTGTCGCGATCGAGGCGCTCTGTGCCGCCCAGGCGATCGACCTCCGCGCGCCCCTGCGGCCGGGTCCCGCGGTCGCGGCCGTTCTGGACCGGCTGCGGCGTGAGGTGCCGCCGCTGGAGGAGGACCGCTTCCTCGCTCCCGACATGGCGGCGGTCGAGGCGCTGGTCGCCGGTGGTGAGCTGGTCGCCGCGGCCGAGCAGGTAGTCGGCCGCCTGAAGTGAACGAGAGGCATCCGTCAGAGGAGGGCGACCATGGCACAGGCGCTTTTGGGGGGCCGCCGGAGGGGCCAGGGAACCCCAAGAGGGTGCCCCGGTGGATCGGGGAGCGAAGGGACTCCGGTGACCGTGGCACAGGCGCTCTTGGGGGGCCGTGGGGGGAGCGGGCTCCCCCCACATGGGTAGATTCGCCCTGGCGCGCGAAGCGCGCGCCGTGGGGGGAGCGAGCTCCCCCCACATGGGTAGATTCGCCCTGGCGCGCGAAGCGCGCGCCGTGGGGGGAGCGGGCTCCCCCCACATGGAACGATGACTGCGGGTTCGTAGCCTGTCACTTGGATCATCAGTCAAGCTGGAGTAGGGAGGGGCTTGCGATGGAAGGTGCTCGGGTGGTGCGCGCCCCTCGAGGGCCGGAGATCTCCTGCCGCGGCTGGCAGCAGGAGGCGGCCCTGCGCATGCTGTGCAACAACCTCGACCCTGAAGTCGCCGAGCGCCCCGACGACCTGGTCGTCTACGGCGGTACCGGCCGGGCGGCCCGGGACTGGCACTGCTTCGACAGGATCATCGCGACCCTGCGGCGGCTGGGGGACGACGAGACCCTGCTGGTGCAGTCGGGCAAGCCGGTGGGCGTGTTCCGCACGCACTCGTTCGCGCCGCGGGTGCTGATCGCCAACTCCCTGCTGGTCCCCGCCTGGGCCACCTGGGAGGAGTTCCGCCGGCTGGAGGCGGCCGGCCTGACCATGTACGGCCAGATGACCGCCGGCTCCTGGATCTACATCGGCACCCAGGGGATCCTCCAGGGTACCTACGAGACCTTCGCGGCGGTCGCCGCCGCCAAGGGCTGGCCGAGCCTGGCCGGCCGGATCGTGCTCACCGCCGGCCTCGGCGGCATGGGGGGCGCCCAGCCGCTGGCGGTCACCATGAACGGGGGAGTCGCCCTCTGCGTCGAGGTCGACCCCGAGCACATCGCCCGCCGCCTCGCCACCGGCTACCTCGACGAGCAGGCCGATGACATGAGCGACGCGGTCGAGCGGGTCGAGGCCGCCGCGCGGGAGCGCCGGGCCCTCTCGGTCGGGCTGCTCGGCAATGCCGCCGACGTTCTCCCCGAGCTGCTCGCCCTGGGCTTCCAGCCCGACGTCGTCACGGACCAGACCTCGGCCCACGACCCGCTCGGGGGCTATGTCCCCACCGGCGTGGACCCCGCCGACGCGCCCGCCGCCCGCGCCCAGGACCCGGACGGATACGTCAAGCAGGCGCGCGAGTCGATCGCCCGTCACTGCGAGGCGATGGTCGGGTTCCTGCGCGCCGGGGCCGAGGTCTTCGACTACGGCAACAACCTGCGCGGCGAGGCGGAGCGCGCCGGCTTCTCCGACGCTTTCGCCTACCCGGGCTTCGTCCCGGCGTACATCCGCCCGCTCTTCTGCCAGGGCAAGGGCCCCTTCCGGTGGGTGGCGCTCTCCGGCGACCCCGCCGACGTCCTGCGCACCGACCAGGCCGTCATCGACCTGTTCCGCGACAACGAGCACCTGGTCCGCTGGCTGCGGATGGCCGAGGAGCGGATCCACTTCCAGGGGCTGCCCGCGCGGATCTGCTGGCTCGGGTACGGGGAGCGCCACCTCGCCGGGCTCGCCTTCAACGAGCTGGTCGCCAGGGGTGAGGTCGCGGCCCCGATCGTGATCGGCCGCGACCACCTCGATGCTGGCTCGGTCGCGTCGCCATACCGCGAGACCGAGGCGATGGCGGACGGCTCCGACGCGATCGCCGACTGGCCGATCCTCAACGCGCTGCTGAACACCGCCTCGGGGGCTTCGTGGGTGAGCGTGCACCATGGCGGCGGCGTCGGCATCGGGCGCTCGATCCACGCCGGCGTCGTGGTCGTCGCCGACGGCACCGACCAGGGGCGGCAACGGCTCGAGCTGGTGCTGAACAACGATCCAGGCACCGGCGTGATGCGGCACGCCGACGCCGGCTACGCGAGCGCGGTCGAGGTCGCCGGCTCTCGCGGCCTGGACCTGCCCATGCTGGAGGAGGACCGACCGGCGTGACCAGCCAGGTCGACTTCCTCCTCAGCGGCGCGGGCCAGCTCGTGACCGCCGACCCAAGCCTTGGCGAGGGGCCGATCGGGCTGGTCGAGCGGGGCGCGGTGGCGGCCAGCCACGGTGCGGTGGTCTTCGCCGGGCCCGAGGCCTCGCTGCCAGAGCTGGAGCTCGCTCCGGAGTGCGTCCGGCTGGACGTGGGCGGGCGTGCGGTCCTGCCGGGCTTCGTCGATGCGCACACGCACCTGGTCTTCGCCGGCGACCGCGCCGACGAGTTCGCCGCCCGGCTGCGCGGTGTTGACTACGAGCAGGCGCTGGCGGGCGGCGGGGGCATCCACCGGACGGTGCGCGCCACCCGCGCCGCGAGCAGCGCCGAACTGGAGGAGGCAGCGGCCGAGCGGTTGGTCCAGGCCGCCCTGCACGGCACCACCACGCTGGAGGCGAAGTCGGGCTACGGCCTGAACGTCCGGGACGAGCGGCGCTCCATGGAGGTGCTGGCCTCGCTGGCTGGGCGCACGCCGATCGAGATCGTGCCGACCTTCCTCGGCGCCCACCTGATCCCAGCCGAGTACGCCGGCGACCGCGCCGGCTACCTCGACCTGCTCGAGCACGAGATGCTTCCCGCCTGCGCGCCGCTGGCGGAGTTCGTCGACGCCTTCTGCGACCGTGGGGCGCTCACCGTGGCGGAGTCGCGGCGGGTGCTCAAGGCTGGCCGGCGCTACGGCCTGAAGCTCAAGCTCCACGCCAACGAGCTGGGGCCCACCGGCGGGGCCTGGCTCGCGGCCGAGCAGGGCTGCGCGTCAGCCGACCACCTGCTGTTCCTGGAACGGGCGGAGGCGGCGGCGCTGGCGGTTGCCGGCACGGTGGCGGTCCTCCTGCCGGGGACCAGTTTCCTGCTCAGGACCGGACGCTCGGCGCCGATCCGCACGCTGCGCCAGACCGGGGTCACCCTTGCGCTGGGCACGGATTGCAACCCGGGGACCTGCTACTGCGAGTCGATGCAGCTGGTGATCGCGCTGGCCTGCATTCACGGCGGCCTTACGCCGGAGGAGGCGGTGCTGGCGGCGACCGACGGTGCCGCGCGAGCGGTCGGCCGCGCGGGACGGGCTGGCCGGCTGGCGCCCGGAGCGGCCTGCGACCTGGTGGTACTGACCGGCCGCTCCTACGTGGACCTGGCCTATCACCTTGGTGTGAACCTGGCTCACCAGGTGGTCAAGCACGGCCGGGTGGTGGCGCGCGACGGCGTGCCGCTCGGGCTGCTGGCGCCGGCGGCCCCGTCCCCGGACACTCCGCTGGGGGCAGTCTGATGGGCACGGCAGGCACGGACCCGGCGGGGGCTGGCGCGGACCGGCCCGGCCCGGTGGGCGCCGGCCCGGTGGGCGCCGGCCCGGTAGGCGCGGACTGGCCCGGCCCGGCGC